>CAJFPF010000095.1 GCA_904398655.1 uncultured Anaerotruncus sp. | reverse complement strand
GACTGTGCTACACTAGCATGACCATATGAGAACGGGCAAAAGCCGCATCCTGTTTGTAGTTTACCATATTTCGAGTAATTTGGCTATGATTACCTTAAGAACAACAAGGGACCTGCTGATTACGAATCAGCTGCACTACCGACTGTGCTACACTAGCATATTTAGTTGTATGGGAATGATCAAACCTAATATTTTAGAAGAAACTGACCACTGTCTATGCCATGTGAATAAACAGAAGGATACCACAGAGCTTAATTAGTATAGCAATTTTTGTCACAGCAGTCAAGGGCTTTTTCCGAGGGACAAAAAAAGAAGCGGCACATCTTTGGCCGCTTGTTGAAAGGAGGGGGATGAGGTTGATCAAGCCTCACAATGAATTAAAAACTGATTTTTCAGGAGGAGATTTTCACCACAAATCTCATCTTGGTTTTATTATACTTATTTTGTAATCAAAAATCCTCCTTTTTTGATTACAAAGCGGTTACAGAGTGGTTACAATCTTTGAGCGGAAATTACAAAATGGTAACAATGGCTCAACTGATATAGTCCTCAATGAGAGCGGTGAGCTTTTCATAAGTTTGCACTCGAATGCCTTGCTCCAGTTGTTTCTGATCAAATTCAGGCAAAGTTTTCAGATAGATGTCGAAAACCAAGTCCGGTTCTATTAAATCGTCTGTAAATACAGCCAATTTCCCGTTGTAAGCTTTTAAAAGATAAGGATAGGCATCTGGTTGTTCGAGAGGGGAGGGAGAAGAACTGCTGGAAATAGGTTCTGCTTGAGGGTCTGAAGGTAGGGCATAAATGACCCCGATCGTTAAGAGGGAAACCAATAAGATTCCCACTAGGGTAATCAAAATAGCATTTCTCATGGACTACACCTCGCCTGTCATCAATGGATCCATCCCCACATCAATGAAGTTGAAAGTTCGGGATTTGTTTACAATATTTTGGACAATCCCGAAGAGAAATATACCTGAAAAAGAAAATCCATCAATTTCGTTTAAAAAACATTCACACTTTACCCATCGATTATGGTATACTATATTCTATGCAATCATACCCAATTTGGTAGGTTGGACCTGTTCCTGGCGGCAAGGAGGATTCTAGTTCATGGGAGAACAGAAACAAAATTCAATCGGCAGCATCATTAAGGGGACGTTTGCCAATATTGGAAGGGTTATCGCCGCGTTGATTATGGTGGGCATCATCACCGGCTGTATGGTGGCGTCGGTATTGACCGTCTATATTTTGCGGTATATCAATTCTGATGAGGTCATCAGTCTGGACAATTTGGATCAACGCTATACGACGATTCTCTATTATGAGGATGCGGAGGGGAATATCCAACAGTTGCAGCAGCTGCAAACAGCGGAAAATCGTATGCCGGTGGAGTATGATGAAATCCCCGAAGACATGATCAATGCGCTTGTGGCCATTGAGGATAAACGCTTTTGGACCCATCACGGCGTAGACTGGAAACGGACGTTTGGAGCATTCCTGACGATGTTTATTCCCAATCAGCCCCAATACGGCGGTTCCACGATTACCCAGCAATTGATTAAAAACATTACCGGAGACAATGAAGTTAGTATTGAACGGAAGGTACAGGAGATTTTCCGGGCTCTAAAGCTGGAGCAGCGTTATTCCAAAGAGCAGATCATCACCGCTTATCTGAATACGGTCTTTTTTTCCAACCAGTCCTATGGAGTACAGGCCGCGGCTCATACCTATTTTAATAAAGATGTGTGGGATCTTTCTCTGGCGGAGTGTGCCTCCATTATTGGAATTACCAACTATCCGACCCTCTACAATCCTTTTCTCTATCCAGAAAATAATAAGGAGCGTCAGGAGCAGATCCTCTGGGAGATGCACGATCAAGGGATGATCACCGATGAGGAATATGAGGAAGCGCTCAATGAGGAACTGGTGTTTATTAAGGACTCCACCAGTGCTCAACAGGTGTTCCAGACCAACGATTACTTCGTGGACCATGTGATCGATGAGGTAATCTCCGATCTGGAGTCTGAATTGGGGTATACCTATGAATACGCACAGCAACAGCTGTATGGCGGCGGCTATCGCATTTATACAACTGTGGATAAGGAGATCCAAGATTTTCTCAATGAATTTTATCGGGATGTGAACAATTTTCCTCCGGTGCTGAATGAGGACTATCCTCAGTCGGCCTGTGTCATCACCGACCCCAATGGCCGTATTTTGGGACTGGCGGGCGGTATTGGAGAGAAGGAAGGAAGCCGGGTGCTCAACCGAGCCACCCAGGCAAAACGCCAGAGCGGCTCATCCATCAAACCTTTGGCGGCTTATCTGCAGGGGATTGAACGGGATGTAATCACCTGGTCCACCATGATTGAGGACAGCCCTATGCCCCAAACAAATGAGGATGGGGAAGTGGTGCTTTCTGATTGGCCGGTAAACTTCCAGGGGAACTATCTGGGCCCCATCACAGTGGATCAGGCGATTCAGCAGTCCCGCAATACCATTGCGGTAAAAATTGTAAATATGGTAGGCCCGAAGACCTGCTTTGACTTTTTGAAAAATAAGCTGGGATTTGACAGCTTGGTGGAACGTCAGGTAATCAATGGACAGGTTTTCTCGGATGTCAACCTAGCGTCTATGGCCCTGGGAAGCATGACACTGGGAGTTACCCCGTTGGAGATGACCGGCGGTTACCAGATTTACGCCAATGGCGGTTATTTTACCCGTCCCTACGCCTATACAGAGGTGCGGGATGCAGATGGAAATGTCATCCTTCAAAAGGACACCACCCCCCGCCGTGTGATCTCTGCAGAGACTGCCACCATCGTGAACCGACTCCTCCAGAGAGTCACCTACGGCCCTTACGGCACTGGTACCCCCGCCGCTTTCCCCAACATGACAGTCGCCGGCAAGACCGGTACTTCGGATGATGACTATAATCAATGGTTCATGGGGATCACCCCCTACTATGTGTGCGGCGTCTGGATGGGATATGATACCCCAGAGACCATCCGCTATGGCGGCGGCGTTGCCTATGCTCCGCCCCTATTGTGGAAGAGTATTATGCAGCCGCTCCATGAAGGGCTGGAGAATAAGCAGTTTCCTGTCTGGGGGGAGAGCAACATCGAGCAGGCGGAGTACTGTACCGAGACTGGAGAGCTGGCACTGGACACCTGTCCCTCTACCGCGACCGGTTGGTATAAAAAATCCAATCTTCCGCCTACCTGTTCCCTCCATTCGGGTATTGTAGAAGCTGAAGAGGGGCGAGTAAGCCGGGACGATGAGGAAGAAGACGATTCTTCCACCCGACGCTCCAGCAGCGGCTTGCGAATTGGCAGCACACGAGATGAAGAAGAATAGCATTTTAGAAAACAGGACCCCAGAAAAACTGGGGTCCTGTTTTTATACACTTTGTAACAGAGGGGAAAACAATCTGTTTACAAATTTTTTAAGACAAACACAAATCTGTTGGCTAAAATAGAACAATCAGAGCCCGATTGCCGGGGTAGCAAAGGAAAGGGGTGGATGCGTTTGCTACAGGTCAGCGCGCTTACCAAACGATATGCGGGTGTCACTGCTGTGGACCATATCAGCTTCCAGGTGGAGTCTGGAGAAGTGGTGGGCTTTTTGGGGGTCAACGGAGCCGGCAAGACAACCACCATGAATATCATTACTGGTTATCTGTCCGCTACAGAGGGAACAGTGCTGGTGAACGGTTGTAATGTGCTTACAGAGCCCAAAGGCGCCAAGCGGCAGCTTGGTTATCTGCCAGAGATCCCACCACTCTACCCGGATTTGACTGTATGGGAAAATTTAGAGTTTTCCTATGCGCTGAAACGCCCAAGACTGGAGCGAAGGCAGCATCTGGAGGCTCTCTGTAAACGGGTGCGTATTGAAGAGATGAAAAACCGCTTGGTCCAAAACCTTTCCAAAGGGTATCGCCAACGGGTGGGTCTGGCCTGTGCTCTGATCGGGGAGCCTCCCATTTTAATTTTGGATGAACCTACAGTGGGCTTAGATCCAGTCCAAATTTTGGAAATTCGGGAGCTGATCCGCGACCTCTCTACTACGCGAACAGTGCTCCTTTCCTCCCACATTTTGCAAGAGGTAGAAGCCGTCTGCACACGGATTATCATGATTGACCATGGACGGATTGTAGCGGATGACGCCACCAGTCATCTGATGCAGGCGCAGGAGAAGGAACGCCGTCTGGTGTTGCTTGCTGGTGGGGAGGAGTCCCAGGTGCGCCGGGTGCTGGCCCGTTTCCCCGCACTGCAAGGTTTGAAAGTATCCCCAGGGGAATTATCCGGGACCCGTCAATATCAGATGAAAGCAGGAGCGGAGGAGCTGCGTCCCCAATTAGCCGCTGCCTTAGTGGAGGCGGGCATACCACTATTGGAATTGTACGATCAAAAACCAACGCTGGAGGAGATCTTTTTGGAGCTCACCCAACAGACTGAAACATCGAAAGAGCAGGAGAAAGGGGAAGGGACGAATGGGAGCGGTTTATAAGAGAGAGCTGCGCTCTTATTTGGTGACTCCGGCGGGCTATGTATTCCTGGCCATTTTTTATGCGGTTTCCGGCTACTATTTCTTTGGATATAACCTCTATGGCCAGTCCTCTGATTTTGGCATCCTGTTCAGCATGCTCTATTCCTTTGCGGTATTTTTGGTGCCAATTCTGACGATGAAACTGTTCAGCGAAGAACGCCGCAACCGTACCGACCAACAGCTATTGACCGCACCGGTGAGTTTGGGAGCCCTTGTGGGTGGGAAATATCTGGCCTCTATGACCCTCTATTTGGCCGCGCAGGCAGTCACTTTGGTCTACCTGGCAATCGTCTCTGTTCTAGGAGAGGTGGATTTGCCGGTATTTTTTGGCAATTTTTTGGGCCTGTTTCTGGTTGGGATGGCTATCTGTGCCCTAGGGATGTTCATCTCCTCCCTCACAGAGAGCCAAGTGATTGCGGCCGTGGGCACTTTGGGGGCAGGGATGTTGTTTATGATGCTTGGCTCAATTGGAGAGATGCTGGGAGGCGGCCTTTTGGGGACAGTCTTGGATTATCTGACCCTCAGCAGCCATTCTGGGGATTTTTCCCTGGGCGTTTTAAACCTCTCAGATCTGGTATTTTTCTTGTCATTTGCCGGATTGTTTTTCTTCCTCACCATGCGGGTGCTGGAGAAGCGCCGTTGGAGTTGAGGGGAGGGAAATAAAATGGAAAAGGATAAACGTAACCCATGGAGTGTCCGGAAGAAAATGGGCATTCTTTCTACTGCGATTACTCTGGTGGTGGTCTGTTGCCTAGCCCTGTTGAATTTAGCGGCGGCAGTGATTACCGACCGATATCCAGTAAAATGGGATTTGACCGCGAACCAGGCGTTTCAGCTCTCCCAAAACTCCATCGATTATCTGGAGGGGATGCAAAAAGAGGTTACCATCACCGTACTCAACACTCGGGACGGATTCTTGGAGGGGGGAGACTATTACCGCCAGGCAATGGCGGTGCTAGAACAATATGCCCAGTATAACCGCCAGATTCATTTGGAGTTTGTGGATCTGATGGCAAACCCCGCCTATATCGCCAATTATCCAGATTTGGAGCTGGCGGTCAACGACCTGCTCATCTCCTGCGGGGAAAATTTAGAGCAACTGACCGTCTATGATCTGTTTGAAGTGCAGTACTCCTGGTATGGCGGAGCAATTTCTGCCTCCAATGTGGAGCAGGCGGTCACAGGGGCTATTTTAAATGTGTCCACAGACCAGAAAAAGCAGCTTGTATTTGTCACCGGCCACCAGGAATCGGATGCTAGCGGGATGCGGCAGCTTTTAGAGCGGAATGGGTTTGAAGCTCAAGAGGTCTCTACCTTACTGGAGGAGCTGCCCCAGGAGGCCGACCTGGTGGTGCTCTATGCCCCTCACCGGGATTTAACAGTGGATGAGACAGAAAAGTTGGACGCTTATCTGGAAAATGGCGGCAACTATGGGAAAAATATCCTCTATTTTGCTGCGGTGGACCAGCCGGAGCTGCCCAACCTCTCGGCCTGGCTGGCCAAATGGGGAATGGCTGTAGGCACAGGGGCGGTGGCGGAAACCAGCCCCAGCCGGGTGCTCAACAGCAACGGCTATTTTGGAATTGCGGAGATTGCTGCCCAGCCGTTCCAGGCGGGAATGCAGGACCCTCAGATCCCATTGGCAATGCCCTTTTCAAGACCAGTGGAATTCCTCTATGAGGAAAGCTTGGGCCGCACCACCACTACCTTGCTCTCCTATTCGGAGACGGCGGGTGTCGCTGGGGAGGATGTGGAACAGATTTCGGATATCGTTCCTTCTGGGCCGATAGCGGTAGCGGGTATGTCCACATATACCGCCGAAAACGGTGCAGAGTCCAATTTGTTGGTATTCGGTTCCGACCAGCTGTTTTCCTCCCAAATGTTGGGGATCCGTGCGCTCTCCAATGCCGACTACTTGATGGCCGTGGGAAATACTTTAACTCATCGAGAGGGGACCTTCTTTCTGCCTTCCAAGACCTTGGGGGGGCAGCCTCTGATGATCAACCAAGCCCAAGCGCTATTGTTGGCAACGGTGTTAATGGTGGTTCTGCCAGTGGTAGTGCTGGCTGTGGGAATCGTCATCTGGATGCGGCGCAGACGCGCTTGAAAGGGGGCTGCCATGAAAAGACAGGTGGTGACATTGGCCATAGCGGTGGCGGTGTTGGCAATATTGGCGGTGATGTTGACCGTATTCCTGCTGACAGAGCCCCCTCAACAGGAGCCTTTGGCTGATTCAAAAGTCCCCCTCTTCAATTTGGGAGAGGTATGGACCTCTATCACAGTGGAAAACGCCCAAGGCGGCTATGTAATGGAACATCAGGGGGAAGCAGTCGCCATACAAGGCCTGGAGGAGTTATCTTTAAACGAGGATTTAATCAGTCGTACAGTCGATATTGCGGTTGCACCCTCGGCTGAACGGGAGATCCGGGACGTGTCCAATCTGGAAAACTTCGGCTTAGAACCAGCTCGGGCCGTTGTGACAATAGAGGCTGAACAAGGGCAACAAACGTTTTCAATTGGGAGTGCCACTCCGGTTGATCAGGGGTATTACCTGTTATTTGAAAACCGAGTCTATCTGGCGGCCCAAGAGATGGTGGAGCCATTTCTGCAGGGATCCCTCTCTTTTCTCTCTCTGGGAATCACTCAGCCGCTGGAAGACGGTGAAGTGGCCCAGACGGCGGAACTTGCCCTCTCGGGTTTTGCACCAGTGGCGCTGGAATATCAGCCGAGCGAGGGAGGGGAGGACTCTGGCACCTATCGCATGATCGCTCCCGTGGAGGCGGAATTGGACTATTACACTGTAAACAGCTGGTTGGGGCAGGCGTTTGGACTGGCGGCGGTTCGAGCTGAGGCGATATTTCCCACCCAAGAGCAGTTAGAGCATTATGGTCTAGACGAACCAGCAGCGGCTTTGGAGGTATCCACCTCCAGCAATCGCCGGTTGAAACTAGTGAGCTCCTCCATTGATGAGGAGGGTACCGCATGGCTGATGTTGGAGGGTGTTCCCGTGATCTACCAGGTTTCTGAAGTGGACCTGGGATGGATGCGGGTAACCGCCGAAACCCTAACACAACAATTTTTCCCCGCCTTGTCCCCCCAGCAATTGGACCAGTTTACAGCAATATTGGAAGGAGAATCCTACATCTTTCAACAGGAGGAGGGGATCTATTCTTGCAATGGCCAGTTGATAACAGAGGAGCAGTTTAATGCCGCTGCACAGGCGGCGCTGCAGCTGCGGCCGAAACTTTTAGACGCACCGGTGGAGCCTTCTCTGGAGCCGGTAGCTTCCCTCACGTTTACCTCCGCAGCAGGGGATACAAAGAGTGTCCAGATGGTTCCCAGCGGAAAGGGTACCCTGTACTTAAAAGGAGAGGGTTCCTGCCTTTTCCAAACAGATGAAGGGCGCCTAGAAGAACTCCAAGGGATTTGCACTTCCATTTCAGAACCGCCAGAGGAAGTTTTAAACGAGGAATCCATAAGAGGGGATATTGGACAAATATTCACAGAGCAGTAGTGGACATCAATGAAAATGGTGCTTGATGAACAGAGCTGCTCATCTGTTGCTGCAAAAGCCGGTGCTGTTCCAGTTTCTGCTGGTCCAGTACCGGTATTTTGTGACTGGAAGGAAAATGGCAGGAGGTTTTGTGGATAGCAAATCATAGATTTCTTAGAGCAGAAGGATTGTATCCCCATGGGAGAACCCAAGTATTTGAAATTTCACCATATAGAGACTTTTTTAGCCGTGTAAGGGCATTTCACGGAAAGATTTCATCAAAGGCGGTTGATACTGCCAGAATGTTACAAAACTGTAAATATTAAAATTTTCTTTGCGAAAGGGGTTGATTTTTTTGAAATCTGTATTAAAATAAGTTTAGCACTCAAAGAGAAAGAGTGCTAAACTTATGATTGTGTTTGGAAAACTTTGATATTGGAGGAGTTCAGTATGACGATTAAACCGTTGGCAGACAGAGTTGTCACAAAGATGGTGGAAGCGGAAGAGACCACCAAGAGCGGGATCATCCTCACCGGCTCCGCCAAGGAGAAGCCCGAAGTGGCAGAAGTCCTGGCGGTTGGCCCTGGCGGTATGGTGGATGGCAAAGAGGTCAAGATGACCGTTAAAGTGGGCGACAAGGTTCTGATGAGCAAATATGCTGGAACCCAGGTGAAGGTGGACGGCGAAGAATACACCATCCTGCGTCAGGGCGACATCCTCGCGATTGTGGAATAACTCCTCTGGAGCATATTGAAAAAACTTACTTTTGATAGGAGATTGATGGATTATGGCTAAGACGATTTGCTATGGTGAGGAAGCGAGAAAGTCGCTCCAGGCCGGTATTGACAAACTGGCGGACACCGTTAAAATTACCCTGGGCCCCAAAGGCCGCAATGTGGTGTTGGATAAAAAGTTTGGCGCCCCGCTGATCACCAACGACGGTGTGACCATCGCCAAAGAGATTGAGCTGTCTGACGCCTATGAGAACATGGGCGCCCAGCTGGTGAAGGAAGTTGCCACCAAGACCAACGACGCTGCTGGAGACGGCACCACCACCGCCACTCTGCTGGCTCAGGCGCTGGTCCGCGAGGGCATGAAGAATGTCACCGCCGGCGCTAACCCCATGGCGGTGAAGAAGGGCATCGCTAAAGCTGTGGACGCCGCTGTAGACGCTCTGAAGGAGAATTCTAAAAAGATCAAGGGCAGCGACGATATCGCCCGTGTGGGTTCTGTCTCCTCTGGCGACGAAACCATTGGTAAATTGATCGCCGAGGCTATGGAAAAGGTTTCCGCCGATGGCGTCATCACCATTGAAGAATCCAAGACCGCTGAGACCTATAGCGAAGTGGTAGAAGGTATGCAGTTTGACCGGGGCTACATCACCCCTTACATGGTCACCGATACTGAGAAGATGGAGGCTGTCCTGGACGACGCCTATATTCTCATCACCGACAAGAAGATCTCTGGTATCCAGGAGATTCTGCCCCTGTTGGAGCAGGTGGTTCAGGGCGGCAAGAAGCTGTTGATCATCGCTGAGGATGTGGAGGGCGAGGCTCTGTCCACTCTGATCGTCAACAAGCTGCGTGGCACCTTCACCTGCGTGGCAGTCAAGGCCCCTGGCTTTGGCGACCGCCGCAAAGAGATGCTGCGTGATATCGCCATCCTCACCGGCGGCGAGGTCATTAGCGAGGAAGTGGGCCTGGAGCTGAAGGATGCCCAGCTGTCCCAGTTGGGCCGTGCCCGCCAGGTGAAGGTTCAGAAGGAGAATACCATCATTGTGGACGGCTATGGCGACAAGAAGGCCATCAAAGACCGTGTGGCCGCCATCCGTGCCCAGATTGAAGTCACCACCAGCGACTACGATAAAGAGAAACTTCAGGAGCGTCTGGCCAAGCTGGCCGGCGGTGTTGCGGTGATCAAGGTCGGCGCCGCCACCGAGGTGGAGATGAAAGAGAAAAAACTGCGCATCGAGGACGCCCTGTCCGCTGCTAAGGCGGCTGTGGAGGAGGGCATTGTGGCCGGCGGCGGCGTGGCGCTGCTGAACACCATCCCCGCTGTGGAGAAGTTGATCCCCTCCATGGAAGGCGACGAAAAGACCGGTGCCCGGATTGTCCTGAAAGCGCTGGAGGAGCCTATCCGCCAGATCGCTGCCAACGCGGGCATGGAAGGCTCTGTGATCATCGATAAGATCAAACGCACCCGCAAGGTAGGCTATGGCTACGATTTCGCCAAGGAGGCCTATGGCGAGATGCTGGAGATGGGAATTCTGGATCCCACCAAGGTCACTCGGAGTGCTCTGCAGAATGCTTCCTCTGTGGCGGCTATGGTGCTGACCACCGAGTCCCTGGTTGCGGACGAGAAAGAGGAGACTCCTGCGGCTCCCGCGGCTCCTGCTGGTGGCATGTATTAATTCAAATACCTTGGGTTTGCAAGGAGCCCGTCTGTGGATTGCACAGACGGGCTCCTTTTCAAACGAAGGAAGTCATACCTGTTGTATGAATGGACAAAATGCTTTTTCCCTTTTTTCCAAGTTTCCGCCAATCCTCCAATCTTTCTAAAAAAGCGGTTTTTCCGTTGCAAAAATCAAACAATTCATGTAAACTGAAAGTATCATGTGCAGGCAGGAAGGAGGAAGGTTGCATTGGCTTGGAACGGCATGTGGAAGGATCGCTTCACATTAGGAAACTGGTGCAACCTTCAGAGGAGCGCCTTTCTGAAACCATAGGGATAGCTGCAGGCTGTGAGACCCACAGCCTGTTTTCTTTTGCGCATGTAGCTTTTTGGAACAGGAGGAAGTCGGGTCATGTGTGAGAAAAAAGTGGCCATTGTCATGGGAAGCGATAGCGACCTGCCGGTGGTAAAAGCGGCGGCTCAGGTACTTAAGGAATTTGGAATCGACACGCAAGTGCGGGTGCTCAGCGCCCACCGGACCCCAGGGGAGGCCTGCGCCTTTGCCGCGTCCGCCCGGGAAAACGGCTTTTCGGCGATTATTGCCGCGGCGGGGAAGGCGGCCCATCTGGCTGGCGTGTTGGCGGCGCATACCACGCTGCCGGTCATCGGCCTGCCGTTGAAGTCGTCCGAATTGGACGGATTGGATGCGCTGTTGGCCACCGTCCAGATGCCCTCCGGCATTCCTGTAGCGACCGTCGCTATCAACGGAGCCAAAAATGCGGGAATTCTGGCGGCTCAGATTATTGGCGTCTCTGATCCTGTGGTGGCGGACAAGCTGGCTGCCTATAAGCAGGAGATGGAGCAAGCGGTTCTAGAGAAGGACCGGAAGGTACAAGAGGAACTATCCAAGTAAAAATTTTTATATGTGGACAGGAGGACTATAGAATGGAAAAGCGGGAACAACTGTATGAAGGGAAAGCCAAGAAGGTATTTGCCACCGACGACCCCAACCTCTATATTGTGGAGTATAAGGATGATGCCACTGCTTTCAATGGCCTGAAGAAGGGTACCATTGTGGGCAAAGGCGTGATCAACAATCGGGTGAGCAACCATCTGATGAAAATGTTGGAAAAGAATGGCATTCCCACCCATCTGGTGCAGGAGCTCTCCGACCGGGAGACCCTAGTGAAAAAGGTGACCATTGTTCCGTTGGAGGTCATTGTGCGGAATATTGCGGCAGGCTCCCTCTCCAAGCGGCTGGGGCTGCCGGAGGGACAAAAACTGGCCAAACCGGTGCTGGAATACAGCTATAAAGACGACGCCCTGGGCGACCCCATGGTCAACGATTACCACATCTTCGCGATGGAGCTGGCCACCCCGGAGGAGCTCAAGACGATTGCGGACTACGCCTTCCGGATCAACGAGCTACTTTCGGAGTATTTGAAGGATCTGAATATTCAACTGGTGGACTTCAAATTGGAGTTCGGCAAGACCCCTGACGGCCAGATCATCCTGGCGGACGAGATCTCCCCGGACACCTGCCGTTTCTGGGACAGCACAACCGGAGAAAAGCTGGATAAGGACCGGTTCCGCCGGGATTTGGGCGGCGTAGAGGATGCCTACCAGGAGGTCCTGCGGCGGTTGATGGGGGAATAAGTTTCCGATGAGTTTCCAAGGAAAAGGGGGACCGGACGTGTTTGATTCAATTCATGAGGAGTGCGGCGTGTTCGGCATCTACACCCGGCAGCGCTCGGATGTGGCCAGCAGCACCTATTTTGCCCTCTATGCCCTCCAACACCGAGGTCAGGAGAGCTGTGGCATTGCGGTGAATGACCGAGGGGTCATCACCTGCCATAAGGACGTGGGATTGGTGCCGGAGGTGTTCCATAAGGACACTTTGGCACAGTTGGGCCAGGGGAACATGGCCATTGGCCATTGCCGCTATTCCACCACAGGGAACAGCAGCTCTGTGAATGCCCAGCCGTTGGTTGTGCGCCACTGTAAGGGCTCTCTTGCCCTGGCGCACAACGGCAATCTGGTGAACGCCCAAGAGCTGCGGCAGCAACTGGAACTCAACGGTGCAATCTTCCACACAACCAACGACAGCGAGGTCATCAGCTACATCATCACCCGTGAGCGCCTGCTCTCCCCCAGTATTGAAGACGCGGTGGCCAAGGCCATGCACACCCTGAAGGGCGCCTACTCTTTGGTCATTATGTCCCCCCAGAAGCTGATGGCGGTGCGGGATCCCAATGGATTCCGTCCCCTGTGCATCGGGCGGTTGCCGGAGGACGGGGGCTATGTGTTTGCCTCGGAGTCCTGCGCTCTGGATACCTTGGGAGTGGAATTTGTGCGGGATGTGGAGCCGGGAGAGATTGTCATTGCCGATGAGAACGGCCTGCGCAGTATTCATACCCACTGCGGAGGGCCCAGCAACATCTGTGTCTTTGAGTATGTTTACTTTGCTCGGCCTGATTCGGTAATCGAAGGGGTTTCGGTGCATGAGGCACGCCAGCGGGCGGGCCGCCTGCTCTATCGGGAAAGCCCAAAAGAGGCAGATGTGGTGATCGGCGTGCCGGATTCTGGCCTAGACGCCGCCCTCGGCTACGCCAAGGAGTCTGGAATCCCCTATGGCGTGGGATTTATCAAAAACCGCTATATTGGACGGACGTTTATCCAGCCTACACAGGGGCAGCGGGAGGACGCGGTACGCATCAAACTCAATGTGATCAAAGAGACGGTGCAAGGTAAGCGGGTGGTCATGGTGGATGACTCCATCGTCCGAGGCACCACCTGTGCCCGGATTGTCCGTCTGCTGCGGGAGGCAGGGGCTAAAGAGGTCCATTTCGCAGTCACTTGCCCACCTTTCCGCAACCCTTGCTATTTTGGCACGGATATTGACAGCCGGGAGCATCTGATTGCCTGCCGGATGAGCATTCCCGAGATTGCCAAACAGATCGATGTGGACTCTCTGACCTATTTGAGCGTGGAGGGAGTACGATCCATCGCCAAGGGAGCCCGTTGTGGCTTCTGTACCGGCTGTTTTACGGGGGAGTACCCGATCCCAGTGCCGGACGAGATGCCGAAGAGCAAGTTTGAGAGTAAGATTGAAAAAAAGCCTCGCTGAGACTGGAGGAATTGGGATGAACAACAGCTATTCCGACGCTTATAAGGCGGCGGGGGTGGATGTCACCGCTGGTTACCGAGCAGTGGAACTGATGAAGGCACACATTGCCCGTACGGCTGTCCCCGGGTTGCTGGGTGGAATTGGCGGCTTTGGGGGCCTGTTTGAGCTGGATCTCACAGGGATGCCTCATCCGGTGCTCTGCGCCGGGACCGACGGCGTGGGGACAAAACTGAAGCTGGCTTTTTTGATGGACAAGCATGACACGGTGGGAATCGACTGCGTGGCCATGTGTGTCAACGACATCGTTTGCTGCGGCGCAAAGCCCCTCTTCTTCCTGGATTACATTGCCTGCGGCAAAAATGTCCCGGAAAAGATCGCCAGTATTGTCAGCGGTGTGGCAGAGGGATGCGTCCAGGCGGGTTGTGCCCTCACTGGCGGCGAAACCGCTGAGATGCCGGGATTCTATGGCCCAGAGGAGTACGATCTGGCGGGCTTTTCAGTGGGAGCGGTGGACCGGGAGAAGATCCTGGATCCGGAGAAGGTTCAAGCGGGGGATCTGCTCATTGGGCTATCCTCCAGCGGTGTCCACTCCAATGGCTTCTCTTTGGTGCGCCGGGTGTTCGATGTAGAGAAGCCCGGCGTGTTGGACCGCCTTTGTCCCGATTTGGGAAAGACGCTGGGAGAGGCGCTGTTGGCCCCCACAAAAATTTATGTAAAACCGGTGCTGCAACTGTTGGACCAGGTGCCGGTGCGCTCCATTGCCCACATCACCGGGGGAGGGTTCTATGAAAATATCCCTCGGGCTCTGCCGGAGGGCAAACGGGCGGTGATCCGGAAGGAGCAACCCCCAGCCCTTTTCCAGATGATCCAGCGGGAGGGAAAGATCTCGGAGCACGACATGTATAACACCTTCAATATGGGAGTGGGAATGCTGGTGGTGGTGCCGGAGGAGGCCGCTGAAAAGGCCCTTGGAATCCTGCGTGCCGCTGGGGAGGATGCCCATATCCTCGGCCATGTGGAGGACGGGGAGCGGGGGATCGCCCTATGCTGAAACGGATTGTCGTGCTGGTTTCCGGCGGAGGAACCAACCTCCAGGCGCTGATCGACGCCCAGAGGGATGGCCGTCTCAAAAGTGGAGAGATCGTCCAAGTGATCAGCTCCAAGCCAGATGTCTACGCCCTAACCCGGGCGGAACAGGCGGGAATCCCTGCTGTCACCGTGCCGCGCAAGCAGTACCCTGATCGGGAGCAGTATGACCAGGCTATTTTAGAAGCGCTGGAGGAGGCCCGGGCAGATCTGGTGGTTTTGGCTGGGTTTCTGTGTGTATTAGGCCCTCGGGTGATCCGTGCATACCCTGACCGGATCATCAATGTACATCCGTCGCTGATCCCCTCCTTCTGTGGGGATGGATTCTATGGATTGAAGGTACATGAGGCGGCGTTGCGCTACGGCGTCAAGGTTACAGGGGCCACCGTCCACCTGGTGAACGAGGTCACTGATGGCGGTCGGATCCTTTTACAGAAGGCGGTGGAGGTCCAGGAGGGAGACACTCCTGAGACGCTGCAGCGTCGTGTGATGGAACAGGCGGAGTGGGTGCTTTTGCCCCAGGCCGCGGAGATGCTCTGCAAAAAGCTACAGGAGGAAGATCATGGGTAATCAACTGGATTTGGCCAAGCTTTTGAGAGAAAACGCCTACCCGGGCCGTGGAATCGTTTTGGGGCGCAGCCAGGATGGGGCATCCATGGTAGCGGCCTATTTCATCATGGGACGCAGCGAAAACAGCCGCAACCGGATCTTTGTGGAGGAGGGGGAGGGCATTCGTACCCAGGCATTTGACCCCTCCAAACTGCAGGACCCCTCTCTGATCATCTATGCCCCCGTGCGGGTATTCCAGGGGACGACGGTTGTTACCAATGGGGACCAGACCGACACCGTCTATGACTTTTTGGCCCAAGGGAAGTCGTTCCGGGAGGCCCTGTGCACCCGTACTTTTGAGCCGGATGCCCCCAATTACACTCCCCGTATCTCTGGCCTGATCTGTGGAGAGGGGTATGAATTATCCATCTTGAAGAGCCTGGATGGGGACCCGGACTATCCCCAGCGTCAGTTCTTCCAGTATGAAAAGGGGAAAGCGGGCGTTGGGCATTTCATCCATACCTACCAAGGGGATGGGAATCCTTTGCCGTCCTTTGCAGGGGAGCCGGAACAGGTGGCCATCTGTGGGGGAATCGACGAATTCACCCAGATGGTCTGGGAAAATTTGAACCCGGACAACCGGGTGTCCTTATTTGTGCGGTACATCAGACTGACGGACGGGCAGTGGGAGACTCGGATTGTGAATAAGAATGTTTGAGGAGGTCGTGACATGGCTGCGGAATTGGAACTGAAATATGGGTGTAACCCCAATCAGAAACCCGCTCGGATCTTCATGCGGGAGGGGGAGTTACCGGTGCAGGTGCTCAACGGCCGCCCAGGCTATATCAATTTTCTGGATGCACTGAACAGCTGGCAGCTGGTGAAGGAACTCAAAGAGGCTACAGGCCTGCCAGCCGCCGCCTCTTTTAAACATGTGAGCCCCGCTGGCGCCGCAGTAGGTTTGCCCTTGACCGAAGAGGAACGCCGGCTCTACTTTGTAGATCCGGATGCCCCCCTGACCCCAGTGGCCTGTGCCTATATACGGGCCCGGGGTGCTGATCGCATGTCCTCCTATGGGGATTGGGCGGCTCTTTCGGATGTTTGCGATGCCGCCACCGCCCGATATCTTGCCCGAGAGGTGTCGGACGGCATCATTGCCCCGGGCTACACCCCGGAGGCATTGGAGATCCTGAAGACCAAGCGCAAGGGTGGCTATAATGTGGTTCAAATTGATCCAGCCTATCAGCCGGCCAAGTTGGAGCACAAGGACGTATTTGGTGTGACCTTTGAGCAGGGAAGAAACGATCAGAAGATCGATGCCTCCCTGCTGGAAAATGTAGTTACCGATGCCAAGCAACTGCCGGAGGAGGCAAAACGGGATCTGGTGATCGCTCTCATCACCTTGAAGTATACCCAGTCCAACTCGGTCTGCTATGTCCGGGACGGACAGGCCATTGGTGTGGGGGCTGGACAACAGAGCCGCGTTCACTGCACCCGTTTGGCGGGGAATAAAGCGGATCTCTGGTGGCTGCGCCACCATCCGCAGGTGTTGGATCTGCCCTTTAAACCGGATATCCGCCGCCCCGACCGGGACAACACCATTGACGTCTACCTTTCGGAGGACTGGATGGATGTGTTGGCGGATGGGACTTGGGAACAGTTCTTCACCAGAAAGCCGGAGCCCCTCTCTCGGGAGGAAAAACGGGCTTGGTTGGACAGGTTGGATGGGGTGAGCCTTGGCTCGGATGCCTTCTTCCCCTTTGGCGATAATATTGAGCGGGCCCGGCGCTCCGGAGTACAATATATTGCGCAACCAGGCGGTTCCATCCGTGATGATCACGTGATTGATACCTGTAACAAATACGGAATTGCTATGGCGTTTACGGGAGTGCGCCTGTTCCACCATTGAGTTGGGATTGAGAGAGGACGGAGAGGTTCTATGAAGATTTTGGTGGTGGGCGGCGGCGGCCGGGAGCATGCCATCGTCCGAAAACTGAAGGAAAATCCTCGGGTGGAGACCATCTACTGCGCCCCCGGCAACGGAGGGATCTCTGCGGATGCGGTCTGTGTACCCATCAAGGCAACCGATTTGGAGGGAATGGCCCAGTTTGCCTGCGAGGAGGGGATTGACTTTGCGGTGGTGACCCCGGACGATCCGCTGGTGCTGGGGATGGTGGATGCCCTGAACGCCCGGGGAATTGCGACCTTTGGCCCCAATCGGGCCGCTGCCCAGATTGAGGGCAGCAAGGTGTTTGCCAAGAATCTGATGAAAAAATATGGAATCCCCACGGCCGACTATCAAGTGTTTTCCGACCCTGGGGAGGCTCTGTCCTGGATCAAGTCCCAGGGCCATTTTCCAGTGGTGATCAAGGCGGACGGCTTGGCCCTGGGAAAGGGAGTGCTCATCGCTCAATCCGAGAGTGAGGCGGCAGACGCTCTACACACCATCATGGAGGAGAAGGCGTTTGGTGCCTCCGGCAACCGGGTGGTGGTGGAGGAGTTCCTCACCGGCCCGGAGGTGAGCCTGCTCTGTTTCTGTGATGGCAAAACCATTGTCCCAATGGTACCCGCTATGGACCATAAGCGGGCAATGGACGGGGATCAGGGACTCAATACCGGCGGCATGGGGGTGGTAGCCCCCAACCTCTGTTATACACCGGAGGTGGCCCAGGCCTGTATGGAACAGATCTTAAAGCCCACGGTGGCCGCTATGCAGGCAGAGGGCACCCCCTTCACTGGCTGCCTGTTTTTTGGGTTGATGATTACCCCGCAGGGCCCAAAAGTGATCGAGTACAACTGCCGGTTTGGAGATCCGGAGACCCAGGCGGTGCTCCCGCTTTTGGAGAGCGACCTGTTGGAGATTATGCTGGCGGTGTGGGACCGGCGGCTGGATCAGGTGCCGGTGCGCTTCTCCAAGCAGCATGCTGCCTGCGTCGTAATGGCCAGCGGCGGCTATCCTCAGCACTATGAGACTGGCAAGCAGATTTTTGGATTGGATGCCCAAGGTCAGTGCGCGGACGCTGTGATCTACCATGCAGGCACTCGCCGGGAAGGAGATCGCTTCTATACCGCTGGTGGCCGCGTATTGGGGGTAACCTGCACGGGGGAGAGCCCGGAGGATGCCCTTTCCAGGGCCTATCACGCGGTGGAGGAGATCTCCTTTGAGGGGGCTCATTTCCGTCGGGATATTGGTGCACGAAATCATCGCCCCTAAAAGTTCTGGTTGACCTATCTCCAGGTCTATGGTATGATGAACATTGTAAATTTTGGCGGCCGGGTCGGCCGCTGAGGTTGTTGCGCAGCCGATGAAATGGCAGGGAACCACAGGTGCACAACGGCCGTCTCCATTCGGATTCATGGATCACGTTCCGTGGTTGCGATTGGGCGGCAAACTTGTGAATTTCCTGACAAATCAAAAGGAGCTGCGGACATGGAACTTCTTCAAAAATTGTTTAAACGGTATCTCATAGACGCGATGAGCGCCATGGCATTGGGTCTATTCTCCTCCCTGATTATTGGGTTGGTCCTTTCCCAAATTGCCAAACTGCCGGGATTGGGATTTCTAACCCCCCTGACAGAGGTGCTCAGCGCGTCTTCTCCTGTTGTAGGGGCTGCCATCGGAACGGCAGTGGCAGCTGGACTAAAGGCCAAACCTCTGGTGGTCTACTCCTGCGTGGCATGTGGGGCCATTGGCTATGTGGCGGGCGGACCGGTGGGGGCCTACATCGCCGCTGTGGCGGGCAGCGAAGTGGGATCCCTGGTGGCCGGCCGAACGGGAGTGGATATCATCCTCACGCCCATGGTCACCATCGTCTCCGGAGGACTGGTGGGCCAGCTGGCCGGGGGGTATGTAAACCAGTTCATGTCTTTCTTAGGAGGGGTGGTTAACTCAGCCACAGAACTTTCCCCACTGCCGATGGGAGTTATTGTGTCGGTGGTGGTGGGAATGGCTCTCACTGCTCCCATTTCCTCCGCAGCCCTGTGCATCATGTTGGATCTGTCTGGGCTGGCAGCTGGGGCAGCCACTGTGGGCTGCTGTGCCCAGATGGTGGGGTTCGCGGTAATGGGGTTCCGTGCGAACGGCTGGGGTGGCCTTGTAAGTGTGGGAATCGGTACCTCCATGCTTCAGTTTGCCAATATAATGCGCCGGCCCCAGCTGTGGATTCCCCCCACATTGGCCTCTGCGGTGTTGGGACCGGTGTCTACCTGTATTTTGCGGATGTCCAATACCGCGTCAGGGGCAGGGATGGGGACCAGTGGTTTGGTGGGACAATTTGGTACTCTGGCCGCAATGGAAGGGGCGGTGGCCCTTCCGGTACTTTTGGGGGAGATGGTATTGCTGCATTTCCTGTTGCCGGCAGTACTGACGCTGGGATTCTATCATTGGATGAAGAAATTGGGCTGGGTCAAGGACAGTGATTTGAAATTGCAATCTGCTGGATGATGGATTTTGCGGTACCAGGAGGAAAGGGTGGCAGCGCGTATGTGTTGCCACTCTTTTTCATTTGGAATTTTTTTGATAGGTGCCTTTCCTCTGAGGACCGCATACAGTGGTGGTAGGGAAAGGGGGGAGAGGCGGTGAATGGGGATGTCGGCAATCACTCCAACCGGCAGCCGGGAGCGGGACAAGGCGCACAATTTGTCTATTTGGCGGCGGCAGTGGCCCAAGTGTTGACCGAGCGCTTAAATACAGAGCAGATCAACCTGCTGGCCAACTTTCTATCGGTGGTCACCGCCTGCGTCTATGCTATTTTGGCTGTAGAAGATCCCTCCACTCCATCCGGCCCCTAAAAAAGTTGCGGGTTGGAGTGCTTTCTGCTATAATCAATGAGATAGTATCAGAGAAGTGATGGATTTTTTGCGAAGAAGTGCAACAAAATGCAAGGTTCGCTTCACTATATGGGTGAACCGTTCTAGTTCCCAAGGTGCTGGCCACCAGGGAAAAGCAGAAATGGTGGTAAAAAATGGTTGTGGATGTGGAAGCGGTCAAGCGCGCCCGGCTTGGTGATAAGGAAAGTTTTGGAGAGGTCTATCAGCAGATTGCGGACGACCTCTACCGGGTTGCGCTCTATTCCCTGGGAAACTCCCATGATGCCCAGGATGTGGTGAGCGAGACATTCATCGAGGCTTATAAAGGAATCAAGAACCTGCGGGATGAAAGCAGCTTTAAAGCCTGGATCATGCGAATCCTTTCCATCCGCTGCAAGCGTAGGATTGGACAGTATATCACCGGCCGAAACGAGTTGGACATCGATGACTTTTTGGATTTGAGCGACCATCGGACCGGGGTGGAGGAAAAATCTACGGAAAAGTTGGCGCTTTTAAACGCGCTGGAGACTTTGACCCCTCAGGAACGACAAATTGTAGCCTTGGCAGTTGTACAGGGGTATACCGTGCGGGAGACCGCTGAGATCCTTGGGGCCCCCCAAGGAACGGTGAGCTCCAAGTTGCACCGGACCTTAAAAAAATTGCGGGCACAGCTGGAACAGTAATGCGGAAGGGAGTGAGTGAGAATGGATTCTGAGAAACGACAGGAGCTGGAGGAATCCCTGGCATTTTTGCGCAGCCGTTTTGACGAATTGAATCAGGACATCAAACGTCCCCATTCCCTGGACGCGGAAGTTCTGCGAAAAAAATTGGAGGAGTTGGAGGAATCTACTCCATCTGTCCATCCACCTCTGCGGTTTCCCCGCCGTTGGAAGGCGGCAGCGGGTATTGCGGCTTGTTTTGTATTTGTTGCAGGGGCATTCTTTTTGGCAGGGCCCCAAAGCGCGGACAACAGTCTCCTGAGTGGCGGAGCAGCAGAAACTACAGATGCGGGAGAGGTGTCTTCCTCCGCTGCGGTGGGCGCCCCTGCTCCAGAAGCGGCCATGGCAGAAGAAGGCGCTTTAATGAAGGAAAACCCTGAAAGTGGGGAACTGCAGGATGCCGCAATTCCCCGTATGGCAGCCTATAGTGGCGCACCGGGGGCTGCCTATGCGGAGAGCTATGCCCAAATCCGGGATCAGGTATATACGTTGGGAACAGAGCCGGAAACCGGTCTTTCAACCTCCCTTCGCTTGGGGGAGGACCAGGCGGTGGAAGAAGCGGTTCAAGATAGCGTTGATTTAGCTTCGGCTGGGGTGAGCGAGAATCATAAACGGTATGAAACCGGCGCACTGATCAGAACCGATGGAATTTATCTCTACAGCTATGTGATGAAGAACACCTCAAGTACCGGCCCCTTCATTCAGATCTCTACCGTAAACGAGATGAAGGAAGTGGCTTCCATCCCCCTGGAATCTGCTATTCAGACTTTTTATGTCTATGGGGATCAGCTTGTAACCTTGTCTTTAGATTACCACGGGATTCCTCAGGAAGTGCTTCCAATGGAGACGATCGCTGAAGCCGCCCCCCTGGAGGAAAGTGCTAGCCAACAGGGGAATTGGTGCGGCGTGGATGGTGATACAGGAACAAAGGCGACCTTTTACGACATTTCCGATCCCGCTCAACCACAGCTGGTGAAGACCTTCCAGCAGGATGGACAGTACTTGTCTTCCCAATTGGAAGGAAACACCCTCTATGTGTTGAGCCGGTGGGGAGTTTCCCAAGACCCCACGGCTTCAGGGGCCACGTTGACGGAGCTGGTGCCGGTTACGTATGACAGCTCCCAAGAAACGGCCAAGTTGTTGGAGGCAGAACAAATTGTGAACAACCCAGATGCCTCCTCTCCTCTCTATGCGGTAGTATCTGTTGTCGATCTGTCCAACCCGCAAATTCAGACGCAGGCTGTATTGGGAGGAGCGGATGGTTTCTATCTCACCTCTGAAAATTTGTACCTCTACGGGAATGCAGAAGGTGGGCGGACCAATTTGATCCGGATGGAACTGGTCCCGGGCGGATTCTCTTTGGCTGCCAGCGGCAGTGTCTCAGGACAGCTGGCGGATGGGGCCTCTCTGAAAGAACAGGATGGCATTTTACGGGTGGCTACTACGTTAGAGGTAGAGGAAGGATCCTGTGAGAACAGCCTCTATCTATTGGATCGGTGGTTACAGCCGGTGGGATCTTTGGAAGGAATCTTGAAGCAGGGAGCTCTCTCGGCAACATGTTATCTGAACGGGGCTGCTTGCCTATCCTCCACGACTCAGGATGGGAGCCTGCTTTTGTCGGTGGATCTCAGCGACCCCACCCAGCCCAAAACCGGGGAAACATTGACGCTTCCTCTGTTTTTGCGCCAGTTGCACCCACTAGGGGAAGGCTTTGCGTTAGGGGTTGGGCAGTCGGTGGAATCCCAGGGCAATTCTGGAGGGTTGGAACTAGTGCTTTTGGATCTCTCGGATCCCGCTGCCCCAAGTCTGGTGTCCAGTTACTCCTTCGGTGAGGGGAGTTACTCGGATGTGCTGAATGCCCCTAACAGGCTGTTGGTGCTTCAAGAGGAACAACTGGTAGGTCTGCCGATTTTGACCCGTTCCAGCGCGACGGAAAAAGAGAGGGCCTATATTGTATTTTCTTGGGACGGCGAGACCGGCCTAACTCAGCAAGGACTTCTCACCCAAACGCAACTTTCCAATACGGATTATAGTGCCCCGGAGCAGGCAGCAGCCGTGGATGGAATGCTCTATGTCTTTTCGGCGGATTGGTTGACAAAATGCCAGATAGAGCCTTGGAATGTGCTTGGAACAGCTCAGTTGTTTTAAAAGATGGATTGAGGCGGGGGTCGGCAATGACCCCCGCCTTTTTTAGGAGGATAGCGGTGCGGATTTTGGTGGATGCGGATGCCTGCCCGGTGCGGGAATTGATTGTAGAACAGGCGAAAGCCCTGCAAATTCCGGTGGTCCTGGTGGCCGACCACAGCCACCACCTAGAAGATGGCTATAGCCAGGTGATCCTGGTGGACCAGGGGCGGGAGAGCGCCGATCTAAAATTGGCCAATCTCATGCATCCAGGGGACTTGGTAGTGACTCAGGATTATGGGGTGGCGGCGATGGCCTTGGGGAGAGGTGCGCGGGCTTTGCATCAAAGCGGTATAGAATATACCTCTCAAAATATCGATCAATTGCTGTTTGAGCGGTTTCTGGGACAGAAGGTGCGGCGTGCGGGGGGACGAGCAGGCCGTCTGCACCGCCGAACCTCTCAGGAGGATTTGGCGTTTTCTCAAGCTTTGGCTAAAATTTTGCGACAGATGGAACAGACCCCTTAAAATTGTCCCCAATCAAAGGAAAAGATGGTATAAAAGGTAGAATTGCCCACTCCCCCAGGAAGGAGGATTTCCAATGAAGAAAAAGAATCGTTTTTTGGCGTTTGTCCTGGCCTGTCTGATAGCAGTTTCTGCCGGAGCCCCCGCTGTGTGGGCCCAGGAGGATAACGCCTTTATTCATGTTGTAGGATGCCCCGAGGCGGAGTTGCTGGATAGCCTCCACCAAAAGCCAGAAGATTGCAATGCAGCTATAGATTTGAGAGATGTGGACCAGCTGTTGGCTCAGATTCAGGCACTTCCAGCTCCAGAGTCAGTGCCGCCCTTTTCTGCCCAACAGCGGACGGATGTCCAAGCGGCTCAACAGCTCCGTCAAAAGATAGAAACTCGACAGCAAGATCCTCAGAGGATATTCGGAACCCAAGCAACTCAAAGGTGGTCCGCCGCCACGG
Organism: uncultured Anaerotruncus sp.; assembly: GCA_904398655.1. Lineage (GTDB taxonomy): Bacteria > Bacillota > Clostridia > Oscillospirales > Ruminococcaceae > Anaerotruncus. The sequence goes on along the minus strand of CAJFPF010000095.1, from coordinate 8,199 downwards.
CCGCCCTGGAAAAACTGGACCAGCTAGTTGCGCTGGCCGCCTTCACCCATTCCGAAGGTTGCCCGGAGGCCCAATTGGAGACCAGTGCCCACCGCTCCTCCGAGGACTGTGCTCAGGCCATTGCGGACAGCCAGGCGGCTCAGACATTTCAAAAGCAGATGGAAGGATTGGCGGATCTGGAGACTGTTCAGGCTCTCACCGACGCCCAACGGGCCCGAGTCGAAGAGGTCCGCGCTGCCTGGGAGCTTCTTTCGGATGGCGCCAAAGCATTGATAAATGAGGAAGAGAAAGCGTTAAAACGCTTGGAAGCGTTGCCCTTTGCCCATTGGGAAGATTGCCCCGATCAGAGCTTCAGCCATGAAACAGAGGAGGACTGCCGGAACGCACTGGCCCAACAGCAGGCCTCTGCTTTCCACACCATGATAGATCGTCTGCCCAATCCCGAAGAGGTCGAAGCTCTCACTCCGCAACTTCAACAGGAGCTTCAAGCAGTCCGCGCCGCCTACAATGCTCTGGATAGCCGGGCGCTTGCCCTTGTGGATACGACAAAGGTGGAGCGGTTGAAAGCTTTGGAGAGCAAACCCCTCTTTATCCATCTGGAAGACTGCCCCGACAAGCAGGCAGAACACCAGACCGCAGCCGATTGCCAAGCGGCCATTGACGCTGCGCAGAGAGCTCAGGAACAGAAGGAGGCTCAGGACTTCGAGGCACTGGTGGCGGCTTTGCCTGACCCAGAGGCTGCGGATCCTCTCACACAGGAACAACAGGAGCAGATCCGCCAGACTCGATCTGCCTATGAACAATTGCGCCAACCGGTTAAGGATCTGGTGAAGCCTGCCGCGTTGGAAAAATTGGAGCGTTTGGAGCAAAAATTGCCGTTTGTCCATCTAGAGGACTGCCCGGATCAGCAGGCGGATCACAAAACAAACGCCGATTGCCAGGCGGCGATCGATCAAAAAGCTTTGAAGGATTTCCGTGGGATGCTTCAGGCGTTACCGGATCCCGCTCAAAAGCCCCAACTCACTCCTGAATTAGAGGCCCAGCTGCAAACGGCGCTGCAGGCCTACCAGGCTTTAACCCAGAAGGCGCAGGAGCAGCTTACGACTGCGGAGAAAGCCAAATGGGAGGGGATTCGCTCTCTACTGGACGAGGGGAGCGGCCCGGTGCTTCTGACCCGTGGGGAGACCCGGAAACGGTACAAGACCATTGCCGCGGCATTACCGGAGGCCGTAGCAGGGGATGTCTTGACTCTGGATGCGGGTACCTATTCAGAATCTTTGACGTTGGATCGTGCCTTGACCATACAGGCCGCCACAGGTGTACGTCCCCAAATCTCTGGAAGCTGGGAATTGAAAGCAGATATCTCTCTGAAGGGGCTGGACTTTTCCGCCTCTACGACAGAGGGCGTTTTGAAGGTGTTGTCAGGCAGCTATGTGCAGCTTCAGGACTTGGGAATTGACCAGTTGGGGAGCGGCAGCGGTCTGTTGGTGGGAAATGGCTCTGGTGCCGCAACAGGAGCGCGGGTGCTTTTGGACAATGTCTATCTAAAGGCTGGTCAGGGGACAGGTGTTCTGGTACGAGATGCAGCTGCTCAGTTGACCATCCAGAATAACAGTGAACTTTCTGCTGGAGTGGCAGTATCTTTGGAACCGGGGGCTGGACCAATTTCCCTCTCTGTACTGTCCAGCACCTTGACGGGCGCCCAGGCGGCATTGACGGCCAACGCGCCTGTGAACCTACAGCTTCAGAGTAGTACCCTTTCGGGAGAACAGGGCTTACATCTAAAGGCGGACAACTGCCAGGTGCAGGCAACCAATTCCACTTTGGAAGGAGGGGCCGGTGGTGCGCTATCCCTGGAAGGGCAGGGAGGACGGGTCCAGATTGGCGGCGGTTCTGTGTTAAAAAATCGGATTGCGGGACAGGCGATCATTCGTTTTCCTGGACAATCGGCGGGAAAAGGGGACCAGGTGCATTTAGACCAGGTGAGCTTGGTGGATCAGTCCGGAGCTGCGGAGGGAACCCTTGTGGACTATGGCGGTGTGCTGTCCAGCGGGGTCTCTATCACCAATCAAACGGCGTTTCTCTCCACAGATGGGGGCGCTCCCATCCTGGAACGGGAAGGAGAGGGAAACGGGTTTCGGAACGCCTATCGCTCTTTAGAGGAAGCCTTGGAGAAGGCGGAGGCGGGAACTCTTTTAGAGCTGCCGGCGAAAACCTTTGAGTTGCCCAAAATCCAGTTGACAAAACCAAATTTAACCATTCGAGGACAGAATGGGACGGTGTTGCGGACCTCCGGTGGGGTTCAAATATTGGCGGATAATGTGGTTTTGGAGGGATTACAAATTGAATTCACTGGCTCCACAGGCTATCCATTATCCTATGATGGGTTGGATCAGCCCACCCATTATCTAGAGGGTGGCTCTCTTCAAGATGTGACCCTCAGTGGAGGAGGGGGGCTCTTTGTACGAGGAATTCAGGATCTATGGCTGGAGGGCCTGACGGTAGAAAATTCTACACAGGCCGGAATCAATATAACCGCTTCCAAACTCTCTCTAAAGGATAGCAGCCTTACAGGCTCCTGGGGAGATTTGGGGATAGAAGCCAGCGTGACACCTTATTTGGAGCTCAGTCAAGTGACCCTGGGATATGGCAATCTGTTGAAAAAACAGATGATCTATTCCCAGTGGGGGAAGGATGCTTCAGCGGATACCAACCGTTTGGAGGGCCTGCCAACAACGTGGGTGGGTTCTATTGAAACGGTGGATGGCAACCGCCGAACCGTTTACCGGCCGGCGGACAATTCCAACGGAGAGGGAGTGCGTTTGGTCACCATCTCAGACAGCGGCTATACTTTACAGGCGGTACCAAGCGGGGACCATGCCTACCGCGCAGTGGTTGCCCGGGAGGTCACTGCCACAGATGTCCATATCTATCCGCTTACAGGGGAGGGCTTTTCTCCTGCTCCCTTCACGTGGACAAACGGCCAGGCGGCGGTTTTATTCTCAGTGGGAGGACAAACCTATACCCTATTCTTACGGAAAGGAGAGGTCGAAGCAGCGCTCTATCTCTTAAATGAGACCGGCAAAGAACTGGACCGGGAGATTGGACGGAAACTGCCGGAGAACCTGATGGTGGATCGGCTTACAGTGGGGGGCCTAGCCGAAGGAGTGGATCTCTATGAAGAGATCTCCGACGTTACCAAATTGGAAGTGCGGCTTACTGCGCAACGATTTTCGCCTAGGGGTACCACTGGTATTCCTTCGGAATTGGAGCTTTCAGAGAGTCAACGCCAACGGGTGGAGGGATACCTGTCAGAGACAGGTTACCGAATCGCGGAATTGTTCACGATAAAGGGCGCCCTTTGGTCGGGCAGTCACTCGAAACCTTTGGAACTGTTGCGCCCCCTCTCCTATACAGTTACGCTGCCCTCCATTGCCCAGGATCGGAGCCGGTATCTACTGTTATATTTGAATGAAACCAGCGGAATTGATCAAGTGCCTTTCCAGCGCAGTGGTTCCCGGATCACCTTTTCCAGCCAGGAGGAAGGGCCGTTCCTGATCGCCTATGCAGTTGGAAATGGTGGCTCTGGAAGCGGCAGTTCAGGCGGCGGCTCCGGTGGAAGTTCTGGTGGCCCCAGTGCTGCAGAGATCAATGAGGCTTTTTGGCAGGAGGTGGAGGATCGAATCCGTGAGGCAGAGGATGGAGACATCATTCGGGCCAACGCCAGCCGCATGCTCTATGTACCTGCGGGCGTCCTGCGAGAATTGGATGGTCGAGAGGTAACTTTGGTAATCTCCTATAAGGGGGAAGAAACGGTTATTTATGGCTGGAATATGCTAGAAGTGCCTAAAAATCGGGTCTATTATTCGTTTGAGGAGCTGGCGCGTCTCTATGAGCAGGCCAATTTAGATCCTGAAGAAGAACAGGGGGACCAACTTCCTGGAGAGATTTATTCTCCCCATACAGGGATCTACCGACCGGGGATAACGGACCCCACCGTGGAAGTGAATCCGCCTGTATCTCCCCCCTCCTCCAGCAATATTGCAACGGAGGGGCCCTCTTCGCCGGAGCTGGAGAACTCCTCCCGTCCGGAAGAATCGGAACCTGAAAAATTTGAACCGGAGGAGCCTGAGTCCAGTTCTTCTCAACCAGATCAGCAAGTCAGTGCCGATCCGGAGAAAAGGCGTCCATCCCTTGCAGGGTGGCTGGTAGCCGCGGTGGTAGCTGGTGTGGGGGTAGCAGTAGGAGTTGTGGCATTTATCTTTTATCGCACCAGGAGTGGCAGATAGTTTTTCCAGCACCCTGCTATACAAACCTTTTCAAGTACCGTTCTTTCTATAAAATGTAGAGGATAAATTTGTCAAATATCCCACAAAAAAACCACTTGTCAAACAAGTGGTTTTTTTGTGGAGTTCAAATGTGCTTCCCCGAAAAATTGCTGGTTCCAACAACACACTTCTAACAGGAGTTGCAATACGGCTCAGTTACTGAAATTCCTCTTTGGGAGCCGTTTGAATCAGTTTTTTCCGTTTCCATATGCCGCTTTTGAAGTAAAGGAAACCGACAAGAGTGGGTAGAACCGTTGAAGCTGCCTGCCCATAATAAATGCCTGGAAATCCCATACTGAGCGCAAAGGCAAGCAGCCAGCTCATGGGCAGGCGCACAATGACCGCATCCAATAAAGCATTGATCATAGCGATGCCTGCCGCCCCCACTCCAATGGCAAAGGAGTCCAAGGTATACATGATGGCATAGATCAGGCTGTTGATACCACAGCAGACCCGCAGATAGAGGACTCCCTCCTCTATCATCTTTGGACTGGTACTGCCAAACAGTGAGATCAGACGGTGGGCCGAAAGCTGGATGCAAAACACAACCACAAAAGTTACAGCAACATTTATGAACAGACCAACTTTTAATACGTGACGTGCGCGTTGGACCTGTCCGGCCCCCATACACTGACTCACCATCGCTGTGACCGCCTGCCCAATAGCCCAACAGGGCATGCCGGCAAATGTATTGATTTGTAAACCTACATTGGAGGCAGCGGATACAGAAGTACCAAATTGGTTGAGCATGCCAGCCACCAGTAGGTAAGCAATATTTGCAATCACCATCTGAATCGCCGTAGGCAGGCCGACTTTTAAAATGGCTCTCAGCATATCCCCCTGGGGAATAAGCCGCTTGTACCCAGTAACAGAGAAAAACACATTATGCCGTTTGAGATAAAAAAGCGCAATTCCGAAAGATACGCCTTGAGCTATGATTGTCGCATAGGCAGCTCCCACGGTTCCCATTTTAAAGGGGCCCACCAGTACGATATCTAGAATTACATTGATCACAGTGGCAATTCCCACAAAGAAGAGAGGCGCTTTGGAATCGCCAAGTCCTTTGAGTACGGAACAAACGGCATTGTATCCGAAGACGAACACTGTCCCGCAACAGATAATTTTCATATAATCGCAAGCGTTTTGGTAGGAGTCAGCTGGAATCTGCATCATTTGGAAAAGTGGTTGATAGGTGATCAAACTCACTGCCGTTATAAGCAGAGACAAAACCAATGAGAGCAGAGACAGCATTCGAAAAGCCTCCCTCTGCCCGTTTTTGTCGTTGGCACCCTTGTATTGGGCGATCAGGACAGCTCCGCCTGTTGTTATGCCAATGCAGACAGAATTGATTATGTAGCACAGCTTTGAGGCGTTGCCAATGGCCGCAAGACCGGTATTTCCCACGACCTGCCCAACCACTAACATATCCGCCACATTATAGAATGATTGCAGGATATTCACAAAAAGAAGCGGGAGGGCAAAAGTGATCAGTTTTTTGGGCACACTCCCTTGGAGCAAATCTTGCTTTTCTAGCATATTAATTTTCCTTTCAAAAAGAGAGGGCACACAATCTTGTGTGCCCTCTGTATCGTTACCTTCAAATAGGCATAAAAAAGGCCACAAACAAAACATTGTCTGTGGCCTAAAGAATCACTTTTCTATCATTGATCTGAATAAATGGGTACCAAAACAAAGGCCAACGGATTTATCTTGACCTTTCCAATTTATCGATCAATTTTCTCAAAAGGCTCCGCACAATGTTTTGTAGTATCAACTTGTGTGGAGCCAAAATCAATGCCCAATTTTCCGAACAACATCGGGTTCACCTCTTGCCATTCCCATTTAGATTGATTGTAAATGGGGCTCTCTTGGTTTGTCAAGAGGAATTTGCCTGTTATATTCCCAGTTCCGCCTTTAGTTTCGCCAATTCATCCTCCACGGAGGCATCATTGGCGGCGGCATATTTTTCCGCTAAACTGGCGGCAGGATCCGCGCTGGTGGAGTTGAGCTGGGCCATCGCATTTTCTCTGGCCAGCATCCGATCGGCTTTTTCCTCCATCCGCTGAAAAGCGCTCAACGCGTCAGAAGCTTTATCGGAGGCAGAATGGAACTCGTTGATTTTGCCCTGGGTCTTGGCAACTGCCACCTTGGCCTTGATGGCCTCCCGGCGGCGCTTGAGTTCCTCAATGTCGCTGACCAGTTTATCATGCATCTGGCGCATTTTTTCAGCATTTTCATGGGCCACTGCATAGGCCTCGGCTAGGCCTTTGCCACTGGCCTCCAGCTGCTGCTTTTTACCGATGAAGACTCTTGCGTCGTCCTCATTACCCGCCTGAAGAGCTTTCTTGGCCAAATCGCCATACTTTGTCGCTTCGGCGACATTTTCCTCCATTTTCTTCCTGGTACGAGTCTCCTCGGCCATAACGCCGGCAGTCTCCTGTTTAACCTCGGCAAGGCTCTCCATCATATCATAGAGGTACTGGTCGATCATTTTAGACGGATCTTCCGCCTGATCCAATAGAGCATTGATGTTGGACTTAACAATCGTGGTAAATCTATCCAAAATTCCCATCCTAAAATCTCCTTTATGTTTTGCTTAACCCTCTTTCGAAGAGGTAGACTCACTTTGTTGATATTTTTTCGCCAATTCTTCCGCTTCGGTATCCCCAAAGGTTTCTAAGGGGGTCTTCAACATCTCCTCGGCGTGTTTTTGCTTTAACGCCTCTTGCTCTCGATGTTTTTTCCACCAGAGGAACAAGACCACCGCGAGCAGCACGAGCCCAAAGATGACCAAAACGATGGGCCATGGGGACTTCGTAACGGTCATAATCCGTTCTCCGGTATCAGCAAATGTCTGGCCAAAGAATGCCTCCTCAGAGAGGTCCGAATAGTAGTAGCGGTCCAGATAATCCGCGAAGATGCTTAACGCCTCATCGTCCAGGACACTCTTCGCCTGAGCGCCAATGGTATATCCCACATGGTAAACCCCATTGTATTCACAAAATATCACCAAAAAATGCGCTTCATCTGTGAATAGCTCCTCATAGAGCTGGGCAGAGTAATCGGAAAGTGCTTGAACGGTGATATTATGGGATCCATTCACAGAATCGGTGATATAGAGATAGGGCTGTATGCCTGTCTCCTGATAAAATGCCCGCATTCCATCAATCAAGACATTGGAGTTGACAATCCATCCCAACTCGTCGGTATAGTAGGAAGTTTCCTGTACAGATCCGGTGGGGAGAGGCTCCCGTTCCACAGTAGAAGCTGTAATGGAAGAATGACTCCCTCCTGTTCCCATCAAGAACCAGACGCCTCCAATGAGGAGAAAGACTAACAAAAAGATTAGGGCAGTAGCAAAAAATCCACCACCGCCTCCATTGTATCCGCCCCCACGTTGCCAAGAATGACGGGAGATGATCACTGTGCGATTCCGAGGGGGAGGCGGTGGAACCCATCCTCCGGGGCGCCCTATTCCTCCGCCAAAAATGGGCCCTCCGCTTCTTCCGCTGCGCCCACCCCCGCTGAAGCCACCGCTCCTTCTGCTTCCTCCACGGAAGCCACCACTGCGCCCGCCGGAACCGCCGCCGCGTCCAGCTCGGCCCATAGGGACCACCTCCTTTGGAAATGATAGATCCAATATAACGTCCGTAGGATGTTTTCAATATAACATATCGGAAGTAAAATTTCCAGAAGAAAAGAGGACCATTTTTCTGGAACACCTGCTGTAAAAACCAACGGTTCACCAAATCCTATGATGGGTAGGATTTGGTGAACCGTTCCACTTGGTGTCTTTAGACGAGGAAAGAACCCCCGGTTCTACCGGGGGAAGAAAAGAGTGGAACAAAAATAACCTCCAAGGTAAAATGGT
>CAJFPF010000094.1 GCA_904398655.1 uncultured Anaerotruncus sp. | reverse complement strand
TATGCGGTGGTGCTGGAATCGGCAGACAGGCACGTTTGAGGGGCGTGTGCGCGAGCGTGTGGGTTCAAGTCCCATCCACCGCACCAAGCTTGCGGTGGGCAACTCGTTACGAGTTGCCCACCGCTTTTTTGTTGAACGGCTCGACCGGGAGTAGCGATCTTTCTTGCGGCCCAAACCAAAATGCAGCAAATCCGAACTGAAGTCCGATTGGCAAGAGGTTCGGATTTGCTGCATTTTGAGGATATCGCTCGAAAGGCGGGACGACCATCTTTCACCCTTGATCTTTGGGCTTTTTACGAACTATGATTGCATTGACGTACAGCTCCCTTAATTATTTAAAAAAATCCAAAGAAAACTTTTGCAGGCAACAGCCATCCATTATAGCGGCCGCTGTGCAGTAATCATGCGGCTTTTTTTCACTACTTTACAAATGCACAAATATTCACTTTTTAAAAGGAGGGGGCATATTCCATGAAAAAACCATTCGTCCTTCTGATTTTTGCCTTTATAGCTGTTTTCTCTGTTGTATTTACTGCATGTGCCAATACAGGGTCCGGAGACGGTTCCAGCATCTCCTCCGAAGCCGATAGCGGTGGCCAAGAGCAGGCGCCAGAGGATCCGTCTCCCTCCTCCAATGGGGAAAGCGATCCCATCCAAAGCGCCGCCGAACATACGGACCTCACTTTTTCTGATGAAAATCTGGAGATCTCCTTTGACCTTCCCGAAATTCTAAAAGGCCATGCCAAAATTTTATCCGACCAACGGGAGGCCTATGGAAAAACGGTCGACGTCATATCCGTCTATTATATGAAGCAACCGAATCAAGCGGATTCAGATGTGCACATTTTCACAATTGAAATCATGGATCAGGATGTTTGGCAGCAGATGCAGGCAGAAGGAGGTCCTCTGGGATCCGTCCTGGCCGAATCGGAAAACGGCCGGGTTGCGGTTATGAACACGCTCCAATCCAACCCATTTGCGGAAACCGATGCGGAATATGATCTGTTTAATCAGCTTCCGAAGGAGCTTTCTGTGATTTCAGAGAGTTTTCATTTTCTTCCGCAATAATCCCCCCTCTTTTAAGTGGGGGTAGGCCTTCTTCCTTTTGAAAAAATTTTTTGCGATCGCCCTTTGGACATGAATCTGCGTTTTTTCGACAAAACCCGTCTTTTCGTCTTTTTATTCGACATTGACAGGATAAGTTTTGTACATTATGCTAGATTTATAACGCTCCCAATCCACAAAAAAGGAGGCGTATCAACACAGAGAGCCCTTCCAAGCCCCCATCAAGCGTCTTTCGCTTGATGGGGGCTTTTCTGGGAGGCTCCCCCAAGGGGCCCTAATAGCTCCTTGGGGTTCCCATTGCTCATAGATTCTTTACAAATTCGACCCGGATGGTTTTCTATTCCTCCAAATCAGGGACATATTTTCCCGATATACTGGGGGCATACAAAAAAACATCCCCTCTCAACGCATCCTCAAGGATGCAGAAAGGAGCGTCCATATGCTACAAACCCTCACCCTGCGGTATTTCCCCCGGTTAGCGCAATGGTTGGGAATTCCCGCTCTGTTGCAGCTTCAAAAATGGTTGAAACGGGTGGGGCTTTCCCTGCCCCTGGTGCCCGCTTATTGCCGGGTCCGTTAACATAGAACAGCACCCCAAAACATCCCCTCCCGCGAAACCGCGGGAGGGGATGTTTTTTCAGCTTTCCACATCTGGTCTACTATGATTTTTTGGGGAGAAATACATATAGAGGGTGCAGCGGATCATCCCGTTGTAGAGCTTTCTACGGCGAATGGCCGAGCGGCCGAACAACTCCTCAAATCCCTCCTGGGAACTGATGATATAGCTGCCAAACCCCTCCCGCTGCGGAAGCACACGTCCCAATGTGCGGCATAGTTCCTCCGCATGGGCCTGATCCATCAACCGCTCCCCGTAGGGTGGATTTGTGAGCAAGATACAGGGGCTCTCCGGCGGGACAAAATCCGCCACATCCCCCCGCTTTATCCGGATGCGGGAGGCTACACCCGCCTTTGCCGCGTTCTCCCGGGTCAACTTTACCGCCTCCTCATCCAGATCAGAGGCATAGGCCACAAATGGTGCCTCCCGACGCACCTGCTTCACCGCTTCCTGGCGTACCCGTTCAAAGGTGCCATCCTGGAAGCAGGCCCACTGCTGGGCGGCAAACCGCCGGCGAATGCCAGGGGCGATGTTCAACGCCTTCAACGCGGCCTCAATCACCAGCGTCCCAGAGCCGCACATGGGGTCACAGACCACAGAGTCCCCTCGCACCCGGGCTAAGTCCACAATCCCTGCTGCCAAAGTCTCCTTAATAGGGGCCTCGTTGGAATGGGCCCGATAGCCCCGTTTGTGTAATCCGGGTCCGGAGGTGTCCAGCAACAGAGTCACCTGGTCCCGATGGATCGTGAATTGCACTTGGTGGATCGGGCCGGTCTCTGCAAACCACTGGCGGTGGTAGACCTTTTCGAACCGGCGCACAATGGCCCGTTTGACAATCCCTTGGCAGTCGGGGACACTGTGGAGCTGGGAGTTCACCGACCAGCCCTTTACTGGGAACTGGTCGTCCACCCCAATGAACTCCTCCCAGGGCAGCTGGGCGGTCTGGTCAAACAGCTCTGGGAAGCTCTTCGCCGGAAATTCCCCCAGCACAATTCCCACCCGTTCGGCCGTCCGCAGCCAGATATTCGCCTTGGCCACCATAGACAGATCCCCTTCAAAGGTGACTCGGCCGTCGGTGACGGTGATATTCTCTCCCCCCAGCTTACGCACCTCAAAGCTCAGCACGCTCTCCAATCCAAACAGGCATGGGCACAGCAGTTTGACCCTTTTTTCCATAACATCCCTCTTCCAATCGGCCCCATCGACCAGTTTTTCCTAATGATTATACCATGTCATGGGACAAACGGCAACGGTGCCTCCCACAGAATCGGAGGGCGGGGTAAATTCCCCGCCCTCTCTTCACACTAATTTTTCATAGCATTCCGGCAGCAAATTTTGAGCCATCGCACGGACTCCTTGGGAGGATGTCTCCTCCACCCGGCAAAAGAGATCCGCATTTTTCGCAGTGAGGGAGGCAATGCTATCCGCCGCAATCTGCGCGGGCCGCCCGCCTCCCACAAACGAAACTGCCAGGAGCTTTTCCATACCTGCCATCCGCAGGGGAAAATAGGGACAACCATACCGGGCCGCAAAGTCACACAGGCCCATTCCCTCCCATCGCTGTGGGCGGCTCTCCCCATAGGGGCAGATGGCCGCTGAAAGGGCGGCACGTTCGTTCCCCAACAGAGGATAGACTTTCAAGTTCCATGCGTCTGAGCGCAAACTATCACAGAAAATAGCCGTGACTCCCGTCTCCACATCCACGCTGCTGAGTGCCAATGGGATTCGACGGGCACCCTTCAGCGCGCCCATCTGCTCCAAACGGCGCAGACCCGTTTGAGGCGTTCGGGCATGGGTGAAGGCCTCCATCATCTGTTGGATTTTGACTAGATCATATCCGCGAGCCCATAGAAAAGCCGGGACTGCTGCCAGAGAAGTCGCGGAGAGCATCCCTATTTTCAAGGATCCGCGCTCTAGCTCCTCCGCAAACCAATACGCATATAAGGCGCTCTCTCCACTGCCGGAAAAAGTTACGCCGAGTTTCATGGCAGACCTCCCTTATGAGATACTGCCACAGCGTGGCACACAGAGCCACGCCAAGGCACCCCAATTCCCGAAAAAGAAATGGGTCACCACCATCCTATGCTGCCAACTTGTCCACCGGCACAGTTGAATCCTTTAACCTTTGGGCGGGCCATAGGCGGACATGAGGGCCAACGCCACACGCAGTCCGTCCACTGCCGCGCTCATGATCCCACCGGCATAACCTGCTCCCTCCGCGCAGGGATAGATTCCCGCTGCGCCCACCGCCTGAAAGTCCTCCCCCCGTAAGATCCGTACCGGGGAGGAGGTCCGGGTTTCCACCCCGGTGAGCACCCCGTCCGCCGCGGCAAAACCGGGCAGTTTCCGGTTGAACACCCGTAATCCCAGTTGAAGCATCTCTGTGATATCCTGAGGGAACAGGGCGCCCAGGTCGCACCCAGTTACCCCCAGCGCATAGGAGGGCTTCACCCGGCCCAGGCGCAACCCTTTCCTGCCCTCTAAAAAGTTCCCCACATCCTGGGCCGGGGCTCGGTAACCGCCTCCGCCGGCTTGGAAAGCGGCTTCCTCCAATGTGCGCTGGAACTGTATCCCATCCAGAGGGCGCCTGCCGTACTGCTCTGGAGCCACCGAGACCACCAACGCCGCATTGGCATTCTCCTGGTCCCGGGCATAGCAGCTCATCCCGTTGGTGACCACCCGCCCCGCCTCTGAAGCGGCAGGCACCACAAATCCACCGGGGCACATGCAGAAGGTGTACACTCCGCGCTCCCCCACCCGATGGGAGAGCTGGTACTCCCCTACCGGCAGGGCGGGGTGGCCCGCCAACTGGCCGTAGAGCCCTCGGTCGATCTCCCGTTGGAGATGTTCCACTCGCACCCCCACTGAGAACGGTTTGGGCTCCAGGGCGAGCCCCTTCTCCAGAAGCATCTGAAAGGTGTCCCGAGCACTGTGCCCAGTGGCCAGGATCAGTGCTTGAGCGGGCAGCTCACCGCCATCCAGACACACCCGGCGCAGTCTTCCGCCTTCCAGCTCCACCTCCCGCAAGGAGGTCTCAAACCACACCTCTCCCCCCAAACGCAGGATCTCCTCCCGGATCCGTTGGACCACCGCCCGCAATCTGTCGGTTCCGATATGGGGCTTTTGGCGGTGAAGGATCTCCTCCGGAGCGCCAAATCTCACCAGCTCTTGCAGCACATAGCCGCATTTGGGGTCCCCAATCCTGGTTGTAAGCTTTCCATCCGAAAAGGTGCCCGCGCCCCCCTCCCCAAATTGGACGTTGGTTCTGGTGTCCAGTTCCCCGGTGCGCCAAAAGCGTTCCACCGCTTGCACCCGCTGGTCCATGGAGCCGCCCCGCTCCAGAATCACCGGCCGATATCCGTTGCGGGCCAACAACAGCCCCGCAAACATCCCAGCCGGACCGAATCCGACTACGAGAGGGCGATGCTCCAGCGGACGAATCCCTATGGAAACTTCTAAAGAGGGCTCCTCCCGCAGCACCACCTGCCGGTTGCTAGCTCTCTGGACCACTTGGGCTTCCCCTTCAAACAGGCGGATGGAGACCGAATGGACAAAGTGGATGTTCTGACGCCGCCGGGCGTCTAGCGACGTCTTGGCAATACAGGCGCTCTCCACCGCTCCAGCAGGGATCCTCAAAAGTCGAATCGCCTGCTCCACCGCCTCTTGGGGGGATTGTTCCAGAGAGGTTTCAATTCCGTTGACAATAATCGACATAAAGCGCTCCTCTACAGAAAAGCAGGGCGTCCGGCCAGCCCGGACGCCCTGGCAGTCCCAATTGTTTTACCGTTCCTGGATGGTGACCACGGCGGTATAATCTCCGGTGGCCCAGACCAATCCCTTCCCCGGAGCGGAAATCTTCACCGGAAGGCTAAACGGCCCTGGCACCACGTCCCGGTCGGATAGGTCGATCTCAGCCACCAGGTCACTGCCCATCAGGGTCTCCAACACCTCCGGGGTTCCCACCACATGCACCCCGCTGATGCTGGGGGTCTCCACAGTGACTGTGTAGTTGATGGGGACGTTGACCACCCGGATATTCTCATGGGGGATGGTGAAGTTGGCGTCCACCATATCGGAGACATCCACCTCCACCGAAACTGTATGCACATCCGATAGATTGATACATCCCGTAGGCAACACCGAATCCACATCAAACAGGAAGATGAAATTCTCCAGTGTCACCTCGCTGAAGTTGATGAACCCCAGATCCAACCGGTCATAGGAGTCCACCACATCCTCTGGCCCAGCCACCTCAATGGAAGCCACCGACAAGCGATCGTCCACTTGACTCAAGGGGAAGCCAGCAGGGACGTTGGTATAATCGAAACTCAGGGCCATGGACTTCTTTTTGTAGACCGGGATGGTGATATCCGCCGACTCCGCATCCAAAGTCAATGACTCCTGGTCGATCTCGTTGCCCTCCACGTCGTAGAGGACAATGGGACTGGAAATCGTTCGGCTGCCGGTGAGCGGCTCTGTCAATTGGGCAGAGACCACGCATCTATCAATCCGATTGATGACGCTCTCTGGGCCGGTGACCGTAACACTGCGGGGATTCAGCACCGTATCCATTCCCACATAGTCCTCGGGCACCTGCAAACCTTCTATATCGACCGTAATATCAAACCGTTTGCTGGTAAGCCGTCCCACTTGGACCTCTAAGGTGGTGGGAGAAATGGGGTCCACACTCTGGAGACGGAATCCCTTGCCGTACCGGTCGCCCACATTGTAGTTGAGGGTCCGGTTCCCATAGAGGGTCACTTCATAGGTCCCCGGCCCGGTGATCCCCGATAGGTCCGCCTGAATGTCGATGTCCGCAGGGGTAACGCCGCCCACCACCGATCTGTCTCCCTCGATACTCACCGAAACCAGGGCATTGCGCCCGTTCACAATCGTCAAATTCAGAGGAAGCAATACCTCCTGTTCCGCCTGAGAAAGGTTGACCGGCACATTGCGCACCTCACGGAGCACCGTGCGGTCCACCGAACTGACCACGATCAGCCAGGAGAGAACCGCCGCCACCAGAGAAAAGGCGATCAAAAAGCGTTTATTGTCAAACAGTTTGGAAAAACTCCATTTTTTCATGCGTTCTTCCCCTTCTTGCGGTCAAAAAGTCTATTGGAAGGTTCCGCCTCCGCAGAAGGGACCAGTTCCTCGTTTAAGTATTCCCGCAGACGGCTCAAAGAGATCCCCCGGGTCAACTTCCCATTCCTGCAGATGGTGATGAGGCCGGTCTCCTCCGAGACCACCACCACAATGGCGTCGCTGGTCTCGCTCATCCCCAGCGCGGCCCGGTGGCGGGTGCCCAGCTCCCTGCTGATCTCTCGGTTGTCCGAAAGCGGTAGAAAACAGCCCGCCGCATGCAACCTTCCTTCCCGGATGATCATTGCCCCATCGTGGAGAGGGGAGTTGGGGAAAAAGATGTTGCCAATCAGTTCGGGGGAGGGGGCGGAATCGATGACCGTACCCGTTTTGATGATCTCCCCCAATTTCGTGTCCCGTTCAATGACCATAAGCGCGCCAATTTTTTCTCGAGAGAGGACACTGGCCTCCTCCACCAAAGCGTGGATCAGCTTTTCCCAGGCGCTCTGGCTGTCCTGCTCCGCCATCCCAGAGGTAAATACCTGAAATTTGCCGATGCGGGAGCGCCCCACCTGCTCCAAAGCCCGGCGCAGCTCAGGCTGGAACACCACTACCATTGCCATCACACCGATGGACAACACATTCTCCGTTAAAAAACGCATTGTCCGCAGAGGAACTGCTTGCGCTACTGCATAGAACACCAATAGGATCCCAATGCCCTTCACCAGTTGAGCGGCGCGGGTTTCCCTCACCAATTTAATCGCCTGGTAGATCAGATAGGCCATCAACAAAATATCGATGGCATCCTTCCACTCAAAGGTATTGAAGGTATTGAAGAACTCTGCGAATCGGTTCATACCAGTTTGCTCCTTTGGATTTCTGCCCCATGGCCGCAGTCGCAGCCACGGGGCCGCCTGTCTTTATTTTAGCATACACTGGCGGTAAATCAATCTTTTTTTGTGTCCAGAAGGAATTTCAGCAAGCCCGGGCCGCTACTTTTGCCACCGCCTCCACCAGCAGGTCCGCCTCCTCCAAGGTGTTGAACGCCCCGATACTGGCCCGCACCGTCCCTGTTTCCAGCGTCCCCATCTTCCGATGGGCCAACGGCGCACAATGCAGCCCACCCCGCAGGGCAAATCCCTCCTGGTTTAATAGCTGGGCAGTTTCCTCCGAATGCAGCCCCCGCAGATTGAAGCTGACCACTGGCAGCCGGCCAGGAGAATAGAGCTGCACCTGGGGGATCTGGGCCAACCCCTCCTGAAGCCGGCGGGCCACCGCCAGCTCCTCTTGGGCAATCAGAGAAACACCTTTCTCCCTGACAAATCTCAGCCCGGCACCTAGCCCCAAAATTCCCATAGTGTTCACCGTCCCGGACTCCAGGCGGTCGGGCATCAGCTCCGGCTGATTGTAGTCAGCCGAAAGGCTCCCGGTCCCCCCTTGGAACAGTGGCTGCAACAGGTCACCCCGTCGGGTGACCAACAGTCCCGTGCCAGAGGGGCCATAGAGCCCTTTGTGTCCAGCGGTGCTGAGAAAATCAATTCCCTGCTCCTCCAAATCCAAACGGGCAACGCCCGCTGTCTGCGCCGCATCCACCGCCATCAAAATCCCCTCCGCCCGAGCCAGCCTAGCCAGCGCCTCTATGGGCAGTTTCCAACCAAAGACGTTGGAGCCGTGGGTGCACAGAATCAGGCGGGTGTTGGGATGGATGCAGCGGCGGAAGGACTCCACCGTCTCCTCCTCCCCCGGAAAGGTTTCCGCCACACTGTAGGTGATAATGCCTTGTTGGGCTAAGGTGTGCACCGGCCGCAGGACTGAGTTGTGTTCCAGGTCGGAGATGACCACATGATCCCCCTGTTGCAAGAGACCATGGACCACTAAGTTTAGACCATGGGTGCAGTTTTGCGTAAACACCACCTGCTCTGGACCAGAGACCCCAAAAAATTCCGCCGCCGCTTCCCGGACAGCGTAGACCTGAGCGGCCGTCTGTACTGAAAGGTCATGGCCGCTCCGTCCGGGATTCGCCCCATAGAGGGTGAAAGCCTGGTTAACTGCTTCCCGCACCTGGGGAGGTTTTGGAAATGTGGTGGCCGCATTGTCAAAATAGATCATCTCTCACCCTCCTGTACCTCCGCCACGGGAATTCCGGCCAGTTCCATCAGCCGCAAAACCCCTTCAAACGGACCGATTACCCGCACGCCATAGCCACACCCCTGCTGGCTGTTGGGGCGGGAGAGCCGTTCGATATAGGCGGTATAGCCATATCGCTCCAGCAGCTTCTGCCCCTTCATCGCATAGGTGATTGAGCGTACAACCACCAGATGCGTCTCCCGATTTGGCATGAAAAGGTCTCCTTACATCAATAAAATACAGCGGCGGTGGGGAATCCCCCACAGCTGCCGCTGTACCAGGTTATGCAAAAGGAGTTTTTGCCGTTCCGGGTTTCAACCTTTCCGTTCCAATAGGCAGACCGCATGGGCCGCGATTCCCTCTCCGCGGCCGGTAAAGCCCAGATGTTCCTCCGTGGTGGCCTTAATGTTCACCGCCTCCAAGGAAGCGCGGCAGGCAGCCGCCAGCCTCTGGCGCATGGGAAGCAGGTAACCCGCTAATTTAGGGGCTTGGGCAATCACGGTGGCGTCCAGGTTTCCCAACTGCCAGCCGCTGTCCTCTACCCGTTCCACCACCCGCTCCAGAAGGGCAATCGAATCCGCTCCTGCGTAGGCGGGATCGCTGTCCGGAAACATGCCGCCGATGTCCCCCAGAGCCAGAGCCCCCAATAGGGCATCCATCACCGCATGTGCCAGGACATCCGCATCCGAATGGCCCAGTAATCCCCGATCCCAGGGGATTTCCACCCCGCCCAAAATCAGCTTCCGTCCCTCCACTAGGCGGTGCACATCATATCCATGGCCAATGCGCATATTCATAGGGCCCATTCCTCCTGCTCCAAAATTGCCTGTGCCACCGCCAAATCCTCCGGTGTGGTGATCTTTAGGTTGCGGGGATCTCCCTCCGAGAGCTTTATAGGCAAGCCAGCCGCCTCCAACATCTGGCAATCATCGGTGTAGTCCCGCTCCTGGTTCAGCGCCTCCCTGGCCGCTTTCAAATAGCTTTCCAAAGAGAAAACCTGAGGGGTCTGTACTGCAAATAGGCGGCTGCGGTCCACCGTCTGGCTGATCCGCCCCATTTCGTCCGCCAATTTCAATGTGTCCACCACCGGCACCGCCGCGGCCGCAGCCCCATAGTTCAGGGCATCCAACACCGTCCGGGCAATCACCTGCTGACTCACCAGAGGCCGGGCGCCGTCATGGATGGCCACAAATCCAGCTTGCGGGCTCACCGCCTCCAACCCCCGCAGCACCGACTGCTGCCGGGTCCGGCCACCGGCCACCACGCTGCGCAACTTCGGGATCTTCCAGGCCTCAGCCAGGCCCAACACATCCGCCACATCCTCCCTTCGGGCAACCACCACCAGCTCGTTGATCCAGTCGCTCTGGGAAAGGGCCAGCATGGTCCTGGCCAACACAGGAATCCCCTGTAGCTCTTCGAACTGCTTATCCAGTCCTCGCATGCGTGTGGACATTCCCGCCGCAGGGATGATCGCGGCCACATATGGCTGGTGATCCCTTTTCTGCCCCATCCGGCATCCCCTTTCTCTTTTACAACTTCTCTCCCCAGTCTATGACCGGACGAGCAAAAAAAGACATGCTCAAAGAAACTTCCAGTATATGCAAAAGGCCCCTAAGGGGCCTTTTGCATATACCTTTAAATGGAGATTGCATCCGCAATCTCATATAGCCGCTGGTTGAACTTTTTTTCCATATTCAACGCTTCCAAGATGTCATAATCCACAATTCGGTCGTTGTGGTTGACTACCACCCGATTGCCGATCCCCTGCTCCAAAAGCTCCACCGCACGGTAACCCATCTCGCTGGCCAACACCCTCTCCCGGGCGGTGGGGGCGCCGCCCCTCTGCACATGGCCCAGGACGGTTGCGCGGGTCTCTACGCCTGTACGCCGCTCCAACTCAGCGGCAAAGGAGTGCACATCGGGCAGATCCCCGTCCTTCATGACCCCTTCTGCCACGATAATGATGAAGTGTTTTTTGCCTGTGCGCAATGTCCGCTGCATCTTTTCCACAATGGCATCGATGGAGAAGGGGACTTCCGGCAATAGGATTGCCACCGCACCGCAGGCCACCCCGGCATGCAGGGCAATATCGCCGCAGTGGCGGCCCATCACTTCCACTACCGAACAGCGGTCATGGGATTGGGAGGTATCCCGCAATTTATCCACCATATCCATCACCGTGTTCACTGCGGTATCAAATCCCACCGTATAGTCACTGGAGGCAATGTCGTTATCAATGGTGCCGGGGATACCAATACAGGGAATCCCTTTCAGCGACAGATCCCGCGCTCCCCGGAAGGAGCCGTCGCCGCCGATGACCACCAAGCCGTTGATCCCCATCTCCTGGCAGACCTGATAGGCCCGTTCCAGGCCAGCCTCCTCCTTGAATTCCGGGCAGCGGGCGGTATACAGGACGGTACCGCCCCGATGCAACGTATCGCTGACGCTGCGCAGATTCATTTCAATCATATCCGGCTGCAGCAGTCCGGAATATCCCCGGCGGATACCCAACACACGGATATTTCGATTTAGCGCTGTGCGCACTACCGCACGGATGGCCGCATTCATGCCCGGGGCGTCACCGCCGCTGGTCAGGATGCCAATTGTTAGTTGCTTTTTGTCCATCTTACACCCTCCAAATGAGCTACTCAAGAATACTTCCCCATACATCCTACGTTTCCCTTGCTTCCCAACTATTATAGCTGTTTTCTCTTACTGCCGCAAGGGATTCTTCCCTTTTTTCCCATTTTTCTCCGTTCCATCGAAAAAATACGGGCAACTCATGGCGGTTATGGTTTAAATACCACATTTTCCTCCCCCAAAAGCTTCTTCAGCTCCCGCTCCAACACGGGATTCCACAGGACCCACAGCTCCCGTCCGGCCAGATGGTATTTTTGTGTTTCCCGAAAATAGAAAAATACCCGCTCCGGCGTATATTGGGCGTTGTCCGGCGCAAAAATCTCCAATAGATTTTTCACAGAAGGCATGGCAGGATCCCCCTGTCCCTCCAGGCGCAGATAGATCCCATGGTTTTTAGAGGGAGCGGCTGGGCGATCTTCAGCCTGCGGCGGGGACGTCCTTCGGGGAGCCGGCCGGGCAGGGGCTGGTTCCTCCTCTTCCGGCGACCAGACCGCCTCCGCAATCAGTTTGGCGTCCTCCTCTTCCCGCATGGACACCCTTCCGCGGATCAATACCACCGCCCCCTCGGCCAATCGGGAGGCGTATTGGACCAACACCTTGGGGAATACCAGCATCTCCATACCACCGCTCTGGTCCTCCAGGCGCACAAAGGCCATGGTTTCCCCACTCCTCGTGGATTTGAGCCTGCGGCTGTTCACAATTGCCGCCACCCGGACCGACACGCCATCCTGGATGCCACTGCCCCGCTCTTCGGCAGAGACAATGTCCGCGATGGCAGTGCACTGGTAGCGGGAGATCATCTGGGCAAACCGGGCCATGGGGTGCCCACTGATATAGAGTCCGGTGGTCTCCTTCTCCATGGATAACAGCTCCTGAGGCGGGAACTCCTTCACTGCTGGCAACTGATCGTGTCTCTTGGGCGCCAACCCCGGGGTATCAAAAAAGCTGGTCTGGCCGGAGAGCAGCTGCTTTTGCTCCGCCTCCACATCCGCCAAAATCCGCTCATACCCCTCCAGCATCTGTCGCCGGTTTTTGCAGACACAGTCCAACGCCCCCGATTTGATCAGGCTCTCCAGAGCGCGCTTGTTCATCTCCCGGCCATACATCCGCTCGCAGAAGTCAGAGAAACTTTCAAAGGGGCCGTCCTGTTCCCGGTGGGCAATCAGCTCCCGGATGAGCCCCCGGCCGATATTCTTCACCGCCAATAGGCCAAACCGGATGTGATCCCCGTCCACAGTGAACCCCTCTTGACTGGCGTTTACATCCGGAGGCAACACTTTGATCCCCAAGCGGCTGCATTCCCCAATATATTCGATCACCTTGTCGGTGTTTTCCAATACGCTGGTAAGCAAAGCCGCCATAAACGCCTTGGGGTAGTGGCACTTCAGGTAGGCGGTCTGATAGGAGACAAAGGCATAGGCCGCTGCATGGGATTTATTGAAGGCATAGGAGGCAAAGGAGGACATTTCGTCAAAAATCTCATTGGCCACCTTCTCCGGTACACCATTCCCAACAGCGCCAGAGACAAACGCCTCCCGCTCCTTTTCCATGACATCGTGCTTTTTCTTGGACATGGCCCGTCGGACCAGATCCGCCCGGCCATAGGAGTATCCCCCCAGCTCCCGGCAGATCTGCATCACCTGTTCCTGATAGACGATGCAGCCATAGGTCACCTCCAAAATCGGCCGCAGCAATGGGTGCTTATAGGTGACCATCTCCGGGTGGTGGCGGTTGCGGATATAGGTGGGGATCGACTCCATCGGTCCGGGACGGTAGAGGGAGATCACCGCGATCAAGTCCTCAATGGAGGTGGGGCCCAGCTGGGCAATGACGTTGCGCATGCCTGAGGACTCGAATTGGAACACCCCCACACATTGGCCTTTGGTGAGCATGGCAAACGTCTCCGGGTCGTCCAAGGGAACATCCGCGGCCAAAAATTCCGGCTTCTGCTTTTGTACCTCCTGCTCGGCGTAGCGGATCACCGTCAACGTCCGCAGGCCCAAAAAGTCCATTTTTAAAAGCCCCAGTTCCTCCAAAGTGGTCATGGTGAACTGGGTGACCGGCATGGTCTCCTCCGCTTTATAGAGAGGGACATAGTCGTCCACCGGGTCCCGGGTGATCACTACCCCCGCTGCGTGGGTGGAGGCATGGCGGGGCATCCCCTCGATCTTCCGGGCCATATCCAGCAGTTCCCGCACCTGGGGCTCCTGTTCATATCGCTCCCGCAGCTGGGGGGAGACCTCCAAAGCCCGGTCCAAGGTCATCTTCAGTTCGTTTGGTACCAGTTTGGCGATGGCGTCCACCTGCTGATAGCCCATCCCCAAAACCCTGCCCACATCCCGGATGGCCATTTTGGCGGCCATGGTACCAAAGGTGATGATCTGGGCCACATGGTCCGCCCCATATTTGCGGACCACATAGTCGATCACCTCCTGCCGGCGTTCATAGCAGAAGTCCACATCAAAGTCGGGCATACTCACCCGCTCCGGGTTTAAAAATCGTTCGAACAGCAAGTTATAGCGAATGGGATCGATGCCGGTGATGCCGATGCAGTAGGCCGCCAGGCTGCCCGCGCCGGAGCCCCGCCCCGGCCCCACCGGAATGTTCTGACTCTTTGCATAGTGGATGAAATCAGAGACGATCAGGTAATAGTCCACATACCCCATCTTCTCCACCACGCCCAGCTCATATTCCAGCCGGTCCACCACCGACTGATCGGGATGTTCCCCATACCGCTGGTGCAGTCCCTCATAGCACAGCCGCCGGAAATAGGCGTTGTTGTCCTCCTCCGGCGCCTGGAAATAGGGGAGCTTGGTGTGTCCGAACTCGAATTCCACATTGCACCGCTGGGCGATGCGCCAGGTGTTCTCCAGCGCCTCCGGATAGCCGCCAAACAGCTGTTCCATCTCCTGGCGGCTTTTGATATAGAACTCCTCTGTCTCGAACTCCAAATCCCCTGGCTGATCCACGGTGGTATTGGTCTGGATGCAGATGAGCACACTCTGCATCCTGGCATCCTCCCGCTGAATATAGTGGGCATCGTTGGTTGCCACCAGGCCGATTCCCGTCTCATGGGCGAGCCGGATCAAGTCGGGAAGCACCTGCCGCTGGAGGGCAATGCCGTGGTCCTGGATCTCGATGAAGTAATTGTCCGGCCCGAATAGATCTCGGTACCACAGGGCGGTCTGTTTGGCCCGGTCGTAGTCCCCCTGGGCCAGCATCCGGGGCAGTTCCCCCGCCAAACAGGCGGACAGGCAGATCAGCCCCTCATGGTACTGCTCCAACAGGTCATGGTCCACCCGGGGTTTGCCATAGAACCCCTCGGTGAACGCCAGGGAAACCAGCTTGATCAAATTTTGATAGCCCTGGTTGTCCTTGCAGAGCAGCACCAGATGGTAGGGGGAGGAGTCCACCCGATATTGCTTGTCCAATCTGGTGCGGGGAGCTACATAGACTTCGCAGCCGATGATCGGTTTGACCCCGGCCTGGCGTGCAGCTTTATAAAACTCCACCGCCCCAAACATGACCCCGTGGTCGGTGATGGCCACCGCCTGCTGGCCCAGTTCCTTGACCCGCTTTACCAGCCGCTCAATCCGGCAGGCGCCATCCAACAGGCTGTATTCGGTGTGTACGTGCAGATGCACAAAGTCACTCATCCAGGTTGTCCTCCCCGCAGTCTCGCCGCCCGTCCCGTTCCAAATCCACTGCCAAATCCTGTCACCGCAGCCGGACAGCCGTGCCGGACACCGTCACCATCAGCATGCCGTTGCCGCTGCCCAGGACCTCATAGTCCACATCAATCCCCACCACAGCGTCCGCCCCCAAGGCAGCCGCCCGCTGCTCCATCTCCCGCAGAGCCTCCTGCCGGGCATTCTGCAGTTCGTCCTCATAGGACTGGCTGCGACCGCCAAACAGGTCCCGGAATCCAGCCGCGATGTCCCGCACAAAATCCACGCCGCTGACCACCTCTCCAAAGACAATCCCCAGATAGTCCGCGATCTCCCGTCCCTCCACCGAGGGGGTTGTGGTCAAAATCATAGTGATTTCCTCTCTTTCTGTTCTAATTCCTTGGCAAAGTCCAAAATCCTGCGCATCCGGTGGTTGACCCCCGATCTGGAGATGGGCTGGGAGAGCTGGCTGCCCAGCTCCCGCAGGGAAAGTTCCGGATGTTCCAAACGCAACTGGGCCAGCTCCCGCAGGTCCTCATCCAAAATGCCCAGCCCGCCGGCAGACTGGATCCGCTGGATGGCCTCCAGCTGGGCTACCGCTGCGGCCACCGTCTTGGAGATGTTGGCGGTCTCACAGTTGGTGGTCCGGTTGACCTTGTTGCGCAGCTCCTTGACCATCTTCACCTCCATCAGCTCCATCGAGCATTTGGGGGCACCGATGAAGGTCAGCAGGTCCTCAATCTGCTCGCTCTCCTTGTAGTAAAGTAGGTAGCTGTTCCGGCGGGTCGTATGCTTTGGCGGGGTCAAAACCTCCCCCAACAGCTGCTCCAAATCCTGACAGAGGCGCCTGTCGGCTACCGAAAACTCCGCCCGGTAGTCCTTCTCCGGATCGCTGACCCCGCCGCAGGCCAAAAACGCCCCGCTTAAAAAGGCCGCCTCCTCCCCTGGGGAAATCCGGTCCCGTAGAAGGCCCGTCTGCGGGCCGCCCAAAGGGGATCCAAACGCCTCCAACACGGAAAGCCGGTCAGCCAGGCTGTCCACGGTGGCCACATAGACACTTTTCCCCTCCTGGCGGCGCACCTCCCGCAGGGTAATACTCCCGCTGAGACCGGCCAGATCGGCGATGCTGTCCGCATAGAGCCTGGCTACCCGCCGGTGTTCAGTGTGCAGGCAGATATCCTGGGAGGAAAAGCTTTTTCCATAGAGCAGCAGCCCATAGGCCAGCGCCCGCCGGTGGCGCTGGCAGAACGAACGGTTCCCGCAGATCTCCCCTTTGATCCGCTGGGCAAACGACATTGGCCCCTTCATCCCTTTGCAATATCCCGATGGGTGATGGTACACCGCAGGTCCTGCCCTCGCAGGTGTTCCTCCAACAGTTGGGCAAATACCACCGAACGGTGGTGGCCCCCTGTACATCCCATGGCGATGGTCAATTGGGTCTTTCCCTCCTGCTGATAGAGCGGCAGCAGGTAGTCCACCAGATCCAACAGTTTGGAAGCGAACTTTTGGGCCTGCTCCCAGCGCAATACATACTCCCGCACCGGCTGATCCAACCCCGTGAGCTGTTTCAGCTCCGGCACATAGAAGGGGTTCGGCAGGCAGCGTACATCGAATACCAGATCCGCCTCCTTGGGAATCCCATATTTGAATCCGAAGGACATGCAGTTGACCAACATAGCCTGTCCTCTGTCGTTCAAGAAGATGTCCACCACCTTCTCCCGCAGCTGGCGCACCGAAAGGTAGCTGGTATCAATCAAGTAATCGGCCGACTCCCGCATCCGCCGCAAAATTTCCCGCTCTTGTGCCACCGCCTGTTCCACCGAGGCGGTCTGCTCATCCATCAGAGGGTGACGGCGGCGGGTCTCCTTGTAACGCTGGATCAGCACTGCGTCCTCACAGTCCAAAAACAATGTGCGAAACCGGCTGGGGCCCTCCAAAAACTCCCGGACCCCCTCAAAGATATCCCCAAATACCTCCCGGCTCCGGGCGTCCACCACAACGGCCACCCGGTCCAGCTTCTCCTCTCCGGCCTGCAGGCACAGTCCGGTAAACGCCGAGAGCATCTTGGGAGGCAGATTGTCCACACAGTAATAGCCAATATCCTCCATCGCCGCGATAGCCCGGGATTTCCCCGCTCCCGACATTCCCGTGATGATGACAAACTCCATAGAGATCCCCCCTGGCCCCGATTACACAAATTTGATTTCACATTCCAACAGGTAACCTGTCCGTTCCAAGACAATCCGCCGCACCTGCTCCACCAGCGCTTTTACATCCGCGCAGGTGGCATGGTCATAGTTGATCAGGAAACCCGCATGCTTTTCACTGACCATGGCGCCGCCTACCCGCAGCCCCTTCAGACCGCAGGAGTCAATCAATTGGGAGGCATAGGCCCTCGCGGGACGTTTAAAGGTACTTCCAGCACTGGGATAGTCCAGAGGCTGTTTCTCCCGCCTCGCCCGCAGGTGTTCCTCCATCCGGCTGGTGATCGAATCTGGGTTGCCCGGAAAGAGCGTCAACTCCACTTCTGTAATCAAGCAATCGGCATGTTCGGAAAACCAGCTGTGCCGGTAGGAAAACGCCAAATCCGCCCTCTCCAGCGTCCGTTCCCCCCCTTGGGGATCCCAGAACCGCACCCGGCCCACCACCTGTCCCAACTCCCCGCCGTAGGCGCCTGCGTTCATGAACACGCCGCCTCCCAGGCTTCCAGGGATGCCATAGGCAAACTCCAGCCCGGAGAGCCCTTGGCCAGCGGCAAACCGGCAGAGCGCTGTCAAACTGACCCCAGCGGGACAGGATACCAAGCCATCTTTCAAAGTCTGAGGGCCCTCTCCCACGGCATCCTCCAGGGTAATCACGGCTCCCCGGAATCCCTCGTCCGAAACCAGCAGGTTGGAGCCTCGGCCCAAGAACAACATCGGTATCCCCATCTGGCGGGCCAGGGCCGTTATTTGGGCCGCCTGGCGAGCCGTCCGGGGGCGCAAAAACAGATCCGCCGGTCCGCCAATCCGGAAGGTTGTGTGGCGGCTCATGGGCTCTGCCTCCCACGCCGGGCAATCCTCCCGGCGGCAGGACTCCTTCAGCTCCTGGATGGCGTCCATCTGATCCTCCCTTTCCATCACTGCTCCTGTTTACCCAGCAGGGCCGCTCCAATAATTCCAGCGTCATTGCCAAGCTGGGCTTGCAACAATTGGGTGCAATTTTCAGGATCGTAGTTAAAGGTCATGGGGAGCGCCCGCTGGCGGACCGGTCCAAACAGGGTTTCCCCCTCCTTGCTGATCCCGCCTCCGATGACCAGCGCTTGGGGCTGGAAGCCGTTGATCAGGCCACTCACCGCATAAGCCAGGTAGTCGATATACTGTTCCACCACCTGGGTCCCTGCCGGATCCCCCGCCCGCATGGCGTCAAAAGAGGTTCTTCCGTTGACCCGGTCCAGGCTGCCTTGCGCTAGCTCCCACATTTTGGAGGTGGCATTGAGCTGCATGGCCTCCCGGGTAATCCGGATCAGGGCGGTCACTGAGCAGTAGGCCTCAATGCAGCCCCGGCGTCCGCAGGTACAGGGCACTCCTTGATAGGCCATGGGCATATGCCCCAGCTCGCCTCCTTTATAATTGAAGCCAGAATAGATGCGGCCGTTCACAATGATCCCGCCGCCTACACCCGTACCTAATGTGATCATAACCACCGAATCCAGGCCCCGGGCGGCGCCTGCCATCATCTCCCCATAGGTGGCGGCGTTGGCGTCATTCTCCAGATAGATTTTCTTGCCAGGCAGGCGTTGGTGCAAAAGTTCCACCAAGGGGGTGTCATGGAACCCCAAGTTGGCGGCCAAACCGACCACCCCCGTATGAGGATTGGCAGTACCAGGGCTGCAAACACCGATCCACTTCGCACCTTCCAAAGATAGACCCGCCTGATCCAAGGCCTGCTGGACAGCCTGAGCCATATCATCCGCAATCTCTTCTGCCGGATGGAATGCCCGGGTGGGCAGCTGGGACCGCCCTACGATCCGGTACTGGTCATCCACCACCCCGGCCGCAATCTTAGTACCGCCTAGGTCAATTCCCACATAGTACTCCATTGTCAATTCCCCTCTCCATTCTCATCCACCAGGGGCCGTCCGCTCTTTTGGCGGGCCACCCCTAAAAACCTCTCATAGTCCAGGTTGAGGATCAACTCCTCTGGAAAATCAACCTCCCGCAAAAGGGACAACGCCGGATCCACCTGCCCCACCTGGTCAAAAAAGTGGGCGTCTGAACTACAGACAACCGGTACCCGATACCGCTTGCAGGCCAGCGCAATTTTGCGGCAATTCTCGGGGGATCCGGGCCTACAGGAGAACGAATGGGCGTTGATCTCCACAATTTTGCCGTTTTGCGCAAAGGCGGGAATCACCCGATCCAGATCAAAGGTATAGCGGCCGTCCCCACAGTGTCCAATCACATCCACCAAGGGGTTCTCCGCCACCGCCAGCCAGCCTTGGGTGTGTTCCTCCGTGGAGGCAGACCGAATACACACAGGATGGTAGGAGGCAATGACCCAATCCAGCTTCTCCAGCAGCTTTGCATCCAGGTCAAGGCCCCCCTGATAGTCCATGATATTCACCTCGGCCCCTTTTAAGACGACGACCCCTTCCAGCTGGTCGGGCACCGCATTGCCAATGTTATCAAAGAAAAACGGATGCCCTGCCCCTGGCATGGCGGGGCCATGATCGGTGGCGCAGAGGAACCGCAGGCCCGCTCTGGCCGCCGCCTGGACATTTTCATAGATGGTGCTGTAAGCGTGGCCGCTGGCCAGGCTGTGGCAATGGGTCTCCGCGATCACTGGCATTTTGCTTCGCATCCTTTCTTCCGGTCAAAAATCATTCCAATCCACAGTGCTTTCCGCTCCTGGCTCCACCATTCCTAGCTTCTCCAACAGCTCTTGGGCAGCGTTGTAACCCATGCGTTTCTGGCGGCTGTTCATTGCCGCCACCTCAATAATGACCGCCAGATTACGCCCCGGTTTGACTGGGATGGTCAGGGAGGGAATTTGGATGCCCAACACATCCGTATATTCATCCTCCATCCCCATCCGGTCATACACTTTGGCGGAGTCCCACTGTTCCAGCTGGACAATCATGTTGATCTTTTCGGTCATCTTCACCGCACCAATGCCAAATAGGCGGCGGGCATTGATGATTCCCACACCGCGTAGTTCCATAAAGTGGCGGATATTTTCCGGGGAAGAACCCACCAGCGTCCGATTGGAGACCTTCCGGATCTCCACCGCATCGTCAGCAATCAGCCGATGGCCGCGTTTCACCAACTCGATGGCGGTTTCACTTTTCCCGACACCGCTCTCCCCCAGCAGCAGGATTCCCTCGCCGTACACCTCGACCAACACTCCATGGCGGGTCACCCGGGGGGCCAGCTCCACATTTAACTCCGCAATCAACCCCGCCATAAACTGGGAAGTGGGGTCTATTGTCCGCAACAGAGCCACTTCATAGGTCTTAGCAGCCTCTAAAATCTCTGGCCAAACCTCTAAATTCCGGGTGATGACCACAGCAGGAGGACGGGTGGAAAAATAGGTATTGATCCGATGGATCCTGTCCTCGTCCGCAAATTGGCGCAAAAAAGCAAATTCGCTCTTGCCCATGATCTGAATCCGCTGGTTGTCATAGTAGTCGAAAAATCCAGCCAATTCCAACCCTGGCCGATTGACCTCCATGGAGGAAACGTCAATCTCCCCTGGCGCATCCGGCAGGTGCAGGATCTCCAAATTAAATTCTTTGATGAGCTTGCGTAGGGGAACGATGTACTTTGTCGTCATGCAGCACCATCCTTTATTTCCTGTTTCGCAGAGCTTTTTATAGGAGGAACACAGATCCCCGCTTGTTCGCAGCTTGTTTTATTATAGCACATTCCACTTATCTTTCAAAGAGGTTCCCACAAGCTTTACAATCCTGGCGCCTTCTTTAGCTTATCCACCCCTGCTTTCTCCTTGGATGGAAATTTCAGGAGGGATATTTGCAGGCTTTTCCCCCACCGGCAATAACTGGAAGAAGGCAAACCGCCGTGCCATCATTTTACCCGTGTGCGAACCCTTCCGGTTGCAATCCGAACGGGAATGGGGTATACTGAATGTTCAAGAAGATTTTTCCCCGGGAAAGTTGGTGGACAGCCCCTTATCCCGGTTCTGCTATAGGAGGGAAACCATTGTTCAAACGACTGATCGCCGTCTCTCTGGGTCTATCGCTTCTGGGGGCCTCTACAACAGCGTACGCCCAGCAGGCCCAGTCCTCCGGTTCGCCTTGGGACGCTTCCTGGCGTTATTTGGAACAGAACGCCCCTGGCTCCCAGAGCGTCTTGGTTCATGCTCTAGGCGGACAAGACCAGTTGGAGGAGGCGCTGGCACAGTTGGAGGATATCCTCTCCACAGGGCTTGAGCAGGGATTCCCTTCTGCCCAAGCTCTGGCTGAAGGAATTATCTGCCTAGCGAAATTGGAACAGGACCCCACCTCCTATCACCGGGAAAATTTGGTGTCCGCCCTGTCCTCCTACGCAAATGTTCATCAAGAAGGGCTGCAAGGTCCCTATTCCGCTCTCAACGCCTACCGAACTGCTGGGGTAGAAGTGGACACTTCCGCCCGCAACGATGAGTCCTCCCTCATCGACTACCTGGTTTCCTCCCAACAGCGGGAGGGGGGCTTTGCCCCCTCCCCCGGAAGGGACCCCAGTATTCAAACCACCGCGAATGTGCTCATAGCCCTGGCCCCCTATGCAGATATCCCCTATGTGGACAGCGCAATGGAACGGGCCTTGGACTGGTTGGGGCGCAATCAGAACGAGGATGGAAGCTTTTCCTCTGGGAACACCCCCAGCTGTGCCGTCACCGCGGCGGTGCTGACAGCAATCCGCACCTGTGGCCTTCCCGCTGACGATCCCCGGTTTCTAAAAGAGGGGGGCGGGCTCTCCCAGGCATTGGAACGCTTTGCGCAACCGGACGGCGGCTATGGGGAGACACTGGAAGGCCCCTCGGAGGTAGCGGCCACCGAAGCCGCCCTTGTGGCTCTGCTCACCGATGCCTCCGGGCTCTCTCCCTATCTCCCCCCGGCCTCCTATCCGGGGTATGTCCCTCCGGAGCCGCTGCCCACTGCGTCCACCTCCTGGATAATATGGTTGGCTGCTGGGGCGGCCATATTGCTGGTAGTCGGCCTGGCCGCCCTTTTTGCGGTCAGGGCCCACCGAAGGACTACATCCGCACCTGAGACGTCCAACATCCCCCTGGCGGACACGCAGACTCTGGATTTCCAGATCCCTATGAAAGCCCAGATGCCCGACTTTGAACAGCTCCCCCCCACCCAAGATCCTCCCTCTCCCAGGGATGAATCCTGATACACGCCCTCTGCCAAACGGCCATCTGAAACGGTGGCCATCCCTTTTGCCGGGAGCAAAAGGGTCTGTTTCCCGCCTTGACTTTTTCCAGGAATTTGATAAAATGTGAAAAGCCCATCTGCCGCCGGGTAGATGGAGGCACTTATGGATGCATCGTTAGGCCCTAGGAGATGCACCCATAGGTGCTTTTTATTTTGCGGAAAGGATGAGGAAAGTGGCATGGTTTTATTTGGGCATTGCGGGGCTCATGGAGGTGGTCTGGTCCACCTGCATGAAGTATTCCAACGGTTTCACCGACCTGAAGTTCACCATTTTGACAGTGACGGGCATGGTGGTAAGTTTCTTCTTTTTGGCCCAGGCCACCAAGGTGCTTCCCCTGGGCACCGCCTATGCAGTCTGGACGGGGATCGGTGCGCTGGGGGCACTGGCCGCCGGCATTCTGCTGTTCAAGGAACCGGCTTCCGTTCCCCGGCTGCTGTTTGCTGGGCTGCTCCTGATCGGTATCCTGGGACTGAAGGCTACCTCCGGGCACTGAGAGACAAAAAGGGTCGTCTTCCCGTACGGGAAGACGACCCTTTTTCGGTCAACGGTTCAAATAGGTCAGATTGGTGTCGCTGGCAAAGTTCATAAAGCTATAGAGCAGCAACACATCGTCAAAGGAGGTCGAGGAGAGCAGTTCCGTCATGCTCTGGGTCAGGAACCGCAGATCCACCACGTAGATCTCGTCATAGCTGTAGGTCAGAAATGGGATCAAGCTATTGCCATAGCTGTCCTTCGCCACCAAAATCCGGGAGGTCTCCCCCTCCTTGTGGTTCAGGTTGTTGTCCGACTGGATCACCATCAGGTCATTGTTCCCCCAGAGAAAGGCGGCATATTTGTCCCGCACTGCCCACTTGGAGGCGTCATATAGACCTTCCCGGGGCTCGCCTGCCACAGTCACCGAGGTGGTGGGGATATCAAAATAGGTGATGGTATCCGGCTGGGCGGAAAAAAGCTTGCATTTGCTATAATAGGTGCCGTAAAAGTCTTCCACCCGCCGCTCCAGCAAAGCTAGATCCTCCCAAGAGACCGCCTGCAAGCCTCGGGGCTCCATGAACTCCCGGTAGGTGAGATAGGCCCCCCAGGTGGTCCAGTGGTGGTCGGTTTTATAATAGAGATCCTCCCCGTCCACCTGGCTCTCCAGCATGGGCAGCAGATCCATGGCGTTCACCTGGCTGGAAAATTGGCCATAGATCTCCTGAATGGCCGCCTGTTGATCCAGGTTGTGCAGCCCAGCAGGCAGATCATCCACATAGACCATATAGGAGCTGGGAACCAAAGCCACTGTCAGCGGAATTCGGTCCTGCCAGGTCTCTGTGAACCGG
>CAJFPF010000093.1 GCA_904398655.1 uncultured Anaerotruncus sp. | reverse complement strand
TGGAGGGTACGGCCGGTGCCGCCGCCGGAGGCCACCGAGAAATATTTGAACCCAGTCTCATAGGCCCACTTCTTATAGGTGCCAGCCACCAGGTGCTGGAACCGGGTGGGGTTGGTGGAGTTGCCGGTAATGGAGACATCCACCTTCTCATGCTTCATGATGGCCACGCCCTCCAACACATCGTTGGCGCCATAGACCTTTACCTTGGACCGCTCACCATCGGAATAGGGGACCTCCCGGATGATCTTCAGCTCGCTGGTGGCAAAGTCATAGTCGGTCTCCACATAGGTGAACCCATTGATCCGGGAGATGATATAGGCCGCGTCCTTGCCCAAGCCGTTGAGGATGACCCGCAGGGGCTCCTTCCGGGCCTTGTTGGCGTTGCGGGCGATGCCGATGGCGCCTTCTGCCGCAGCAAACGACTCGTGACCGGCCAAAAAGCAGAAGCACTTGGTCTCGTCCCGCAGGAGCATTGCCCCCAGGTTGCCATGGCCCAGGCCCACAGAACGGGTCTCCGCCACCGAGCCAGGGACACAGAACGCCTGCAGGCCGATGCCGATAGCCTCGGAGGCGTCAGCCGCCTTTTTGCAGCCCTTCTTCAGAGCCACCGCCACACCCAGGGTGTAGGCCCAGACGGCATTCTCAAAGGCGATGGGCTGGACACCCTTGACGATTTTTTCCACATCAATACCCCGGTCCAGGCAGAGCTGACGGGCTTCTTCCAAAGAAGAGATGCCATATTCCGCCAGGCAGGCGTTGATTTTCGGCATTCTTCTCTCTTGTCCTTCAAATTGAACCATGTTGCTGCCTCCCTTTCCCATTACTCTTCACGCGGATCGATATAGCTGGCGGCGTTTTCATAGCGGCCATAGGTGCCCACATTCTTTTTGAACGCCTCGTTGGCATCCATTCCGTGGCGGATGTCCTCTAACATCTTGCCCACCCGGACGAATTTGTAGCCGATGGCCTCCCGGTTCTCGTCCAAAGCCACCGAAAGGATATACCCCTCTGCCAGCTCCAGGTAACGGACCCCTTTGGCGCCGGTGGAGAAGATGGTGCCCACCTGGGAGCGCAGGCCCTTGCCCAGATCCTCCAAGCTGGCGCCGATGGGCAAGCCATCCTCAGAGAAAGCGGTCTGGCTGCGGCCATAGACGATCTGCAAAAACAGCTCCCGCATGGCCACATTGATGGCGTCACACACCAGGTCGGTGTTCAGTGCCTCCAAAATGGTTTTTCCGGGCAGGATCTCGCCTGCCATCGCGGCGGAATGGGTCATGCCGGAGCAGCCCAGGGTCTCCACCAGGGCCTCCTGGATGACGCCCTCTTTGACATTCAAGGTGAGTTTGCAGGCGCCCTGCTGGGGGGCGCACCAGCCCACGCCGTGGGTCAGGCCGGAGATGTCCTTGATCTCATAGGCTTTGACCCATCTGCCCTCCTCCGGGATGGGAGCCGGGCCGTGTTTGGGCCCTTTGGCGACGACGCACATTCTCTCCACTTCATGGGAATAGTTCATATCGGTACTCCTTTCGGTTTGATGGTGTCCCTTGTCCAAGCTTTATTATATGCGTTAATTTCCAGGGAATCAAGAGTTCCAGCCGGGATTGTCAATTTTGCGACAAAAAATTTTTCCGGATTTTTGCGAGAATTTCCAGGCATTTTGCCCTCCCTCCCCCAGGACCTCCCTTTTTTGCACCCTCTTTGCGGTCGAGGGCCTCCCCGTGGGGGAGGTGGCGCGAAGCGCCGGTGGGGGCCCTGCCTGGCCGGTGGGGCTTTTTCTCCTGGGGAAGGCCTGCCTCGCCTTTCTGCCAATGCCTCCCCTTTCGGGGGAGGTGTCCGTTTCTCCCCCATGACCTCCCCCGCGGGGGGAGGTGGTCCGAAGCTTCCACCCAACCCCAGCCTCCCCTTTTAGGGGAGGTGGCCCGGAGCTCCCCCCCCAACCCCAGCCTCCCCTTCTAGGGGAGGTGGCCCGAAGGGCCGGAGAGGTCGTTCTACAGGAAGGCCACTGCGGGCGCGACCCCTCAGCTGCCTGGCGGCGGCAGCTCCCCTTGCAAGGGGAGCTCAAGAGAAATTTGCGCTTACCTCTCTCGCCGCGCTGCGCCCATCCGGGCGCTCCGCGGCGGCGTGTACGCCCTCTC
Organism: uncultured Anaerotruncus sp.; assembly: GCA_904398655.1. GTDB lineage: Bacteria > Bacillota > Clostridia > Oscillospirales > Ruminococcaceae > Anaerotruncus. The sequence goes on along the minus strand of CAJFPF010000093.1, from coordinate 7,317 downwards.
CCGGATAGCGGGGTTTACTTTGCAAAAAAGCCCCCAAAAAGGGGGCTTTCCATTTAGGATTCAGACTGTTTTTTTGCCCGGCGTTCCCGGCGCAGCCGGTCCCATTCAGAGCGCAGGGTCTCCAGAGAGGCGGGGGAGCGGGGGAACTGCATATGGGGGAAGGCGTTCATCAGGCGGCGATGGAGCAGGGACTGGTGCTCCGCCAGCCGGGAGATCCGATCCAGCAGGGCGCTGTCCACATGGAGCTCCCGCAGGGCTTGGAGCTTCTCCTGGGGGCTCATGGCGGCAAAGAGCGCAGCCTGAAGCCGGCCCTCCTGGATGGCAGCATCCGCCCGGGCCCGGGCGTCCGCCAAAGCGGCACGCATCTCGTCCAATTTGCCCGACAGTTGGATGGCAGCCCGTACCGACAGTACCAGGTCGGCTGCAAACACGGCGGAGAGGACCCCTGTACAGACAAAGGTGGCCACAGGGGAGAGCCGTCCCAGAATCCGGACGGAGAAGGGATGGAGCACCTTCATGGCAAAGAGCGCCAGCACTCCAAAAAAGAGGGCGTTGGGCAGGCAGACCCGCCCTTTCAGGTTAAACCGGTAGTGGGAATAGTCCCACCAGCGGGCGTGAAACAGCGTTTCCAACAGCCAGCCGGTAAAATATTCCACGACACTCACCAGAATGGTTCCAAATAGATAGAGAAGTACCGGATAATCCTGCACCGGATAGAGCAGATAGATGCACACCAGCGCCCCCACCCCATAGACAGGGCAGACGGGTCCGTTTAAAAATCCCCGGTTTACCAGCTTTTTCCCGGTGGAGGAACAGATGGCGGATTCCACCGCCCAGCCTAGAAAGCTGTACCAATAGAAGAGCAGGATCACCCTGCATCCGCCTAAAATCCAGTCCATAGAGCCTCCTCTGGTCCTGTGGTGTACGGGTTGCCCTTGGAATTTTGGGGGAGAAAAATTGCCAAGGGAGGTTTTTACCGCCGCGGAGCGCCCGGATGGGCGCAGCGCGGCGAGAAAATCAGCGGAAGGAAGCGGCCAGCTCCTCATAGTCCTCATATTGGGGCATGGGCAGATCCCCTGTGTCCTCCTCCTGCTCGGACTGGGCGATGGCATGGGCGTTGGCCAGCATCAATTTGATCCGGTTCTCCTGGTTGATCCGGGTGGCGCCCGGGTCATAGTCCACCGCCACAATGTTGGCCTTGGGGTTGCGCTCCTTGATGATCCGCATCATCCCCTTGCCCACAATGTGGTTGGGCAGGCAGCCGAACGGCTGGGTGCAGACGATATTGCAGGTGCCCTGTTCAATCAGTTCCAGCATCTCCGCCGTCAAAAGCCACCCCTCCCCCATCTTTACCCCGTGGTCCAGATAGCCGTCCACCAGCTGGACGGTGTGGGGGAAATAGCCGCCCGGCCGGAAGGAGCCCTCCGCCTGGATCAGCTGGATGATGTCCAGCTGTTTTTTCACCAGGAACCGGTAGATCCATTTCATCACCCCGTCCCGGAGCCGGGAGGCCCCCCCATAGAGGGTCTGGTCGTTGAGCTGGTTGTAGATGCAGTAGAGCAGAAAGTCCATCAGCCCCGGCACCACCACTTCCGCCCCCTCCGACCGGAGGAAATCTTCCAGGTTGTTGTTGCCCAGGGGGGAGAATTTCACATAGATCTCCCCCACCACGCCCACCCGGACCTTCTCCTCCTGGGTGCGGGGGATGGCCGCGAAGTCGGCGATCATGGCCTTATAGTTCTCCTGCACCTTCCGGTAGCTGAGCAGCCCCCGGCCCCGCATCTGCCCCGAGAGGCGGGCTGCCCACTGGTCCACCAACCGGTCGGTCCGGCCGGCCTCCAGCTCATAGGGACGGGTCTGGTTGGAGAGCAGCATCAGCAGGTCCCCATAGAGGATGGCATAGAAGATCCGGTCCAGCATCATCGGCCCCAGCTTGAAGCCGGGGTTGCGCTCCAACCCGCCGGCGGAAAGGCTGATGACAGGGATAAAGCCATAGCCGCTCTTTTGCAGGGCCTTGCGCAGCAGGTGGATGTAGTTGGAGGCCCGGCAGCCGCCCCCTGTCTGGGTGATCATCAAAGCCACCTTGTGGACGTCATATTTGCCGCTCTCCAAGGCGTCGATCATCTGGCCGATGACCAGCAGCGCCGGATAGCAGGTGTCGTTGTGGACGTTGCGCAGGCCGCTGTCCACCACATTGCGGCCGCTGTTCTCCAAAAGCTCCGCCTTGTAGCCATAGGACCGCATGATGTCCAGCATCAGCTGGAAGTGGATGGGCAGCATGGTGGGCACCAGGATGGTGTAGTCCTTTTTCATCTCTTTGGTAAACAGCACGCGTTCCATCTCAGCCATGGAGGACCGCCTCCTTTCCTTGGGGGGCAGGAGCGGGGGCGGCCCGTTTGGCCGCCCGGTCCCGTTCGGCCACCGCCTCCAACAGGCTGCGGATCCGGATCCGCACCGCTCCCAGGTTGGTAATTTCATCGATCTTCAGCTGGGTATACAGCTTGCCGCCCTCCTCCAGGATCGAACGCACCTCGTCGGTGGTGATGGCGTCGATGCCACAGCCAAAGCTCACCAGCTGCACCAGCTCCATATCCGGCTGGGTGGTGACATATTTGGCGGCGTTATAGAGGCGGGCATGGTAGGTCCACTGGTTGAGCACATTGACCCGCACCGGCTCCACCAAATCGGACACTGCGTCCTCTCCCACCACCACAATCCCAAACGAGGCGATCAGCCGGTCGATGCCGTGGTTGATCTCCGGGTCGATGTGGTAGGGACGGCCGCTGAGCACCACAATCTTGTGCCCATGCTCCCGGGCGTAGGCGATGGCCAGGCGGCCCTGCTCCTTGATTCGGGCCATCCAGTCCGCCTGGGCGGCATAGGCCGCCTGGACGGCGGCGGCCACCTCCTCCTTGGTGAGGTCCGGGAAGGGGACGGCCAGCGCCGCATAGAGCTTTTCGGTGAACGTCTCCGGCCGGTGGATCCCCAGGTGGGGATGCAGAAACAGAACCCCCTCCTGGTTCAATTCGGCCACATTGGCCTTCAAAAGTTCGGGATAATAGGCCACCACCGGGCAATTATAGTGGTTATCCCCCTTGTGCTCGTCGAAGTTATAGGTCATGCAGGGGTAGAAGATCCGGTGGATCCCCTGCTCCAACAGTTCAGCAATGTGGCCATGCATCAGCTTGGCGGGGTAACAGACGGTGTCCGAAGGGATGGAGAACTGGCCCTTGGTGTAGGTCTCCCGGCTGGAGACGCCGGACACGACCACTTCAAAGCCCAGCTGGGTGAGGAGGGCATGCCAGAAGGGCAGGTTTTCCAACATGTTGAGCCCCAAAGGCAGGCCGATGGCCCCCCGGGGGCCGGGGGTGCGGGGCAGGGCCAGCAGCTGCTCCAGCTTCCAGTGGTAGAGGTTGGGCAGGTTGGCGGCGCTGCCGCCCCCCAACGGCCGGTCGCACCGGTTGCCGGAGATGAACCGCCGCCCGCCGCTGAAGAGGTTCACCGTCAGGCTGCAGTGGTTGCCGCACAGGCCGCAGGTGGTGGACTTGGAGGTGTGGGTGAACTGTTCCAAAGCCTCCAGGGAGAGCAGGCCGGACTCCGGAAGCTCCAGCGACTGGGCATAGAGGGCGGCGCCATAGGCCCCCATGAGCCCGGCGATGGCCGGGCGCACCACCTGGCGGCCCAGTTCCATCTCAAACGAGCGGAGCACCGCGTCGTTGAGGAAGGTGCCCCCCTGCACCACCACATGTTCCCCCAGCTCCGCCGCGGAGGAGGCCCGGATCACCTTATAGAGGGCGTTTTTCACCACGCTCACCGAGATGCCGGCGGAGATATCCTCCACACAGGCGCCCTCCTTCTGGGCCTGCTTCACCGAGGAGTTCATGAACACGGTGCAGCGGCTGCCCAGGTCGGCGGGATGTTTGGCAAACAGCCCCAGCCGGGCGAATTCCTCCACCGAATAACCCATCGACTGGGCAAAGGTGCCGATGAACGAGCCGCATCCGGAGGAGCAGGCCTCGTTGAGCATGATGGAATCGATGGAGTTGTGGCGCACCTTGAAGCACTTGATGTCCTGGCCGCCGATGTCCAGGATAAAATCCACCTGAGGCTGGAACCGGCGGGCAGCCCGGAAGTGGGCCATCGTCTCCACCAGCCCGGCGTCCACCGAGAAGGCGTTGCGGACCAGGTCCTCGCCATAGCCGGTGGCGGCACTGCCCCGGATACGCACCCGGCTGGCACACCGGCGGCGCAGCAGAAGCAGCTGCTCCCGGACGATCTCCACCGGGTTGCCGTGGTTGGCGTCATAAAATTCATAGAGGATCCGCCCATCCGCCGAGAGCAGCACCAATTTTGTGGTGGTGCTGCCGCAGTCGATGCCCAGATAGGCGTCCCCCGTGTAGCTGTCCAGATCCAGCCGCTCCACAGTGGCCTGGGCGTGACGGGCCACAAAGGCGTCGTAATCCGCCTGGCTTTCAAACAAAGGCTGCAGCCGGTGGGCGGTGTGGTTTTCGGTGACAGCCGCCTCCAGCCGCTCCAACAGCTGGCCATAGGTGAACGGGTCCCCCGTCTTCTCCGCGTACAGGGCGCTGCCCAACGCCACCGCGTACCGCCCCATGCTGGGGAAGATGGCGTTTTCCGGGGAGAGGCGCAGGGAGCGTACAAACTCCCGTTGGAGCGCCTTGAAGAAATAGAGGGGTCCGCCCAAAAACAGCACCTTGCCGGTGATCCGGCGGCCCTGGGCCAGGCCGGTGATCGTCTGGTCCACCACCGCCTTGAAGATGGAGGCGGCGATGTCCTCCTTGCGGGCGCCCTGGTTCAGAAGGGGCTGGATGTCGCTCTTGGCGAACACGCCGCACCGGGAGGCGATGGTGTACACCTTCTGGGCGGCCAGGGCCAGGGTGTCCAGCTGCTCGGGGGTCACGTCCAGCAGGGTGGCCATCTGGTCAATGAAGGCGCCGGTACCCCCGGCGCAGGAGCCGTTCATCCGCTCCTCCAGGCCGCCGGTGAAGAAGATGATCTTGGCGTCCTCTCCCCCCAGCTCAATGACCGCGTCGGTATCGGGGGCCAGCTTTTTCACCACCTCACCGGTGGCAAACACCTCCTGGATGAACGGCAGGCCGGCGGCTTTGGCCAGCCCAAGCCCCGCCGACCCGGACAGGGCCACTGTGAACGGCTGATCCCGGAGCAGGTCCCCGGCCATGCGCAGCAGCTCCAGTGTCTTGGGGCGCACCTGGGAGAGATGGCGCTCATACTGTTGGTAGACCACCTTGTGGTCCCGCACCACGATCAGCTTTACGGTGGTGGAGCCGATGTCGATTCCCACGGTGGTGTTTACGGTTTGCATTTTTTCTTTCATATGGTTCCCTCCGGCCCTTTATGGAGGGGGAAACCCCCTCCCCGGCGCGCGGTTTTGGCCGCGCCAATGGCCCCACCCAGCCAGCCCGGAAATGAGACACGCCTCCGGATCAAGGCGGCGCTCTGGACGGCCGGGTGGGGAAACTATCCTTGAATCGTATAGATTAGCACTATTTTAACACGAAACCTGTCGCGGGTCAATTTCTCCAGAGGAGGAAAAGCGAAAGAAAATTTCCCAAAACGCCGTCTTTTTTTTGGTGGTTCCCCAAAAGAGGGAAAAATCCCCCTTGGAGCGGCGGATAATTTGTGGTAAACTGTTACAAAAGTGGAGGCGCCTGGCCTTCAAAAGCAAGGATGTTCGCGGGGAGGTGCGCTAGGATGGAGACAGACCCCAACCGCCGGGAGCAAAAAAAGGACAATGTGATTGATTTTTCCCGGTTGGGACGCCGGGCGGATAGGCGGCGGCGTACCCGCCGCAGGCTGGTGTTGGCGGCTGCGGCCCTGGCCGCGGTGGGGATTGCAATCCTGGTGGGCTTCCAGCTCTATCAGGCAACCCGCGGCGGCGGATTTTGGGAAAACTTCCAACCCGCGCCGGCGGCCTGGCTGGCGGGGGCAGACTTTGAAGGGAGGCTGATTGGATGAACCTGCGCAGGGTGCGGGAGCTGTGCCTGGTGGCGGCGTTCACGGTGGTATTATTTTTAGGCTTGAGCAACCTGGGGGTGCTTTTGGACTGGGTGCGGGCGGCCATGAGCCTGCTCATGCCGTTTTTAATTGGCGTCGTGGTGGCTTTCATCCTCAACCGGGTGATGATCTGGCTGGAAAAGCGGGTGCTCTGCCGCCTGGTGCAGGGGGATTCCCCCAAGGTGCAAAAACGCCGCCGGGGGCTGGCGCTCCTCTCCACCTACCTGCTGTTGCTGGTGGCAATCCTGGTGGTGGTGTGCATTGTGGCCCCCCAGCTCACCACCAGCGTCATGACGCTGGCCCGGAATATGAACGGCTATCTGGACTCCCTCTCCCAATTGGGCGCCTGGATGGCCCAGGAGTTGGTGCTGCCGGATGAGATCTATCAGCGGCTCACCGAGTGGTTCTCCCAGGCGGCCGCCTGGCTGATGCAATTTTTGGTGGACTTTATTCCCCGGATGTTGGGGACCCTGCTCTCGGTGAGCGGCAGCATTGTCACCTTTGTGATTGGGCTGGTGGTGGCCGCCCATATTCTGCTCAATAAGGAGCAGCTGTTGGGGCAGGCCCGGCGGCTCTGCCGGGCGTTTTTGCCCCGGAAGGCGGTGGCCAGCCTGTCGATCACCGGACGGATTGCGGTGGAGGCGTTTGGCAACTATCTGAGCGGCCAGCTGTTGGACGCCGCCATTGTGGGTGTGTGCAGCGTGGTGGGCCTTTCGGTGTTGGGGTTCCCCTATGCCATGCTCATTGGGGTGGTCATGGGGATCACCAACATCATCCCGTTCTATGGGCCGTTCATTGGGGCGGTTCCCGGGGTGCTGCTGCTCTTGATGGTGGAACCCATCCGGGCGCTGTGGTACATTGTATTCGTGGTGGTGCTCCAACAGATCGACGGCAACATCATTGCCCCCAAGATTATTGGCGGCTCGGTGGGGCTGCCGCCCCTGTGGGTGCTGTTCGCCGTGACGGTGGGAGGCGGCATCTGGGGGGTGCCGGGGATGGTGTTCGGGACCCCGCTGTTCGCGGTGATCTACCGATTGCTGGGCCGGGCCACCCGGGCCCGGGAGGAGCGGCAACGCCTGCGGCGGGCCCATTGAACGCGCCCTTTGGGTTTGTTTTTGCGGCAGCGCCGTCGCCCGCGAGCCCGCCTGCGGCGCAATCCAAAGTTTTCGTCCACCTTTTTCAAAAGGTGGCGGATTCCAAGGGCGGCGCCCTTGGCCGCCATCCGCAGATGGCGGAACGCCCCATGCTTCAGGCGCATTTGGGGGGTCTGGGGGGATTTTG
>CAJFPF010000092.1 GCA_904398655.1 uncultured Anaerotruncus sp. | reverse complement strand
CCACATCTACCCCTTCCTCTACCGGGCCAAGGAGCGGGGGGCCAAGCTGATCGTGGTGGACCCCTATGCCACCGGCGTGGCCTCCAAAGCCGACCTGCACCTGCGGCCCCGGCCGGGCACCGACGGCGCCATGGCCCTGGGTATGATCCACTGGATCCTGAAAAACGGCCTGGAGGACAGGGAGTTTATCGAAAAGTACACGGTGGGCATCGAGGAGCTGCGCAAGCTGGTGGAGGAGTGGACCCCCGCATACACCGAGCAGGTCACCACCATCCCCCAAGAGCAGCTGATCCAGGCGGCCGAGCTTCTGGCCACCACCAACGCCCACTTTGAGACCGGTTACGGCCAGCAGCGGTACACCAACGGCCATCAGGTCCAGCGGGCGCTGGCCTGCCTGGCTGCCGTCTGCGGCAGCTTCGGCAAGGCGGAGGCCAACTACGACTGCATCTCCGGCATGGGCTTCCCCAACATCACCGGGTTCGCCCATTGGAGCAACGTCACCACGCCCGAAGGGGCCGAGATCCCCAAAACCCGGCTGGTGAACATCGCGGCGGTGGCCACCGCCATCCACGAGGCCAAAAACCCGCCCATCAAGGGGGTCATCTCCTACCGGGGCGGCCTCATCTCCCAGCAGCCGGACGTGGACTACACCATCGAGGCGGTTAAGAGCCTGGACATGTTTGTCACCATCGAGCAGTTCATGACCGACGACACCGACTACGCCGATCTGGTGCTGCCCGCCTGCCACTACCTGGAGCAGTACGGCCTGCACCCCTCCTACTGGCACAACTACAACCAGATTTTGGTGCCCGTCTGCCAGCCGCCCTATGAGTGCGTGCCCGACATCGAGATCTTTGAGGAGCTGGGCCGCCGGCTGGGGTATGAGCAGTATTTCCCCCGGGAGCGCAACGGCCTGGACTATGTGCGGATGCTCATCGGGGAGGAGTGCGACGTGGACGCCGCCGTCTCCCCCAACGGGCCGGTACGCAACCCGGAGAAATGGTGCCCCACCATCCCCTATCAGGACGGCAGGTTCGACACCCCCTCCGGCAAGGTGGAGCTCTACTCCGCCCAGATGGCCGAGCGGGGGCAGAAGTTCCCCGGGGAATTCTGCCCGGTGCCCAAGTTCTTTGAACCGGCGGAGAGCACCTATGCCACCCCTGAGCTGGCCAAAAAGTACCCGCTCACCGTCATCTCCCAGCACCCCGCCTTCCGCACCCACTCCCAGTACTACAACCTGCCCTGGATCAAGGAGATGGAGGGCCCGGCCAAGGTCTTCCTCAGCCGCCAGGATGCCCAGGACCGGGGGATCCGGGACGGGGACCTGGTGCGGATCTTCAACGACCGGGGCGAACTGCGGAACATCATCGCCAAGGTGGGCATCCGGGTGCGCCCGGGTGTGGTGGAGTTGAGCAGCGGCATGTGGGTGAAGCTGGGGGGCAGCGTCAACAAGCTCACCGGCGTCTATCCCGCCGGCCCGCGGGATATCCTCAGCGAAAACGGCATCCTCAGCGAGTACCAGCCGCTGTTGGACGGCAACACCGGCGGCTATTTCAACACCCTGGTCCAGATCCAGAAGATGTGAGGGGAGGGGAACGCCATGAATGAAAAACAGTTGACTCTCTATATCGACACCCGGCGCTGTATGGGCTGCCGGGCCTGCGAGACGGCCTGCAAGCTGGAAAACGGCCTGGGGGCCGGCCCCCGCTTCACCATGGTCACCGAGGTGGAGACCGGCAGCGGCCAGGATGAGCGCCTGAACTTCCTGCCCATCCCCTGCCAGCACTGCGGCGACGCCCCCTGTGTGAAGGCCTGCCCCACCGGCGCGCTGCACAAGCGCCCGGACGGCATCGTCCTGGGCAACGACAAGAAGTGCATCGGCTGCCACGAGTGCCTGTGGGCCTGCCCGTTCGGCGTGCCCCAGTTCGGGGCCAACGGCCTGATGCAGAAGTGCACCATGTGCTACAACCGCATTGACGAGGGGGATCAGCCCGCCTGCGCCCGCAACTGCCCCGCGGAGGCCATCCTCTGCGGCACGGTGGAGGAGATCTCCGCCATCCTGCGCCAGCGGTACGCGGACGGCAACTTCCGCCGGCCCGGGGTCTGATCCGGGAGCAAGGAGGAAGCCTATGAAGACACTGTTTATCGACCGAACCAAATGCAGCGGCTGCGGCGCCTGCCAGGCGGTCTGTTCCCTGGTGAAGCGAGGGGAGCAGCGCCCCAGCGAGGCCCGCATCCGGGTGCGCCGGGGGGGCGGCCCGGACACCCAGTATGTCACCGTCTGCCAGCACTGCGCCGAGCCGGTCTGCCTCACCGCCTGCATGCGGGGGATCATCGACCAGGACCCGGCTACCGGCCTGGTCACCCGCCGCACCGAGGGGTGCTTCACCTGCGCGGCCTGCAAGGTCATGTGCCCCTCCGACGCCATCGTCTACGACAGCCGGCTGGACGCCTTTGTCACCTGCGACCTGTGCGGCGGCAACCCGCCCTGTGTGGCCGCCTGCCCCACCGGGGCCCTGCGGTTTGAGGAACCTGCCGGCGCCAGCGAGGACCTGCGCAACAAATACGCCCAGGCGCTTCTGGGCGGGAAGGAGGCGGAGTGATGGAACGGACTGTCCGCTATGCCCTCATCGATCTGCAGAACCGCACCACCGGCCTGAAGGAGGTCCAGGCCGGCTGGTTTGGCACCTGGGGGCTGCTGTTGGAGGAGCTGGGGTTCTGGTGGCGGCTGGACCCCTCCGCCGTTGCCCTCACCACCGGCCCCCTCACCGGCTGCGGCGCCCCCGGCACCGGGGCCATGACCTGGAGCTACCTGAAAAACGGGCGGGTTCAAAACCTCACCGGGGAGGGCCGCCTGGGTGCGGCTCTCCGGTACGCGGGGGTGGACGCCCTGCTGTTCTACGGCAGGAGCGACGCCCCCCTCTGGCTGGAGGTGGAGGACGGGAAGCTCTCCCTGCGGGAGGGCAAGCCCAGCTATACCACCCTGGCGGCGGGGAAACCCAGTGAGGATACAGTGGTGGTCACCTTCCGGCCCCGGGGGGCGGTGGAGGACAAGTATTTCCCCCTGTCGGACGGGGCCCTCTCCCGCCGGCTGTTGGAGAAGGGGATCTCCGCCTTGACGGTGGACACCGCCGGCGGCCTGGCGGTGGCGGACAGCCAGCGGCTGGCGGCCCTCTGTGTGGATCTCTACCACTGGGCGGCCCAAAACGGCCCCGCCGCGGGCAGCCGCCAACAGCCCGCCCGGTTCCTCTCCCTGGACCACACGGTGGGGTTTGAGTCCCCTGCCACCTATCTCAACCCGGCCAGGAGCCCGGAGGAGCAGCTGTTCGCCGCCCTGGGCATCCTGTGGAGCCCCCGCCTGGAGGGCCGCAGCCGCCGGGCGGACACCGCCGCCCTCTTGGAGGCCTGCCTGGGGATCCCCTGCACCGAAGGGGATCTGGATGCTCTGGAGGCGCATCTGGCCCAGCTGCGCCAGCGAAATCTAGAAGGGGGGGACCAGTGATGGCACAGAAGGTGGATCTTTTGATCATCGGCAACGGCCCGGCGGGCAACAACGCCGCTCTGGCCGCCCGGCAGGCGGATCCGGACATGTCCATCCTCATTCTGGGGGAGGAACGCCATCCGGAATATTCCGCCCCCGCCCTGGCCGACTATCTGGCCGGGGAATTGGATCTGGCGGGGGTGACGGTAAACACCTACGCCGACTACGCCAGGCGGGGCATCCAGCTCCACCTGGGGGATGAGGCGGTGGAGATCCAGCCCCAGGAGAAGCTGGTGACCACCGCCAGTGGGGCCCAGTTCCAATATGGGAAACTGATTTTGGCCACCGGCAGCTTCGCGGTGCAGCTGCGGCGGATGCAGGGCACCAGCCTGCCCGGCAACTTTGTCATGCGCACCCTGGACGATGTGGATGCCATTGCCGCCTACCCCGCCAAACAGGCGGTGGTGGTGGGCTCCGGCGCCATCGGCCTGGAGGGCGCCCTGGCCCTAAAACAGCGGGGATATGACAAGGTCACGGTGGTGGAGGCCCTGGACTGGTTGAGCATGAAATCCTTTGACAAACACACCTCCGACCTGGTGGCGGACACCCTGCGCAGCTATGGGGTGGAGGTCTACAGCGGCGAAGGGGTCCAGAGCGTGGAGGGGGAGGACCGGGTGCGCGCTGTGCGCACCTCCAAACGGGTGATCCCCTGCGACCTGGTGCTCTGGGGGGTGGGGATGCGTCCCCAGACCGCCCTGGCCCAAAAGACAGGCATCGCGCTGGGGGCGCTGGGGGGCATCCAGGTGGACGACCGGATGCGCACCAACCTGCCGGACATCTACGCCTGCGGGGACTGTGTGGAGACCACCGACCGCCTCAGCGGCCAGAAGGCGATGAACATGTTCTGGGAGCCCGCCGCCCGGGGCGGCATGGTGGCCGGCGCCAACTGCGCGGGCCGGGAGAAGGAGTTCAATGGCTCGGTGGCCCTCTTCCTCACCTACATTGGGGACGACTGCCCGGTGGTGGCGTTGGGCAAGACCGAACGGGATCTCCAGGGCACCCCCTATCAGCTATTGGAGGATGAAAACCACGGCCATTACCGCCGGGTGCTGCTGCAGGACGGCCGGGTGGTGGGAGCCCAGCTGTTCGGCACCCTGGAGGGGTTCAATCTGCTGTTGGACCAGATCCAAAAGCAGGAGCCGGTGGATACCACCCTGCTCCAGCGGGAGGATTCGGGGAAATATCCCGCCCTGCACCTCTCCCTGGCGGCCTATCTCCAACAGCTGCAAAACCGGATGAAAAAATTTTCCAGATAAAGCTGGCCGCTCCCCCTACCGGCGGGGACGGCAAGAGGGCTGGCGGACGCGATCGCGTCCGCCAGCCCTCTTCTTTGCGCCGCAAAGTCCCCATAGAGGCCCCCGGGGCCCCGGGGGCCTCTATGGGGAGCCGTCCCCGCCTAACGCAGCCGCTCCAACAGCAATCCCGCCAGGCGGTCCAGCTCCTCAAAGCCCAGCTGGGGGATCCCCTCCGGCAGGGGGAGGGGTTCATCGGTGACCACCGCCGCCAGCCTCCCCCAATCCAGGCAGCGCAGGGTGTCAAACCCTCGGCGGTGGACCTCAATCTGGGGGTAATCCAGCTCATGATACCCCTCGGTGAGCACCAGATCCACCCCCTGCACCTGGCCCAACAGCTCCTGGAAGGAGGTGGGGCGGTTCAAAAAGACAGCCGCATGGGCCCGGTTGGAGATGGCCACCAGGTCGGCCCCCGCCTGGGTCATCCGCCAGGTGTCCTTGCCCGGCCGGTCCGCATCAAACTCATGGCCGTCCTGCTTGAGCAGGGCCAGCCGCACCCCGTGGGCCTTCAGCTGGGGGATCAGCCGCTCCAAAAGGGTGGTCTTCCCCACCCCCGACCAACCGATGAACGACACCACCGGGGGCGTTTGGGTTCTCTCCACGAGGGCCGCCTCCTTCCCGCTCATGGGTTCCCCACCCGGTAGGCCCGCACCAGCGTCCCCGCGGACAGGGGCGGGCTGCCGGCTGGGATCTGGGCCAACAGGTCACAGTGGAGCAGGGAGGAGACCGCACCATTGTACTGGCCGGGGTTCTGGACGAACAGGGCCTGCCCCTCCTCCACCTCCAGCCGGCCCCGGACCAGGCGCGTCTGGGGGCTGGCTTTTTTGAGGGGTTCCTTTAAACGCACCCACATCTGGGGGTACTCCACCTGGCTGCGGCCGCAGAGTTTGTGGACATAGGGGGCCCCTACCCGCAGCAGCCCCACCGCCGCGGCTCCCGGATTGCCTGAGAGGCCCAAAACCACCTTCCCGGACACCAGCCCGGCCATCATGGCCCCGCCCGGCTTGAAGGCCAGGCGGCAGAAGAGCAGTTTTGCCCCCAACTGGTCCAGGGCCCGGCGGGTGTAGTCGTAGTCCCCCACCGAGGCCCCTCCGGTGACCACCACCAGGTCCGAGCGGCCCAGCTCCCGGAGCAGCTGGCCGGCCACCGCCTGGGGGTCATCGGGGACGATCCCCCCATCCTCCACCTGGGCCCCCATCCCCCGGAGCAAGCCCCCCAGGGTATAGAGGTTGGTGCTGTAGATATGGCCGGGGGCCAGGGGCCGGCCGGGCGGGGTCAGCTCGGAGCCGGTGCTCACCACCGACACCCGTGGCCGCCGCCAGACCCGCACCGTCTCCAGACCCTGGCCGGCCAACACCCCCATCACCGGCCCGGTGATGGGTTCCCCCGCCTGGGCCAACACCGCCCCGGCGGCCACGTCCTCCCCCATGGGGACGATGTTCCCCGGCGGGCAGGGGGCGGAGAACTCCACCCAGTCGGCGCCAAACCGCACATCTTCATATTTGACCACCGCGTCCGCACCGGCGGGCACCGGCGCGCCGGTGAGCACCTTCACCGCCCGCCCGGGTTCCACCGCCAGGCTTGGGGCGGCCCCAGCGGCCAGCTCCCCCAACAGGCCCAAACGCACGGGATGTTCCGGGGCGGCGGCCGCGGTGTCGGCGCTGCGCAGGGCATAGCCGTCGTAGGGGCTGCGGGCGAAGGGGGGCGAGGGGATTTGGGCGGTGACCGTCCGGGCCAACACCCGGCCGAACGCCTCCTGTAGGGGCAATGTCTCTTCCACCAGGGTGACGGGCGCCTCCAACAGCGCCCCCATCCCCTGGTCTGCGGAAAGTGGATGTTCCATAGATTCCTCCAACTGGTTGCATCTCCGGGCGGGCCGGAGAGGGTGGGTTCCAAAGGTCAAAACATACGGGAAAGAGGGCTTCCTCCTTACACCGGATCTATAGTATAGGCCGGCGGGGTCAAAAAGTCAAAGGAAAGCCGCCGTTTCAGCAAAAAGGAGGGCCGGGCCCCCGCGCAGGGAAGCCCGGCCCTCGGGATGGTCTTATTTGTGGGCGGGCTCCCACTTTTCAAAATTCCAAGGATTCTTTTTGATCGGCCAATCCGCGAAGGGCACAAAGATGGAGATGATGGCGAACACCGCCAACAGCCCCTGGTACCACAGCAGCGGGATCACCTGCAGGGCGGAGACCGCGCCGCCGGTGAGGGAGCCAACCATCAGGATCTGAGCGCCGTAGGGGATAGCGCCCTGGGAGATACAGGCAAACATATCCAACAGGGAGGCGGTCCGCCGCGGGTCCACCTTGTACTCTTCGGCAATGCCGCGGGCGATGGGGCCGTCCACGATGATGGAGACGGTGTTGTTGGCGATGGCCATATCGGTGGCAACCACCATGAGGGCAATGCCCACCTCGGCGGATTTGGGTCCTTTGATGATCTTCTGGATCTTATCCAGCAGCCACTGGATGCCGCCCTCTTCCTTCACCATCTCGGCCAGGCCGCCGATGAAGATGGAGGTGAGGAACACTTCCATCATGCCCAGCATGCCGTCATAGATGGCCTTGGCGAACGAGAGAACCGTCAGGTCGCCGCCGATGAACCCGATGATGCCCGAGAGCACCACGCCCAGGGTGAGCACGGCGAACACGTTCATGCCCACCAGCGCCAGGATCAGAACCGCCAGATAGGGCAGGATCTTGAGGATGCTGTAGCTGCCCAGCTCCAGGGCGATGTCGGTGGTCTCCGGACGGCCCATGACAAGCAGCAGCACCGTGGTGATGATGGCCGCCGGCAGGGCGATGGTGCCGTTGAGGCGGAACTTGTCCCGCATCTCGCAGCCCTGGGTCCGGGTGGCGGCGATGGTGGTGTCGGAGATGACCGACAGGTTGTCACCGAACATGGCGCCGCCAATCAGGGCCGCCATGGTCAGCGGCATATTCAGGCCGCCAGCCTCGGCCACGCCGATGCCGATGGGCACCAGGGCCGACATGGTGCCCATGGAGGTGCCGGTGGCCAGGGACATGAAGCAGGCCACCACAAACAGGCCGGCGGTGATGAAATGTACCGGCACCACCGACAGAGCGAAGTTGACCACCGAGTCCACGCCGCCCATGGCGGAGGAGACGGTGGCAAAGGCGCCGGACAGCAGGTAGATCATGCACATGATCGTGATGTCCTGGCTGCCCACGCCCTTGGCGAAGGTGGCAAACTTCTCGTCAATGGAGCCTTTGAACATGAGAAACGCAACAACCACACCGATCAAACAGGCGGTGGGCGCAGGGAACTGGTAGAACGCCTGATCGACCCCCATGGATTGTAGGATGATGCCTGCACCCAGGTAGATGATAATGAAGAGCAGAAATGGGAATAGCGCGATGCCTCTTGCTTTCTTTTGCTGCATAAACCTTTCCCTCCTAATTTCTTGGTGTATAGATCCAGCTCCCGGACCGGTCCCATCTCCAAGCTATGGATAGGCCGGCCCCCATCTCTTCATAGGCGGTTCCCCCCTTTTCTATCAAAAGCCCTTGAGCAGGGCAAATTCCCCTGTTTTTTCCCGCTAAACAGTCCCAATTTTCGTTCAGCTTTATTAAAATTAAATAGATTTTAATCTGCAAAAGCGAAAAATTCTAGGTGATTTCCTTCTCTATCTTAGCATACTTATTGAGATTTGAACAATAGAAAAATCCTTGGTTTTTCCATATCTTATAGCTATGGGAAAACCAAGGATTCCATTCCAAAAGGGAATCTTCCTCTATAGATGCTCCGCCCCGGCATAGATGGAGGCCAGGCGGGCGGGCTCCCAGTTGCCGCCCGAGAGCACAAAGCAGACCTTTTCATCCGGGCGCACCTGGAACGCCCCCTCCAGCAGGGCGGCCACCCCCACTGCGGCGGCCCCCTCGGCGGCCAGTTTGGCCTCGGAGCAGAGCAGCCGCAGGGCCTGGGCAATGGCCCCCTCGCTGGCCAAAACCATCTCGTCCACATACCGCTCCAGGAGGGGATAGGTCCTTTTGCCCAGGAAATCGTCCTTGATCCCGTCGGCCATGGTGTCCCCCGCCGTCACCGAGACCTGGCGGCCCAACCTCCGGCTCTCATACCCCTTGGGGGCCAGGGCCGGCTCCACGCCGATCATCCGGATGCGGGGGTTTTGGGCCTTGGCGGCCACGGCGATGCCGCTCAAAAGCCCGCCGCCCCCCACCGGGACCACGATGGTGTCCACTTCCGGCAGGTCCTCCAAAATTTCCAGGCCGATCGTCCCCTGGCCGGCCATCACCTGGTAGTCGTCGTAGGCGTGGACCAGGGTGTAGCCCTCCTGCCGGACCAGCTGCATCAGGCGCTCATACCGCTTGGGCTGGGGCAGGTCCAGCAGCTCCACCTGGGCCCCCATGGCCCGGGTGTTCTCCACCTTCAGCTTGGGGGCGTCGGCGGGCATGAGGATCACCGTCTTGGCCCCCAGCAGCCGCCCCGCATAGGCCAGCCCCTGGGCGTGGTTGCCTGCCGAGCCGGCGATCAGCCCCCGGCCCAGCTCCTCCGGCGAGAGCTGGAGGGTCTTGTTCAGCGCTCCCCGGAGTTTGAACGACCCGGTGCGCTGGAGCATCTCCGCCTTCAGATAGACCTGGCAGCCCAGCCGTTGGGAGAGGCCCTCGCTGTCCAGAAGCGGCGTGGGGCGGATATACCGCCCGATCCGCTCCCTGGCCTTTTGCACCTCCTGTGCGGTCAAAGTCTCCATGGGCATCCTTCCTTTCTTGTTGGTTTTCCAATGTTCCAATGGTATCCCCGATGGGCGGGGGTCAATCCTGTCCGGCTACACCGTAGAAGTCGAAATACTGCCCCCGTCCCTGCTTCACCGCATTGTGATAGATGGCAAAGGAGGTGGTGTTGTCCTGCATGGCGGTGCCGGTGGTGTCAAAGATGGTGATCTCCTGGTCGCTGGCCCGGCCAACCTTCTGGCCCAGCAGGACCTCCCCCAGCTCCCCGCAGATCTCCTCCTGGGTGATGATCCCCTCATGGAGGGCGTTCCAGGTCTCCCCCTTGCTGACACACTGGGGCATGGAGTCCACAATCACCCGGGCGCCCTTGAACAGGCGGGCGTCCAGCTCCTTTTTGCCCTGCTGGTCCGCGCCGATGGCGGCGATGTGGGTGCCCGGTTTTACCCAGTCCCTCTGAATAAAATCGCCGGTGCCCCGGGTGGTGGTGACCAGCACGTCCGCATGGGAGACCGCCTCCTGGGCGGTGGCGCAGCAGTGGACGGGGATGGAGAACTCCGCCTCCATGTCCCTCTTGAACGCCTCCACGGAGGCGGGGAAGCGGTCATAGGCATAGACCTCCCGGATGTCCATCACCTGGGAGATCGCCCGGATCTGGTTGCGGGCCTGGTTGCCGGTGCCGATGGAGGTGACCACCCGGGCGTCCTTGCGGGCCATGCACTTCACCGATACCGCCCCCGCGGCCCCGGTGCGGTAGCCGGTGATCAGGCTGGAATCCATGACGCAGACGGGGAAGCAGGTGGTGGCGTCAAACAGCACCACCATGCCAAACCCGGTGGGGAAGCCGTACTTTTTGGGGTTTTCGGTGTAACCGCCGCCCCCAAATTTGATGGAGATCCCCTCGTTTCCGGGGAAATAGCAGGCTTTGATATCCAGCTCCCCGCGGCCGGGGGCGGTCTGCTCCACCGTCATGTAGTCCGGCTGGACCACATCCCCCCGGGAGATGGCCTTGTAGGCCTCCTCCACCGCCTGGATCACGTCGGGCATATTGATCAGGTCCAGCACATCCTGTTTGGTCAGCAGCAGCGTTCTTCTCACCGTCATCAAAAGCGACCCTTTCTATGGTCAAGTGGTTGTTGTCGATGGACAGCCGGGTTCACAGGTGGTCCGCCCCCGCATAGACGGGGGCCAGGCGGGCGGGCTCCCAGTTGCCGCCCGAGAGCACAAAGCAGACCTTTTCGTCCGGGCGCACCTGGAACGCCCCCTCCAGCAGGGCGGCCAGCCCCACCACGGCCGCCCCCTCAGCGGCCAGTTTGGCGTCAGCGCAGAGCAGCCGCAGGGCCTGGGCGATGGCCGCTTCACCGGCCAGGACCAGCTCATCCACATACCGCTCCACCAGGGGGTAGGCGTTTTTCCCGGTGACCTCCTCCCGGATGCCGTCCGCCAGGGTTGTCCCCGCCGGGATCACCACCGGATGGCCCTCCCTGCGGCTCTCGTGGTATTTGGGGGCCGCGGCCGGCTCCACGCCGACCACCCGGATTCGGGGGTTCTGGGCCTTGGCGGCCACGGCGATGCCGCTGATCAGCCCGCCGCCCCCCAGCGGGACCACAATCGTGTCCACATCCGGCAGGTCCTCCAAAATTTCCAGGGCAATCGTCCCCTGTCCGGCCATCACCTGGGGGTCCTCGCTGGCGTGGACCAGGGTGTACCCCTTCTCCCGGACCAGCCGTTCCATATAGGCGATCCGGTCTACCTGCCTGCCCTCAAACAGGATCACCTGGCCGCCCAAAGCCCGGGTGTTGTCAATCTTCTGCTGGGGGGCGGTGCTGGGCATGACGATCACCGTTCTGGCCCCCAGCAGCCGCCCCGCATAGGCCAGCCCCTGGGCATGGTTACCCGCGGAGGAAGCGACAAGGCCCCGGCCCAGCTCCTCCGGGGTGAGCTGAAGGGCCTTGTTCAGCGCCCCCCGGAGCTTGAACGACCCGGTGCGCTGGAGCATCTCCGCCTTCAGGTAGGCCTGGCAGCCCAGCTGCCGGGAGAGCCCCTCGCTGTCCAAGAGCGGCGTGCGGCGGATATACCGCCCGATCCGCTCCCGGGCGGCCCGGACCGCCTGGGGGGTCAATGTGTTTGCTGTTTCCAAATTGACAATCCTCCTTCAGAATGGGGCGGGGCGCCGGCCCGCGCCCCTTCGGCCGATTTGTTGTTCATTACAGCAAGTTTGATGCCAACCGTCCGGGCAGCCTTCCCATGGGATATTTTCTACAATCTTCCCGCCCGCTTTTTGTGCTGTTGAGCTAAAAGCCTCGCCTTTTTCCAGGGAAATGGGAGCGGGCAGCAAAAAAACGGGACATTGCAACATCCTGCAACGTCCCGCAAAACCCTATTTTTACCATCTGGGAGGTCACCGGTTGCCCTTGTCCTTCAGCCAGCGGATGATCTCCTTTTGGATCTCCATATAGGTGCACAGCTCCCGGTTGGAGAAGCCGTCCAGCTGCTCACAGAGCTTGTCGAACTGGTCCCGGTCATACTGGGCGTGGTAGGCGAAGACAATCTCCCCCTTGGGGGTGAGCTTCAGCAGCACCCCCCGCTCGTTCTCCGGGTGGGGCTGCTTTTCCAAAAGCCCCTTTTTGATCAGCCGGTCCACCATCTGGGAGATGGCGCTCTTGGTCTTGCCCACCCGCCGGGCGATCTCGGTGATGCTGATCTGGTCGTTTTTGCCGATCATCTCCAGGGTGTGGCACTCCTCCGAATAGAGCACGTCGGGGGTTCCATAGCTGCGGGGGCTGGAGTCATACCGCTTGCTGTAGCGGACAGAGGCCAGAAAAACGTCGAACAATCTCTCCAAAAGGGCGTTGCGATCCATATCCTCAACCACTTTCTCCTGCAATTTTTTCCCAAGTATGTCCATTATAACATACCCCCGCCGGGTTGCAACCCCCTCCCTGCTGTGAAACGTTTGACAATTTCGATATTTTCCACGCTATTCTGTAAAAAGATTTTATCGATTTTTATGAAAATTGCCCCTTGATTTTTCCACCCAGTCGAGTAGAATGTAGTTAACACGCTTAACTGTTTAGCTTGTTAACCTTTGGGAACCATCCCCACGGCAAGGGCGGCAAATGACAACCTTTTTATTAAGCAGGTTGCTGAACAGTTTGTTCCTTCCCCTCCTGCCGGCGGATGGGCCCCCGCCGCACCCCCGTATCCGCACCTCCGCCCAACAGGGCGGGGGAGAACCATAAAAAAACAAAAATCAGACTTATGAGGAGGCATTTTCGATGGACATCAAAGACATGAGCTTCGCAACGCGCGCCATCAAGGCTGGCGAGGGCCCCGACCCCACCACAGGCGCTCTGAACACCCCCATCTATGAGACCTCCACCTTTGCCTATCACTCCACCAAGGAGTTCGAGCAGGGCATCGACGACGCCATGAGCTGGCAGCCTGGCGCCTGCCTCTACAGCCGCACCACCAACCCCACCACCATGGCGCTGGAGCGGAAGGTCGCCGCCTTGGAGGGCGCCGAGGACGCCTACATCGCCTCCTGCGGTATGGCGGCTGTGAACCTGGCCCTGTTGAGCAACCTGAATGCCGGCGACCATGTCATCGCCTCCAACGACATCTTCTGCTGCACCCGCTCCTCCCTGGAGGACATCCTTCCCTCCAAGGGCATCCAGGTGGACATTGTGGATGTCACCGACATCAAGAACATCGAAGAGAAGCTGCGCCCCAACACCAAGGTCATCTATCTGGAGGTTCTCTCCAACCCGCGCCTGGAGCTGGCCGACCTGAGCGGCATCGCTGAACTGGCCCACTCCCGCGGCATCTTCTTCATCGTGGACAACACCTTCCTCTCCCCCTACCTGCTCCGTCCCCTGGAGTATGGCGCGGACATGGTGGTCCACTCGGGCACCAAATACCTGGTCGGCCACGGCGACGCCCTCTGCGGCCTGATCTCCGGCTCCAAGGAGCGGGTGGACCGCGTCCGGTATTACAGCGACAACCTGGGCACCCACATCAGCCCGTTCGACTCCTGGCTGGCCCTGCGCGGCGCCCGCACCATGCACCTGCGGGTTGCCAAACAGTGCGAGAACGCCCTGGCCATCGCCAAATACCTGGAGGCCAAACCGGAAGTGGGCTATGTCTACTATCCCGGCCTGGAGAGCCACCGCCAGCATGAGATCGCCGTGAAGATGCTGAAGAACGGCTTCGGCGGCATGGTCTCCTTCCATCTGGAGGGCGGCTATGAGAAGATGGCCAAATTTGTGGACAGCGTCAAGCTCATGCCCATCGCCACCAGCCTGGGCGACGTGGTGACCCTGATCCATCCCAAGCACCACGAGGGCGACCTGATCCGTCTGTCCGTGGGCTGCGAGGACGTCAACGACCTGATCGCCGATCTGGAGCTGGGCTTCCAGGCCATCCAGGGCATGTGAGGAAAACCCACCCAACGCTTAGGACCTTTTGAGGGGGCGCGCCCCCTCTGAAAAACGGGCGGACGCCGGGAAAAGGAGGTTTTGTCAAACGATTTGCCAAACCCTCTCCACCGGCGTCCGCTTTTTTGCCCCTGCTGTCCCAGTTTCATGTGAAACACTTCCCCCGCATAAGCTTCTTTGGACCGGCGGAATCGACTCCGCAAACCACCCAATGGGTAACTGTGAATAAGGAGGGAAAGTTGTGGCTCTTGTAACATTTTTTGAAAAAGCGGTGGATATCCTCTGGGGAACCCCATTGCTGGTACTGGTGCTGGGCTCCGGCTTCATCTTTACGGTGGGGACCGGCCTGTTTCAGTTCCGGCACTTTGGACATTTCTGCAAAAAGACGTTCGGCTCTCTGTTTGACAAGAGGGAACACGACACCGGCTCCGGCCATGTGAGCTCCTACGAGGCGGTTGCCACCGCCATCGGCGGCTGCGTGGGCGTGGCCAACATCGGCGGCGTGGCCACCGCCATCGCCATCGGCGGCCCGGGCGCCGTCTT
>CAJFPF010000091.1 GCA_904398655.1 uncultured Anaerotruncus sp. | reverse complement strand
GTTGCCCTCCACCGCGATGTCATACAGCTCCTGCTGCCGGTCGGAGGGCTTGCCGGTGACCGCCTGGCGGATGATATCCGAATAGTAACCCATATAGCAGGGGCCGCCGTCGATGAGCATCATCTCCCCCTCGGTGAGGCCGATCACCCGCTTAGAGGGCGGGCAGTTGCCCTGGGGATAGCGCTCCCGGCCGCAGCGGATGCCCAGAGGCAGCATCTGTTCCGCCCCCTGCAAGAAGCACTCCGCCGCCATCGTCCGGTAGAGCTCCTCCTCGGTGGTCTTGCCGCAGACGATGCTCTCGAATCCCTTCTGATAGGCGGCCACGTTGATGGCGCACACCTTGCGCATGACCTCGATCTCCGCTGGGGACTTCACCCGCCGGATCTCCCAGAGCAGTTCGGCCGCGTCCACAATCTGGGCGTCGGGGATTAGGGCGAACAGCGCCTTCTGGTCCGCGTAGGACATGGACACCCGGAAGCCATGGCCGATCTCCATACCGATCTTGCCGTTTTTCACCCCAAACTTCTCCAGGGCATAGGCCACCGCCTTGGGGAAGGTGTCCGGGAAGCCGGGCTCATTGGTGCGGGAGTAGGCAATGAGGGTGTCCGGATCCAGCACCGAGGTCACCTTTACGGTGGGCTGGTTGCTGGTGGAGCTGACGATTGTGGATTTGCCGTCGGCGGTGACCACCAACAGCCCCGGGACGGCGATCTTGCTGTCCCAGACAATCGACTGCAGGCCGGCGAAATAACGGGTGCCCTCCTTAGAGGAGAGCAGGATGGCGTCCATCCCCCGGCGCTGCATGCCGGTCACCAGTTTTTCCATCCGGGCTTCATATTCCTCCAACGGAAATTCCATCATCATAGACTTCTGCATGGTCGTTTCCTCCTTTACAGGTTTGTTTACGCATATAAATGACAGCTCACCAGGTGCCCGCCCCCCTGATCGGCCTGAACCGGGCGCTCCTGGCGGCAGCGCTCGGTGGCATGGGGGCAGCGGGTACAGAACGGACAGCCCGCCGGCGGATTCACCGGGCTGGGCACATCCCCGCTCAGAGGCTCGTGCTCCGATTTGCGGGCGGGGTCCGGGATGGGCACCGCCTGGATCAGCGCCTGGGTATAGGGGTGCAGCGGATGGGCGAACAGCTCCTGGGTGGGGGCGGTCTCCACAATGTGCCCCAGATACATCACCGCGATCCGGCCGCACACATGCTCCACCACGCTCAGGTTGTGGGAGATAAACACATAGGTCAGATGGTGTTTCTGCTGGAGCTCCTGCATCAGATTCAGAATCTGGGCCTGGATGGACACATCCAGGGCGGAGACCGGCTCGTCGCAGACCAGCAGCCGGGGGTTCAGAGCCAGCGCTCGGGCCACCCCGATCCGCTGGCGCTGGCCGCCGGAAAATTCGTGGGGATAGCGGTTATAGAGCTCCTCCCGCAGCCCCACCTCTGCCATCAGCTCCACCACCCGATTGTACCGTTGGGTGTGGTCCCCTTCCCCGTGAACCACCAGAGGTTCCCCGATGGAACGGCCCACAGTGAACCGGGGGTCCAAGCTGGAATAGGGGTCCTGGAAGATGATCTGGATCTCCCGGCTCAGACGGTTCTCCTCCTGCTTGGGGAAGTGGAAGAGATCCTTCCCGTCATAGAGGATCTGGCCGGCGGTGGGCCGGTTCAACCGGACGATGGTGCGCCCGGTGGTGGATTTGCCGCAGCCGGACTCCCCCACAATGCCCAGGGTCTCCCCCTCATATACATCGAACGAGATCCCATCCACCGCCCGGACCACCCGCTTTTGGGCAAAAAAGCCCTTGTTGCGGATCTTCACCGGATAGTGGACCTTCAGGTCCCGCACCGAAAGCAGCGCTTTCGTTTCCTCAGCCATTTGCACACCCTCCTTCACACCGAAAACATCTCACCCGGCGCCCACCGCCCATGTCGTAGAGGGGCGGGGCCTCCTGGTCGCACCGCTCCTGGCGGTAGGCGCAGCGGGGGGCAAACCGGCAGCCCTTGGGATAGTCCTTGGGGTTGGGGACGGTGCCGGGGATGCTATAGAGGGTGTCCACCTTCCGTCCCAGCACCGGGACGCTCTTCAAAAGCCCCTCGGTATAGGGGTGCAGAGGTTTGGCAAACAGCTCATTCACCCCCGCGTACTCCACCGCCTGCCCCGCATACATGACCATCACCTGGTCGGCCACCTCGGCCACCACCCCCAGGTCATGGGTAATCAGGATCACAGAGGTGCCCATCTTCTCCCGCAGCTGGCTGATCAGCCGCAAAATCTGGGCTTGGATGGTCACATCCAGGGCGGTGGTTGGCTCGTCGGCGATGAGGATTTTGGGGTTGCAGGAGAGGGCCATGGCGATCATCACCCGCTGGCGCATGCCTCCGGAGAGCTGGTGGGGATATTCATCGATCACCCGCTGGGGGCTGGGGATGCCCACCAGCTCCAGCATCTGGATCGCCCGCTCCCGGGCGGCCTTGCGTTCCAGCTGTTGGTGGAGCATCAGCCCCTCTACCAGGTGCTGCCCCACTGTGAACACCGGGTTTAGGGAGGTCATGGGCTCCTGGAAGATCATGGAGATCTGGTTGCCCCGGATCTTCCGCATCTCCTTCTCCGAGAGCTTCAGAAGGTCTGTCCCGTCATAGAGGATCTCCCCTGCCACAATCCGTCCCGGTGGGGACTGGATGATCCGCAG
>CAJFPF010000090.1 GCA_904398655.1 uncultured Anaerotruncus sp. | reverse complement strand
CCCTCATTTTACCCGCCAGCCGTGACAGCAGGTATAACACACTACACTTTGCAAGCAAAGCCGTGTGCCAAAGGGAGGCCCCTTTGGGAACCCCTGTTTTGTCGGGAAGCCGGTGCGACCCGCAAAAACGCGGCTGCACCCCATCCCTCCAAAACGCAAGCAGGCGGCATAGGCCAGCCCGTCCCCGGTGCTGATCTATGCCGCCTGCTTAGCCTTATGGGCGCTTACTGTATCGCCCATATCAACCGTTCTAATTTATCACTTCCATATGTACAGTGGATTTTGAAATATGAAATTCCTTGGCGGCGGCACGCACGGTGGTGTTGTGGTCGATGATATAGTGCGCGAAGACAATCGCCCGCTCCTCCGGTAATCCTTTCAACGCAAGACCTCCCCTGCTTTGCTGTCTGTGACATATATATGGGAGGGCGGGGCGGAATATGTGCGGTTTTATGGGATGGGGCGAGGGGTTTCGCGCTTTGCCGGGCGGGGGGACGGCTCATGGAACGGGGGTTTCTGTTTCGCCGGCCTCGGCAAGGGCTAACCTTTTGGTCAACAGTTCATAGCGCGCTTTTGCCGTCCGGTAGTTTCGAAAACACGCCTCCCAGATCTCGTTTTTTTCCGGTTCGGTTTTTGCCCGCGCCTGCAGGGCCTCCACCAGCTTGAGGACCTTTCTATGGTAGAACATCTCATAGGCGCGGTTTGCCCTTTCTGGGGTGAGCCCCAGCTCTTTCGCGATTTTGGCAAAGGTTGCTTTTTTTGTTTCCCGCATGGCCACGATCCGGCGAATTTCTTGTTCGGTCAGCTCCACCCGGAGGGGAGGCAGCTTTTCCAGAAATTCCGTCGGCATCCCCGGCTCCCCGTTCCGATAGGCGGCCAAAATGTCCGGATAGGTCTGTTCCAGATAGGCGGTGACATAGGAAAAATCCTGGTAGCATTCGTAGGCGACTTCACAAATTTTTCGGATTTGTGCGGTGCTGCTGTGTCCAAAGACCAGCGCAAGGTGGTTGACATAGAGGGAGATCTGCCGGTATTTCAGGCGGGAGTAAACTTGCGTTGCCCGCGCGGCCGAGATGCCATACGCCCGTGCGATGCCGGCGAATGTATTCCCGGATTGATCGCGCAGCAGCAGGATGTCGTAGCCGCGCTCGTCCTGTTTTAGCGTGCTGTAGGGTGTATCCTTTAACATAGAGAATGGGTTCCCCCTTTGTTGGAAGTGAGATCCGTTTTTGCGGATGGGGGTTCAGACAGGTCGATTTTTTGTTGGGCGGACATGCCCATGATAAAAATGCGGACCTTTTCAAGAAGCAATGCGTCATCCATCTGTTCAATCTGCGCTTTTAGGAGCTTGCGTGCTTCAGGCATCGTTTTTTCCTCCGTATATAGCTTTTAGCAATATTATAGATTGCAAAAAGCAATCTGTCAATGGCTTATCCACAATTGTTGATTGACATAGGCAATATTCTCTGCTATGCTGAACTGCATGAGGTGATCGTTTGTGATTCATGACAGGCTAAAAATTCTTTTGAAGGAGCTCGACCTATCCCAGCGCCAATTCGCGAAGAAAATCAATCTGGACGCGGGTTACTTTTCAAGGATTGTCCAGGGAAAGGCCACGCCGCCGGACAGGATCCTTCTGCTGATTGAAAATGTTTTTCACGTCAATAAGAACTGGCTGGAAAAGGGGGAGGGGGAGATCTTCTCCGCCCAAGGGGTTTCCTCCGCAAAAAAGCAGCTGTTGGAGAAGCTGGATCTTTTGACGGATGAACAGATAAAGGCCGTGCTCGCTTTTGTCAGATACCTGACAGAGGACAGGGGCTGAGGGCGAGGCCCAGCGGCGTGCAGAAACAGGGACTGTGGTAGATGGTAAGACGTTAAGTTTTAAGACGTTTTTGGGGGAAAGATGTTCCCATTCTCGTCGTTCTTTTCATTTCAGCATACCGCTGCCTTTACAAATCATTTTACACGAAATGATCGCAACGGTTACTCGAATTTGAGATGGTCCTTACCCGTATTACGGGTAAGGACCATTTGATGAAAAGACGCTTTTATTCTTGTATACGAAGAAGGGGAAGGTATGCCGATGCGAATTGCGTAAAAAAACCGGAGAACCTGTCGGCGGCCAGGATGGGGGCAAACGCCCGGCCGTTGGCAGGTTCTCCGGTTTTCATTTCCGGTAAAATAAGCGGGATGCTTTGGGGCGTGACGGGCCTAAAAGGCCGGCCCCATGAAAAACTCGAACTCACAGGGGAGGTTGTAGCCGTATTCGTGGAGGTTGTTTTCATATTCGATGGCCAGGACCAGGGAGTCGCTGCGCCCCTCCAGGGTGGGGGAGAGGGCGGCGCTGTTCTCCAAATTTTTGTCGGTGAAGACACAGAGATACTCCCCGGCCGGGAACTCCATAATGTGGCCGCGAAGCTCTCCCGCAAGGTCCGGAGGAGGCTCCTTGATGAACATGAACTGCTGCCGCTGGGAGAAGACCCCCTCCCGCAGCTTGCCAAAGTCCACAATGTAGCCGTATTGGCGCAGGTATTCCAGCTTCTGGCCCTGGGGGGAGTTGCGGAGCTTGAAGAGGGTGGTCTCCGCCTGGGAGTAGTCGGAAAAGTCCACGTACAGGGCATAGCGCTTGGGGAATTTCAGGATGTAGGGGACCTTATAGCCGGCGTGCTGCTTGGCGTAGTTGAAATAGTTGATATACCACTCCAGGTTGTCGATGGAGGATTGGAGCCGCTGGATTTGGGCCTCCAGCTTTTTTTGGTGTTCCCGCATGATGTCCACCACATTGGCGGAATCCGCCGTTTGAAAAGCTTTTTGGATTTCATGCAGGGGGATGCCCAGGTCCCGGAAATACTTGATCTTATCGATCAGGTGGAACTGGCTGAAGGAATAGTAGCGGTAGTTGGTGGCCTCGTTGACATATTCGGGCACCACCAGCCCCAGGTTGGAGTATTTGCGCAGCGCCTGAACCGAGACCCCCATGATCTCGGCGGTTTCCCCGATGCTGTAAAGATGCGTCATAAGCCGGCACTTCCCAATTCCTATGATTGATCGGATATCTGGTAGGTCTATTTTACCGGAAAGGCAAAAAAATGTCAAACAGACCCTGCCGGAGAAGAAAAAATTCGGCCATCCAGGCGGACAAAAACTCTATATGGGGGGAGAGTTTTTGTAAGAAGCTGTAATAATGGCTAAATAAATTTAACATTTAAGGAAAATATTATATATTTCATGCATAAATTGGCATAGAATTTTGTGAAAAACGGGAGAAGGAAATCCGGCGGAAGGGAATTGACTCTCCCTGCGGGATAGAGTTTATACTGATTTTAAAGGTTTGCCCCCAGGGGCAGGGAACCAAAAAAGGAGGGATGCAAAAGGAGAGCGGCAACGGGAGACCCCAGTCCGAAAACAGAGGTATGGAACAGAATTTTGGCCATAGCTATCAGGAGGGGAAGATATGAGTTTCGCAGATGCCGTAAGGGCGGTGGACAGTTTCCTTTGGGGAGATGTATTTGTCATTTTGACCCTGGTGATCGGATTTTACCTGACGATTGGCTCTAAGTTTTTCTCTTTTCGTCACTTTGGCTTCATTTTCAAAAATACGCTGTTTAAAAAGCAATCCCAAAAGGCACAGAAGGGCTCCCTGACCCCCTTTGAGGCCATGTGCGTGGCTTTGGGGGGATGTGTGGGGACGGGCAACATCAGCGGCGTGGCGGCGGCAATCGCCGTGGGCGGACCGGGCGCGGTCTTTTGGCTGTGGATGTATGCGCTGTTGGGCATGACCATCAAGGTGGTAGAGGTCACCCTGGGGTGCTATTACCGGAGCCGGACGCCGGACGGGGAATTCTTTGGCGGCCCCACCTATTACATTGAAAAGGGGCTGGGGCAGGAACGGGGGTTTAAAGGCGCGGTTTTGGTGGCCTATGTCTTTGGCATCTGCCTGTGCATGCAGTGGATCGCCGGCGGCTCCCTGTATGCAGCCGCGGAATCCGCCGAAACCTGTTTCGGCATGCCCCCGCTGCTATATATCGCCATCTACGCGCTGTTTTTGATCCTGGTGACCGCCCGCGGCGTCAGTAGCGTGGGAAAATTCGCCAGCAAGGCGGTCCCCATTATGACGGTGATGTATCTTGTGGGCGGGATTGTCATGGTCCTGGCCAACCTGCAGGCGGTTCCCGGCGTCCTGGCCCTCATCTTTAAGAGCGCGTTCACAGGGACCGCGGCTGTGGGAGGGTTCGCAGGCGCCTCCGTCCGCCTGGCGATCCAGAAGGGCCTGTCCCGGGCGGTCAACTCCAACGAGGCCGGCCAGGGCTCCTCCCCCATGATCCACGCCACCGCGGACACCCGCCATCCGGTGGAGCAGGGGCTGTGGGGCGCCATCGAGGTCTTTATGGATACCATTGTGGTCTGCAGCATCACCTCCATCGCCATCCTGGTGACCGGCGTTTGGAGCTCCGGAGAGACCTCCGCTACCCTCACCATCTCCGCCTTTGAGAGTGTGTTCGGTTCGGCCGGCGTCATTTTCATGGGGGTGATGGTCACCATCTTTGCCTTCACCACCAACTCCGGCTGGTTCTCCTATTTCAACACCTGCTTAAACTACTTCCTGCGTCACCATGAGGCCGCCCGGCTGAAGGCCTCCAGCATCTTCAAAAAGATCTTTTCGGTGCCGGTGGTGCTGTTTGCCGCCCTGTTGTTCTATACCGACGCCGGCGCCAATGTGTTTTGGGATATCATCGACGCGGTCATTGCCCTGCCCACCTATATCAACCTGACAGCACTGCTGTTTTTGAGCGGCACCTTCTTCAAACTGCTGAAGGACTACAAGGCCCGCTATATGGGGATTGGCGAGGTGGACCCGCAGTTCAGGTATTTCTATGACACAGAGCCCAATGAGGAAGCGAAGGAGCATGACGCTCAACTTTTCAAAACGCAAGCGGAAATCCATTGATTCCAACAGCAAAACCGTATCATTACAAGGAGGTTACCCAATATGTCCGATTTTTCCCGGGAGACAGAACTGCTCTATGTAGGCGACCAGGTGGGGGGCGTGGACCATTCCCCCGAGACGCTGCCCATCTATCAGACCACCGCTTTCACCAGCCACTCTCTGGAGGAGGCCCTGGAGAAGTATGACGCCCTGAGCCGGGGCGAGGCCTATTCCTATATCCGCACCAGCAACCCCAACCGCTCCGCCCTGGCCCATATGATGAGCTACCTGGAGCACGGGGAGGCCTCCCTCATCTGCTCCGCCGGCATGGGCGCCATCACCAGCACCCTGCTGGCCCTGCTGAAGGCCGGGGACCATGTGGTCTACAGCAACTGCTGCTACGGCGAGAGCCTGGAGATCATGACCGATGTGTTCGCCGGCTTCAATGTGGAGATCAGCGCGGTGAACATCGACAACCTGGAGGAGGTCCAGGCCGCCATCCGCCCCAACACCAAGATCGTCTATACCGAGGTGGTGGCCAATCCCCTGATGCGTGTGGCGGACATCGATACCCTGGCCAAGATGGCCCATGAGGTGGGCGCCCTGCTGATTGTGGACAACACCTTCACCACCCCGTTTGCCATCCGGCCTTTGGACCATGGCGCGGATATTGTCATCAACAGCCTGACCAAGTTCCTCAACGGCCACAGCGACGCCTGCGCCGGTTCGGTCACCTCCACCGCCCAGATGATCGCCAAGCTGGACCCCATCATCCAACACTGCGGCACCCCCGGCGATCCCTTCACCTCCTGGCTGGTGGCCCGGAGCCTGAAGACCGCCGAGCTGCGCCTGCTGCGCCAGATGGACAACGCCGCCAAGCTGGCCAAGGCTTTGGAACAGCATCCCTGTGTGGAGAAGGTCTACCATCCCTGCATCGGGAGCTTTTTCGGCCATGAGACCGCCGAGCGCCTGTTTGAGTGTGACTCCCGCATGGTTGCCATGCTCAGTATCGTCATCAACACCGAGGATTACGAGAAGCGCAACGAGTTCAGCAAACGCCTGCGGATCGCCCACTACGCGGCCACCTTGGGCGGCGTACGCACCACCTATCAGCAGCCGATCTACTCCTCCCAGTCCCATATGCCGGATGCGGAGCGCCGGAAGATCGGCATCACCCCGGCCATGTTCCGCATCTCGGTGGGCATCGAGAACATCGACGACCTGATCGCCGATTTCACCAACGCATTGGATGCCCTCCGCTGAGTGGAGTTCCCTTCTACTTACCAAATGAGAAAGCGCCCCTCCAAACAATTGGACGGGCGCTTTCTCATAGGTCCATATGGGGGGTTCCGGTTCCCTCCAGCTCCAGGAGGGAGACCTCCGGCGGGTTGAACACCCGGGGCAGCAGCAGGTAGCGGGAGACCCCACGGCTCACCAGCTGGTCCCAACTGCCATGGCGGTAGAGCCCCCCCACCCAGGGGGGGAACAGCCCCTGTTGGACAGCGTATACCCCGTTGCAGAGGCCGGGGATCCGGGCCTGGCCTCCGTGGGCGTGGCCGCAGACCACCAGATCGAAGGGCAGCAGCCCATAGGCCTCCTGCAGCTCCGGCCGGTGGGAGATCAAGATCCGCAGCCCCGGGAAATCTTTCAGGGGTGCGAACCGTTCCCGGCAGTGGGCCAGCCACCGCTCGGGGGAGCCAAAGGCGGGGGAGGCGTAGTCGTCCATCCCGGCCAGCGCCACCCGGCCGCCCCCCAGGGTGACCCAACCGTCCCGGAGCATCCGCACCCCCAGACCTTGGGCCCGGCGGCAGATCTCCGGTACCCGGCGGGAGCGGAACTCGTGGTTGCCCAAAGCGTAATAGAGGGGGGCACAGCCGTTCAGCTGCCGCAAAAAGTCCTCTGTATTCTCAAAGGGGCGCACGTCATCGAAGATATCCCCGGCCAGCAGGATCAGATGGGGGGACTGGTCCCGCACCAGCCGGGCCAACCAGTGCCGCCGCCAGCCGGCGGTCTCCCCGTGCAGGTCGGAGAGTACCACCAGCCGCAGATGGGTCCCGGCGGGCAGGCGGGGAGCCTTTAGCGGGGTGCGGCGCACCACGTAGCCGTTGTAGCTGGCGGCGGCGCCCAATGCCAGCGTCCCTGCCGCCAGGGCGGCGTCCAGGGGGGAACAGGGGGAATTGCGCATGAGGGGGACCTCCTTTTGTCAAATGCCCGCCGGGGGTTCAATCCCCCAGCAGGGCCGCGATGATGGGGTTGGAAAGCAAAAAGCCCTGGGTGGTCAGGCGGATCCGCTCCCCGTCCACCTCCACCAGATGGCGGGGCAGCCGTTTTGCCCGCTCCCATAGGGGGGCGGGGTCCAGCCGGGGATAGCGGACAGCCAGCTCCTGACGGGAGATCCCGGCCGAAAGCCGGGCCCGGAGCATCACATACTCCTCCCAGCTGCCCCCAGGGCCGTCGTCCTCCCAGAGGGCCCAGGGATTTTCAGCGGCGCAAAATGCCGCCAGGTCCCGGGGGAAGAACCGCCGCCGGCCCGCGAAGAAGGAGTGGGCCGCCGGCCCCACCCCCAGATAGTCCCGGCAGTCCCAATAGGTCAGGTTGTGACGGGCCACCCGGCCCTCCCGGGCGAAATTGCTGATCTCGTACTGTTCCCACCCCCCTGCGGCCAGAGCCCGGACCGCGTGGAGGTAGAGGTCGGCCTGGCCGTCCTCATCGGGGCACTCCCGCTCCACCTGTTGGCGGGCGAAGGGGGTGCCCGGCTCCACCTTCAAAAGGTAGGCGCTCACATGCTCCACCCCCAGCCGCCCGCAGAGGGCCACCGCCTGGTCGATATCCGCCGCAGTCTGGCCGGGGGTGGCCAACATCAGATCCAGGGAGATGTGGCGGATGCCGCAGGCCCCGGCCTGTTCCACCGCCTGGGCCACATCCGTCACCGTGTGCAGCCGTCCCAGCCGGCGCAGCTGGCCCTCGTCGGCGCTTTGGAGGCCCAGGGAGACCCGGTTCACCCCGGCGGCGGCCATGGCGGCCAGCTCCCGGGGCAGGGCGCTGTGGGGGTTGCACTCGGCGGTGACCTCCGCCCCCGCCCGGATGCCGAACCGGCGGGCCACCCCTTCCAGCACCGCCCCAATCCGCCGCCCGCCCCAGAGGGAGGGGGTCCCGCCGCCGAAATAGACGGTGTCCAGCGGCCCCAGGGGCCCGGGAAAGCACTCCAGCGCCCGGAGCACTGCCGCCAGGTAGGCGTCCATGGCCCCCTGGGAGGCGGGGACCGAATAGAAGTCACAATAGGGGCACTTGGCCTCACAGAAGGGGATGTGAAAATAGAGGGCTTGGCAGGGCATGGGACCTCCTTTTGAAATGGGAAGGGGCGGGCCGCAGTCCACAGCCCGCCCCGCTTGTGGGTGGAAGTTTAGTCCCGCTTTTCGCAGGATGCACAGGCCTCTTTGGGGTCGGTGTTGCTGTAGATCACCGACAGCAGCCCCGGCCCATACCGGTCCAGCATGGCGAACCCGCAGTCCACAATGACCTCCATGCTCTCGGGGTCGTAGTCGATGTCCCCGCAGCGGGTCATCACCTTGTAGCGGACCTCCCCATCCTCATAGTCCATCTCAAAGTTGCCGTTGAGCAGGTTGTAGTTGGCCCGGGTGAGGAACTGGGCGGCCGCGTCCCGCTTGGACTCGGGCACCGAGATGGGGAAGAAGGAGTAGCAGAGGAAGCCCACGTCCTCCCCCTCCTCATTGGTTTTCAGATCAATGACCAACCGGCAGCTGTCCACACATTCCAGGGACATGCGCAGGGAGTAGAATCGGCGCTCTTCATCGAAGTCGTAGACCCAGTTTTGGGAATCCAGGTAGCGGACAATGGAATCTTGCAGCTTTGACATGGAAGTTCCTCCTTTATTTTGGTTATCCCGGGGTCAATCCCGGGAGTCCAACT
The DNA here is from genome assembly GCA_904398655.1 of uncultured Anaerotruncus sp. Lineage (GTDB taxonomy): Bacteria > Bacillota > Clostridia > Oscillospirales > Ruminococcaceae > Anaerotruncus. The sequence goes on along the minus strand of CAJFPF010000090.1, from coordinate 631 downwards.
TGAGTACAGCGGTGAACGCCTCCGGGGGCACCTGGACGGTGCCCAGCTGGCGCATCTTCTTTTTGCCCTCCTTCTGCTTTTCCAGGAGCTTTTTCTTTCGGGTGATGTCGCCGCCGTAGCACTTGGCCAACACATCCTTGCGCATGGCCTTCACCGTCTCCCGGGCGATCACCTTGCCGCCGATGGCGGCCTGGATGGGGATCTCAAACATCTGGCGGGGGATGTTCTCCTTCAGGTTTTCGCACAAACGCCTCGCCCGGGCATAGGCTTTGTCCGCGTGGGCGATGAACGAGAGGGCGTCCACCACATCCCCGTTCAAGAGGATGTCGATCTTCACCAGCCGGGACTCCCGGTAGCCGCACAGCTCGTAGTCAAAGGAGGCATAGCCCCGGGTGCGGGACTTGAGGGCGTCGAAGAAATCGTAGACGATCTCGTTGAGGGGCAGCTCGTAGTGGAGCTCCACCCGGTCGGTGTCCAGGTATTTGGTGTCCAAATAGACCCCCCGGCGCTCCTGGCAGAGCTCCATGATGTTGCCGATGTAGCTGGCGGGGGTGAAGATGTTGGCCTTCACAAACGGCTCCTCCATCCCGGCGATCACCGCCGGGTCGGGGTAGCTGGCGGGGTTGTCGAT
>CAJFPF010000089.1 GCA_904398655.1 uncultured Anaerotruncus sp. | reverse complement strand
CTCATTATGCGCCCTCAGGCGCCGCTGGTATCATGGCCCCTACGGGGCCGTTTTTCATACCACCCGTTTTACGGGTGGTTATGATTATTTTGGAGCATTAGAGTTCCTCATGGAGGTAGATGCGATTGATCCGTTTACCCAGGGAGGTGGAGACCTCACAGGCGGTGCCGCCATAGAGGGCAGCGTATTCAAAGATGGAGATGGCGTCCTCCCCGCTTCTGCCAATAAGGGTCACTTCATCCCCCACTTCGGCGGGGATGTCGGTCACATCCACCATACAGAAGTCCATACAGAGCTTGCCAAAAATTTTGGCCCGTTTCCCCCGGATGAGCACAGGGGCACGGTGGGAGATGGACCGGTGCAGGCCGTCCCCAAAGCCGATGGGGATGATGGCCAGGCGGGTGTCCCGCTTGGTGTAGTGGGGGCCGTATCCCACGGTGGCCCCCATGGGTACCTCTTTCAGATGGAGGATCCGGGTGCGCAGGGAGAGCACTTCCTCCAATTGAAAGGACTGGTAGAGGGGATTTTGTAGACCAAAGGGCAGGGCGCTGACCCGGATATAGTCCATATGGGACTGGGGGTAGAGCAGGGTCATGGCGCTGCAAGCGCAGTGGCGGGGAACCCGATATCCGGCGGCAAACAACCGGTCGGTGAACGCCTGGAACAGCCCCAGTTGATACAGGTCAAACGCCTCCTCCTGAGGATTGGCGATTACCGTCAAGTGGGTGTAGACCCCCTCCACCTTCAGGTGGGGGAACTGGAAGATAGCGGCAGCCTCCTCCACCGCCTGCCCCACCCGGCCCTCCAGGGGGATTCCGAACCGGCCCATGCCCACGTCGGCGGCGATCTGGACCGAAAGGGTCTGCCCCATCCGAGCAGCCACCTGTTCAAAACAGGCGGCCATAGCAGGGGAACTCACCTGGAGGGTCAGATGGTTTTCCACTGCCACTTCCACCTGGTGGGGCAATACCGCCCCCAACACCAGGATGGGCCCCTCGATCCCATGTTCCCGCAGCTCCATGGCCTCCTCTAGATAGGCGGTTCCAAACATCCGGCAGCCGGCAGAGGCAAGCGCTTGGGCGGCTTTCACTGCGCCCAGGCCGTAGGCATCCGCCTTCACAACGATCATGATGTCCGCCTGGGGAGAGATGAACTGCCGGAGTTTGTGGAAATTCTCCCGCAGTACAGCCAGGTCCACCTCCAGCCAGGCACGGTTTTTTGCATAGTCCATGGGGGCACCTCCGTTCGAAGTTAGTCTATGCTAGCACTATAGCGAACAGCCAGCTGGATGTAAACCCCCGGCATGGTAGAAAATCCCTTTTAAATTTTGGCAACTTTTTCCCGTTGGGCCGATAGAAAACAGCGGACAAAAAAGCCGGCCTGCAGGCCGGCTTTTTTCCTTGGAACGGGGAATCAGGACTTCCGGATGATCCCCATGGGGGTCTGCTCGCTGCACTGCCCCAACGGGTTGTCCTTGAGGATGCGGCAGAGCAGGTCGCGGTCCATCTTTTTGTCGGAGGTGCCCAAAATCTGCCCCTCCAGGTCGTTGATGTCGGTGATGGCCACCGGGGTGCCCCCCAGGCGTTGGGAGATCTCCGCGGCTACCTCGTCCGGCCGGTCGGGCCCCAGCACCACATAGTGGTTATAGGGGGGGAGGGTGAAGCTGCAGGGACCGTCGATGCTCCTGGCCTTGTAGCCGGCGATGTTATAGAACCAGCCCCGGATGCCGAACAGCTTTCCCACCGCCGAGACGGCGGCGGCAAACAGGATGCGGATGGTGCCGCACTCCCGGATGGCGCACTCCATGGTCTCCGGCATGGCCAGCCCGATGCCGTAGGGGGTGCGCAGCACAAATTTACTCAAAAACCGTGCCAGCGGACGGGGATGGATCTGGTCGATGGGGATCGCCCGCTTCTGGGTGCAGGCCACCGCCTTTTCGGTGATAAACACAATATCCCCCGGTTGGATCAGAGGACCGGCATATTTTTCCACCACGTCGCAGATGTTGTCCTGGTCGGTGATCACATGGGTTTTGATGCATAGGCGGCGGTAGGAGGTACCGTCCACCTGGATCGTCTCGTTCTTTTCAGGGTTCACCACATAGCAGGCGGCGGGCTGGGCCTCCTGCTGGGGCTGGGAGGCCTGGGGCGCTTCGCAGGCCGGGTTGATTTCGTTGGTCATTTTGACATCCCGCTTTCTTGTAGTTCCTCGGCGTGGCCGTATTACCTGTATTCTGCAACCGCCAGGGGGCGGTTATGCAGAGGGCAAAGGCCCATGGGCAAAATTTGCCATACAGCGCTATTATACACGTTCCCTTCGCTACCGTCAAGCGAGGGAGGGGTCGGCAGAAAAAAGGCGCGTACGCCGAGGGAAAACGCTTTCCTTTTTGGGGAAAACATGTATAATAGGAACTAGCGCTTGGATATTTTGGATGGCCTGGGGGACATGGGATGGTCTTTGCAAACCTGCTGTTTTTATACCTGTTTTTGCCGTTGAACCTATTGCTCTACTTCCTGTCGGGGAGCCTGGCCTGGCGTAACTTTGTGCTGGTGGCCTTTTCGTTTGTGTTTTACGCCTGGGGGGAACCGGTCTGGGTGGTGCTGCTCATCACCTCCGCGGGGTTTGATTATATGAACGGCCGACTAATTGAGACCTACCGGGGCCGTTGGCCGGCCAAAGCCGCTTTGGGGCTTTCTCTGGTGATGAACCTGGGGCTGTTATGCACCTTCAAATACAGCGGATTTTTGGTGGAGAATTTGAACCAGCTCTTGGGGTTGGGACTGCCGGTCCCCTCCTTTGCGCTGCCCATCGGTATCTCCTTTTACACCTTCCAAACCCTCTCCTATGTGGTGGATGTCTACCGGGGGGACACCCAGGCCCAGAAGAACCCTGCCTACTACCTGCTCTACCTGTCCATGTACCATCAACTGGTGGCGGGGCCGGTGGTGCGGTACGCGGATGTGGCCCGGGAGATTGGAAGCCGCACCCAGGACGCCGCCTCCTTCTCCGAGGGGCTCACCCGGCTGCTGTTTGGGCTGACCAAAAAAGTGCTGGTGGCCAACACGGCGGGCAGCCTGGCCACGCAGTTTTTAGATGGATCCATGGCCCAGCTCTCGGTGGGGGGCGCCTGGTTTGGGGCGGTCCTCTACACCCTCCAGATCTACTACGACTTCTCCGGCTATTCGGATATGGCCATCGGCTTGGGACGGATGTTCGGATTCCACTACCGGGAGAACTTCAACTACCCCTATATTTCCCGCAGCGCCACCGAATTCTGGCGGCGTTGGCACATCTCCCTCTCCAGCTTTTTCCGGGACTATGTCTACATTCCGCTGGGAGGGAACCGGAAGCTGCCCTATCGAAACCTGTTGGTGGTGTGGTTTTTGACCGGCCTTTGGCACGGCGCCTCCTGGAATTTCATCCTGTGGGGGCTGTATTGGGGGGTGTTTATCGCCCTGGAGCGGCTGTTTTTGCGCCGGGTGCTGGACCGGCTGCCCCGCCTGGTGGGACACCTATACCTACTGGTGCTGGCGGTCACCGGCTGGATGCTCTTCTATTTCACCGATCTGACCAAGCTTGGCAGCTTTTTGCAAGTTTTGTTTGGTGCCGCAGGTGCGCCCCTATGGGACAGCCGCACCGAGATCACCCTGCTCAACAACCTGTTTTGGCTTTTGTTGGCGGTGGTGTTCTGCGCTCCGGTGGTGCGCTCCGTGAAACGCTTTGCCGCCCAGCGGCTGTCCGGAGGCAAGCTGGGGGTTTCCCTGGTGGCCCAAACGGCGCTCAATCTGGGCCTGCTGATCCTCTGCACCGCCCAACTGGTGGGACAGAGCTATAACCCGTTTTTGTACTACCGCTTTTGAGGAGGAGCCATGCCAGAAGACCGTAAGACACCGTCCCAAAATCCCGCCAACCGCCCTGTCCGCCGGGAGACCCTGGAGGAGGAGCGGGAGCGTGGCTATGCCCTGATCCGGTTGAAACTGGGGGAAAACCGGCTGCGCCTGGTGGATTGGCTGAACATTCTGGCGATTCTGGCGGTGTTGGGTGGGCTGTGCTTGGGGGCGCTATTTTTGGAAAAACCCACTCAATCCCTGCTGGAGAAGCGGGATTTGGCCCGTTTCCCTGCGTTTTCCCTCCAATCCCTGTGGGATGGCAGCTACACCCGCCAGATTGAAACCTGGTATTCCGATACCTTTCCCCTGCGGGATTCCCTTGTGGGACTGGCTGCCTCCACCAAGGAACTCTATGGGGTGCGGTGGGACGATGTGCGGATTGTGACCCCGGCTGGCGGGGAGATGCAGGCCCAGCTCCCGCCCGTCCAAACCCAGGAGCCGGCCCCTGCCTCCCAACCGGAGACTCCCTCCTCCTCAGAGGCCACTGGCCAGGAGGACACGGTTTCCCAACCGGAGGTTCAGCCGCCGGCCTCCTCCGCCCCGGAGCAGCCGGCAGCCCCGGTGGACGATGGGGAGATCAGCTCGATGCAGAACGGGATTTTGGTCTATCAGGGGCGGGCGATGTCCCTCTATGGGGGCAGCTTTGAGAGCGGCGCCTGGTATGCCTCGGTGCTCAACACCTACCGGCAGGAACTGGAGGGGATACAGGTTTACAACATGATCATCCCCACAGCTGCGGAGTTCTATCTGCCCGAGCGGTACCGGGATCTGTCCCAGTCGGAAAAAGAGATGATCGACTATGTCTATGGCCAGCTGGACCCGGCCATCAAGCGGGTGGACGCCTATGGAGAGATCCAACAGCACCTGGATGAGTACCTCTACTTCCGCACCGACCACCATTGGACAGGATTGGGGGCCTACTATGCCTATCGGGCATTCTGCCAGCAGGCGGGTCTCACCCCTCTGGAGATGGAGGCGTTTGAAACCCGGCGGCTGGACGACTTCATCGGCACCATGTACGCCCAAACCCAGGACGACAGCCTGCTGGAAAATCCCGACTATGTGGACTATTACCTCTTCAGCCAGCCCTACACCGCTCTGATGTATCCTGTGGGCTCCCCCTATGAGGGCACCCACTGGAGCCTGTGGGGGGAATATGCCCAGGGGGTCAACAGCTATTCGGTGTTTTTGCAGGGGGATTTCCCCTTAATCCAGGTGCGGACCGGTATCCCCAACGGCCGCAAGATCATGGTGGTGAAGGAGTCGTTTGGCAATGCCTTTGCCCCCTTCCTCATCAACCACTATGAGGAGGTCTATATTGTGGACCAGCGGTATTTCCAGCTGGGCGCCATCGACTTTATCCGGGAGCACGGGATCAACGAGCTCTGTTTCGCCAACAACGTGTTTGCCGTCTGCACTCCCTACCACATCCGCTGTATCGATAATCTGCGCCATCAGGTGTTCCAGGGGGCTCCGCCGTCCCAGCCCCAGCCGGAGACATCCTTCCAGGAGGCAACCGAGCAGGAGGAGCTCCCGTCTCCCAGCTCTCAAGCGGATACGGAACAGATTCCGCCCCAAACAGAGCCTGTTCCTGAGGGATCTTCCCCCTCTTGGCAGCCTCCCGCCCAGCCCCAGGAGCCGGAGACATCTTCCCGCCCAGAGCGCCCCAAAATCCTGCTGCCCCGGGAGAATCTGCCGGAGCCGGAGAAGTACCCGGAGGTGGAGACATGAGGCGGTTGGTCTGTTTGGCCTTGGCAGGGCTGCTGGCGTGGTTGCCCGGCTGTGGCGGGGAGGGAACGCACACTGCAGGCGGTCAGACCCAGCAACTGCGGCTCTGTGTGGATGACAGTTTAGATCCGGAGGCTTTGGAACAGGCGCAGCAGTTTGCCCAACAGGTGGAAGGGCTCTCCAAGGGGGATCTCACGGTGGAGGTCTTTTCCAGTGATCCGGAGGGGCAGGAATGGGATCTGGCATTTTTGAGCTGTGGCCAGCTGGCCCAGGAAAATCCGGTGTTTTCCATGTTTGCCCTGCCCTTCCTCTATGACAGTGGGGCGCATATGAGCCGGGCGCTCAACGCCCAATCGATGCTGGAATCCCTTGCCCAGCGCCTGGAGGGGCAGAGGCTGCGGCCGTTGGCTGCCTTCTATCGGGGAGGTGCCTACCTGGCGTCCTCCCAATTGGAGCTGCGCACGCCGGGGGATTTCCAGGAGGTGGTGCTGGCTCTGGGAGAGGATGCGCCGGAGCAGGCGGCCGCCTTCCAGGCATTGGGGGCCCAAGTGATCCTCTGCCCGCCCGGCCTGGCGCCAAGTCTGTTGGGGGAGCAGGTGGATGACCCCTCCGGCGATCCCGGCCAGGTGGAGGTTCAGGTGGTGGAAACGACCCTTTTGGAGGCCGGGAATCTGGCGTGGGAACAGGATGGCCTAACCCTTATCAACAGCTGCCATGGGATTTCTCCCCTGTGGTTGGTGGTGGATGAGGCGCGATACGACCAGCTCACAGATTTTCAAAGGGCGGTAGTGCTGGAGGCCTTAGCCGGCCTTTCCGGACGGATAGAGGCAGCCGTTCACGCCCGGGAGCAGGAGCAGCTGCAAAATTTGGCCGAGCGGGGGATCGCGGTGGTGGAGGTGGAACGCCCCCTGCTGGCCCAGGCGGTATATGAACGGGGATCCAGCTATGAGGTACCGGAGTTCTTTGACCGCCAGCTCTATGAGCGGATTCAGGAATATGCCTAAAACCCACTGAAAAAGCGGCAACGCCGCCGGCGCTTGCAAAGCGCCGGCGGCGTTTCAGGTTTCAACAGGGAAAGGCGTCAAACCATAGCTGCGACGGCAGCGGGGCGGGGCCGCCCGCTAGGAAGGGCCTGGCCCGACCACCCGCGATGTCAGCCCAGCCTCCGCCGCCTATCGGGGAGGACGTCCTCCAGGGACAAGGATAGCAGGCACGGCTGAGGGCTGTCAAGACAGCGTCACCCCACCTGGGTGCCGGGATAGTAGTGGGTGAGGATATCCACATAGTCCCAGCCCTCCTCGCTGGCGTAAAGGTCAGCGCCTGTCTGGCTCATGCCCACCCCGTGACCGTAGCCGTAGGTGGTGAAGGTGAACTCCTCCCCATCGCAGTCGATGTCGAAGGCGGCGGAACGCAGTCCCAGCACATTCTCCCGCAGGTAGCGGCCGGAGACTACCTCGTTGCCCACCCGGATGCGGGCTACATAGCGGCCGCCATCGGTGTAGCCCTCGATCTCAAACCAGTCGTCCGGGTCGTCGCTGTAGTCCCAGAGATCCTCATCCATCGCCCGGTCCACCCGGTCGGCCACCGTGTCGGCGTCCATGGTGACCTCCATCTCGTAGTTGCGGGCCTCCTCATCAATTTCGCTGTCCACCGAGACCAGGTAGGGGTAGCTGCCCCCCCAGACCTCCGCCGAGGAGACGGTGACCCCGGCGCTGGTGGCAAAGAAGGGGGTAAAGGCCAGGGATCCCCGATAATAGACCGCCTCTCCGGCTACCGCATTGACGGCGCTCTGGACGGTTGAGTTGGGGGTGCGGGTGTTGAAGGAGGGAGTGACCCCGCCGGCATTCTGGTGCTTGATATAGGTATAGACCGCCACCGCCTGGGCCTTGAGCGCCTCCATCTGGAAACTGGACCCCATTTCATTCATCACCACCATGGCCACAATCTCAGTGGCCTTGCCGGTGGTACGCTTGCCATTGGCGTAGATGGTCAGCCGGTCGTTTCCGCTGCCGCTGGGCTGGAACTCCTCGTCCTCATCCTCCTCTGATTCGGCCTGTTCCCACTCCGACTCCCAGACGTCTGCCTCCAAGGCCTCTTCCCGGATGGCGGCCTGTTCTGCCGCGATGCGGGAGGCAACCTCCGCCCGGGAGGCGGCGGCTTGGCTGGCCGCCTGTGCGGCGGCCTGTTCAGCAGCGGCTTTTGAAGCTGCAGCCTGTGCGGCGGCCTCCCGGGCTGCCTGTGCCGCAGCCTCACTGGCCGCCTGTGCGGCAGCTTGGCTGGCTGCCTGCGCCGCAGCTAGGCTGGAGGCTTCAGCCGCTGTTTGGCTGGAGGCCTGTTCGGCAGTTTCGGAGGACGTCTCCTCCCCAGAGGAGGTTGTTTCCATCCCAGAAGAACCGACCGCCGATAGGGTGAGGGTGACCAAATCGGTACCCAAAGCCGCGGTCTGGGCTTCCCCCGCATATTGAGCGGTGGTATCCAGGCACTCTTTGGCCGCCTTCAACGCCCGTTGGGCGGTCTCATAGGCGGCCATGGTGGTCTCCCCCTCGTGTTCCCGAAGCAGCTCCTCCGCCTGATCCCGGACCTGGCGGGCTTGATGATAGAGGCTGTCCGCCTGCTGGTTGAGCTGGGTGGCAGTATTGGCAGCGGCCCGGGCTTTCTGGGCGCTGATGGTGTATTGGGCGTCCAAAGCGGCCTGAGCAGCCTCCTCCTGGGCCTGATGGGCCTGGGCGGAGAGCTCCTGGGCTTGGGAGACGGTCTGGGCGGCCAACGTCTCCACCTCCGGCTGAAGGGTGGAAGCGGAGGCCGCGGTCATCCGCTCCAGCAGAGGCATCCCCTGCGTGATTCCCAGCCATCCGGCCGCCCCCAAGCCCGCCAGGACCAGCAGGATCCCGGCAATCCGCAACGCTCCCCGGCCCCGTGGGGAGGGCTCCTCCGAAGGCGGCTCTGTCTTAGCCGCCCGGGAAGAGGGCAGCATCCCGTCCACCGCCTGGCGGTGAGTCTGTCCTCCTGGCAATCCCCCGGGGTTGGCCAAATAGTCCAAAAGTAACCGCAACCCCGCCTGACAGGCCTGCAGCCTGGCGGATTCCGGTTCTTCCCGGCGGCTGGGGAGGGGTTCCTGGCGGGTCCAGACGGTCTCCCCATCGCAGAGGGCCACCCAACAGGGGTCTGGATCCTCCCCAGTGGGACAACAGATCGCCAGCCCCAGAGAGGCGCCCCCCTGTTGCATAGCCCCCAAAGCCATGGCCGCCGCTGTTTGCGCGCTTTGGGCGCCATATTTTTTCAGCAGCTTGGCTGGGACCAACAGAGCATCCTGGCGCAGCCGGTCGGAATAGGCGGAAACCGAGAACGGGAGGACCTTCCGGGCGTTGGGCAGCGGCTGCAGCTGTCCCGCCAACAGCCCGTTGGTACCGCTCTCCCCCAGGGCGACCGAACGTCCGGCGTCAAAGAGGGCCTGGGCGGCAATGCCGGCGGGCCCGGCCTCCTGGTCGAAGCCGCAGGCGGCCTCCCCCAACAGCAGGGAAACCTGTTGGGCCACCAGCTCACAGACCGACTGGGGGCGCTCCACACAGCCCTCCTCACAGGACACCCGTACCCCCAAACCGCCTGGGAGGGGGATCACCTGGAGGGAAACCCCTTCAGGCGGGGAGAGGTCCTCCAAACGCTGGGACAACGCCTGCTCCGAGACCCCCCAGACATTCACCAGTTTGGAACAGCTGGAGGAAGGGGGATCCGGCTCATCTGCAGAGGGTTTTGACTGGGACCACAGGGGGAACAGCCCCCGCTGAAGCATGGGTAAAAATTCCTCCGGACGGGCGGGCAGCAGTACCAACGTCCCACCCCCAGCTGAAAAAAGACAACCGGGCAGGATGGTGCGAATCCCGGGCAGGATGGTGGCGCCCCGGGGAAATTGGGAGAGCAGCTGGGCGGATTCTGGCAGCGGCCGCCCCACCTGGGCATAGGCCGCCCGTACCCTTTGGTCGGTAGCGGGGTCAAAGACGGTGGGCAGGCGCAGCCAGTCCTCTAAAACCTGGCGGACATTTGGGTCGATGGAGGCCCCCCCCACCACCAGGACGGTTTCCCCTCTTTCCAGGGCAGGGCCGGCTGCCTGGGGGAGTTGGGAGAGCTGGCAGGTACACCGGCCTTGGACCTTCCAGCCGCCCTGCTCCAGCGCCTCCACCGCCTGCAGCACTGCGCCGGACAGTTGGTCCGGCGTCTGCCGGGGGCTGTGTAGCCCCACCACCTGGATCTGCAAAGCGTCTCCCTCCCTCTGGCGGTCCAGCCGCCTGTTCTGGTCATAGTATCCCATGAAATGGCTCCGTTGTCAATGAATGGGAAAAAATGGGGAAAAAATACCAAAATCCCAGACGCCACTCTAGAGGGCGGAGCCGGCCTCTGACCCGGCGGCCTTGAAGACAGCCTGGATCTGTAGCCGGCCGGTTTGCGGGCTGGAGGCGCTGATTTTGCCGCCGTGGGCCTCCACAATTGCCTTGGCGATGGAGAGTCCCAACCCATACCCGCCTGTTTGAGGGCTGCGGGAGCCATCCGTTCGGTAAAAACGCTGGAACAGCTGGTCCAATTTTTCAGGCAGGGGCCCGTCGACAGAATTTTCCACCGTGAGATAGAGGTGTTTTTTCTGCTGCTCCAGTTGGAGGAAGATGTCCCCCTCCTCCCTGGAATATTTTAAGGCGTTGTCCAGTAGGATGGTCACCAGCTGGCCGATGGTTTTTTCGTCCCCATACAGGGAGAGCATAGGCTGCACCCGGATCTGGAAGGTCTTGTGCTGCATCTTTGCCAGAGATTGAAACGACTGGGCGGTCTCGCTTACCAGATCGGAGAGGGAGAAGGGCAGCTTTGCCAGCTGGGGGCGGTCCTCCTCCATCCGGGAGAGAAAGATCAGGTCGTTGGTCAAGCTGGTCAAGCGGCGTGTTTGAAGTTGGATATCCCGGAGCCATTCATTTTCCCCCAACTCCATCTCCAGCACCTCAGTGTCCGCGTCGATGATGGTGACGGGAGTTTTCAGTTCATGGCCGGCGTCGGTGATGAACTGCTTTTGCTTTTCATAGCTCTCCAATACCGGGCGGATCAGACGCCGGGAAAAGACCAGGATCAACAGGAAGACCGCCGCCAGGCCGGCGAGGGAGATCCCGCAGCTGGTGAGCAGGAAATTTCGGAAGGTGGAGCGGTTTTTCCAGCAGTCCAAAAAGATCAGCAGGGGTTCCTCCCGCTGCAAATCCAGCACATACCGGTACTCCCCGGAGAATCCGCGCCTTCTGCCGCTGTCCCAGATCTGGCGGGCCATCTCCTGGGCTGTCTGGTCGTCCACCGCAGCAATCTTTCCGGTGTCCATCGCCAGGATCTCCCCGCTGGAGGAGAACCGCACCGAGAAATAGCGGGACTCATAGGGCAGTTCGGGAGGCATTGCCCGGCCCCAGGGCTCTCTGGGGGGGTGTGGGTCCGGCTTTTGGGGAAAGGCGCCGTCATTTTCCAGTAAGATGGCCAAGGTCCGGTCGGCGTCCGAGAGGATCTTCTGGTAGTTGAGGATGTTCGCCGCTCCCATGATGGCTGTCAGCACGGCCAACAGGGAGAGCATGGAGACAGCGATCAGACGTTTTTGCAGCTTCCGGATCATGGACGCACCTCCAGGGAGTACCCCACATTCCGGGTGACCTGGATCTGGATATCTGCGTGGAGCGCCTCCAGCTTTTTGCGCAGGTAGGAGATATAGACCCAGACCACGTTGATTTCGGTGTCGGTGTCACAGCCCCAGATCCGCTCCAAAAACTGCCCGGCGGAGATCAATTGCCCTGGGTTGCGCAAAAGCAGCTCCATCATCTGGAACTCCTTGTTAGCCAGGCGGAAGCTTCCGGAGGGGGAGGAGAGGGTGAACTGGGCGGTGTCCAGAATGATATTCCCCATGTGCAGATGGGAATCTCCATGGGCGGTTTGTCTGCGGGTCATGGCCCGGATCCGGGCCAACAGTTCCCGGGAGGCAAATGGTTTGGTCAAATAGTCATTGGCGCCGCTGTCCAGGCCCAACACCTTGTCGTCAACCTCCGACTTGGCGGTGAGCAGCAGGATCGGGACCCGGTTCCCCTGCTCCCGCACCCGCCGCAGGACGGAGATCCCATCCAGTTTTGGCATCATGATGTCCAGGATGGCCCCGTCATACTGGCCGTTTTCCAGGTAATCTAGGGCCTCCTGCCCGTCATAGACCACGTCCACCGAATAGTTGTTCTTTTCCAAGATGGCTGTCACCGCTTTGGAGAGGGAACGTTCGTCCTCCGCGAAGAGAAGCCGCATGCCACTTCGCCACCTTTCTACAGATTTTGTACTCAGTCTATCGCCCACACATTAAACAAAATTTAAAAACGCCGGCCTATGCTAGAATTATACCACAGGGCTTGGGAAATGGGATTGGATACAGAAAATTCACATTCCATTTTAGGTTGGGTTAGAGTTTCCATTGTAAAATCTAAGCAAAGGAGCTGATGAATGTGGGCGATCAGATGGTTTTCCAGCGGTATGAGATCAAGTACCTGCTCAATCCCACCCAGAAAGCCGCCCTGTTGGAGGCGATGGCCCCGCAGATGGCCTTGGATCAATATGGGCGCACCACCGTGCGCAGCATCTATTATGATACAGATACCTACCGGCTGATCCGCCGTTCCATCGAGCGGCCGGTTTATAAAGAGAAATTGCGGCTGCGCAGCTACCGCCAGGCGGGGATGGGGGACCCCATTTTTGTGGAGTTAAAAAAGAAGTACCGGTCGGTGGTCTATAAGCGGCGTCTCAGCCTGTCCCAGGGGGAGGCGCTGGACTGCCTGGCGACCGGCAGTCCCCTGCCGGTCGCCTCCCAGATCGCGGATGAGATCGACTACTTCCGCCGCTATTACGGCCGGTTGATCCCCGCTGCCTTTCTCTCCTACGAGCGGGAGGCCTACTACGCCCTGGACGGCAGCGAGCTAAGGGTCACCTTTGACGAGAATATCCTGGCCAGGTTCAGCGGTTTTTCCTTCCAGGAGGGGATCTATGGGACCCCTCTGCTGAACCGGGAGGCCACCCTGATGGAGATTAAGACCGCCGGCGGGCTCCCGCTCTGGCTGTCCCACTGCCTGAGCAGCCAGCGGGCGTTCAAAACCTCCTTCTCCAAGTATGGATCCGCTTACCAGCGGCTGATCTTACCCGCTTTGGAAGGGGGAAGGCGATATGCTTGACAATCTATTCCGCGGGGTGTTCGACACCGATATGAGCCAGGTGATTTCGATCTCCGACTTTTTGCTCTGCGTGGGAGGCTCTTTGGCCATCGGCCTTCTGTTGGCGCTGATGTGCCTCTACCGCTCCCGTTACACCAAAAGCTTCCTGGCCACCCTGGCCCTGCTGCCCGCGGTGGTCTGCGTGGTCATCATGATGGTGAACGGCAATGTGGGCACAGGCGTGGCGGTAGCAGGGGCGTTCAGCCTGGTCCGGTTCCGGTCGATCCCGGGGACCGCCCAGGAGATCGGTGTGCTGTTTTTGGCTATGGGGGCCGGGCTGGTGACCGGCATGGGCTATCTGGGGTATGCCTTCCTGTTCGTCCTGATCGTAGGCGGGGCCTCCATGCTCTACAGCCGTTTGGGGCTGGGGGCCGGCCGGGGGGCTGCCCGTTACCGGACTTTGCATATCACCATCCCGGAGGATCTGGACTACACCGGCGTCTTTGACGAACCTCTGCGGGAATTTGCCTCCAGCTGGGAATTGACCAAGGTGAAGACCACCAATATGGGCAGCCTGTTCCGGTTGACCTACAATTTAGTCCTGCGCGACCCGGGTTTGGAAAAGCGGCTGATTGACCAGCTGCGCTGCCGCAACGGGAACCTGGAGATCACCATCTCCCAGCAGGAAACCACAACCACAGAACTATAAAGGAGCGAAAGACATGTATCATCACCGTTTGACCGCCCTTCTCCTGGTGGCAGCCCTGGTTCTGTCGGGATGCGCGGGGGCCAGCCAGGACAATGGCGACGAGGGATCCTCCAGCACTGCCCAGGTCAGCAGCACGGCAGATGGCGGAACAATGACAGAGAGCGATTCCGACCTATTCACCCAGCAGGACTATGAGACCGGGTACGATGAGGGTTCCGCCGCCCATATCCAGCTGGAGGGGACCTCGGCCCAGGCGGACACCGATGCCGTGGAAATTTCTGACGGAACCGTCACCATCACCGACGAGGGAACCTATCTGCTCTCCGGAAACTGGGAGGGCATGGTGCTGGTGGACGCGGACAAGGATGACCAGATCCAGCTGGTGCTGGATGGGGTCTCCATCTCCAACGCCAGCTCGGCCGCCCTCTATGTGCGCCAAGCGGACCATGTGTATGTCACCACCGCCGCGGGAACGGAAAACCAGCTTTCCAATGGGGGGGAATATGTGGCCATCGATGACAACAACATCGATGCCGTCCTCTTTTCCAAAGACGACCTGACCTTAAATGGGGAGGGGGCCTTGTCCATCACCGCCCAGGCGGGGCACGGCGTGGTCTCCAAGGACAGCCTGGTGATCACCAGCGGCATCTATGACGTCACCGCCGCCAGCCATGGCTTCTCCGGGAAGGACAGCATCGCCATTGCAGGCGGCACATTCACCATCCAGTCGGGGAAGGATGGCATCCAGGCGGAAAACGATGAGGATGCCTCCCTGGGCTTCCTCCACATCCTGGATGGCACCTTCGCCATTACCGCCGAAGGGGACGGCCTGAGCGGAGGCAGCTACCTGCAAATTGAGGGGGGCAGCTACACCCTCACCACCGGGGGCGGCAGCCAGGCCGCTGTCCAGGAGGGACCGTTCACCGCCTCCCAGACGGAGGACAGTGTGAGCACTAAGGGGATCAAAGCGGCAGGGGATCTGACCATCCAGGGTGGGGAGTTTGTCATCAATTCTGCGGATGACGCCGTCCACTCCAACGCCAACCTCTTGGTGAGCGGCGGAACGTTTGAGATTGCCACCGGCGACGATGGGTTCCACGCGGACACCAACGTGACCATCTCCGACGGCTGCACCATCGATATCACCGAGAGCTACGAGGGGATTGAGGGCCTGACGGTGGACATCACCGGTGGCCAGATCACCCTGGTTTCCAGCGACGACGGACTGAACGCGGCGGGAGGCAACGACCAGAGCGGTATGGGCGGCCGTTGGGGCGGCGACCCCTTTGGTGCTGACGCGGACGCCTACATCCATATCTCGGGCGGGATACTCTATCTGGACGCCTCCGGGGACGGCATCGACTCCAATGGAGACCTGACGGTATCCGGCGGGGAGCTCTACCTCTCTGGACCGGACAACGGCGGAAATGGAGCCCTGGACTATGGCGGCGAAGCGGTGGTGACCGGCGGGACGGTTATCGCGGCGGGAGCCTCTCAGATGGCACAGAATTTCGGCGCCGACTCCACACAGGGGGTCATGCTGGTGACGTTTGACCGTCAGGAGGCGGGCTCCACCGTCACACTGACCGATGAGAGCGGGCAGGAGCTCCTCTCCTGGGCCCCGGGCAAGGCGTTCGACTCGGTGGTCATCAGCTGCCCTGAGCTGGAGGTGGGAGGCACCTACACCGTGACTGCCGGCACTGCGGAGACCACAATCACCCTGGATAGCCTGGTCTATGGTTCCAATCGGGGGATGGGCGGTGGATTTGGCGGCGGCAGAGGCCCCGGCGGCGGTGGCCGCGGAGCCCTGCCGGAGGATGGGCAGCAGCCGTCGGACGGCGGCTTCGGAGCTCCTCCCGATGGACAGCAGCCCGGCGTTCCGGGTGGAGAAGAGCCTCCAACGGATTTAAATGGCGGCGGCCAACCTGCGGAGATGCCCGCCCAGTGACAGAAAAATAGATAAAAAATGCTTCGCGCTCATGCGCGAAGCATTTTTGTATACCGAAAACCACTCGCAAGGCGAGTGGTTCCAAAGAAGGCTTATGCCGATGATGAAGACAAAAAACTCCCTTTGCT
>CAJFPF010000088.1 GCA_904398655.1 uncultured Anaerotruncus sp. | reverse complement strand
TGTTCTACAGAGAGGTTCCCGCTCCCCATGACCTCCCCCACGGGGGGAGGTGGCCCGGAGGGCCGGAGAGGGGACGACCACTTTTTAAGTTTGCCGCCGCCCCCTCTCAGCCGCTGCGGCGGCAGCTCCCCCCACGGGGGAGCTGGGGCCGGGCGGTAAGGCGGCTTATTCTACAGGAAGGCCCCTGCGGACGCGACCCCTCAGCCGCCTGGCGGCAGCTCCTCTTGCAAGGGGCGCCTGGGAGAGGACTGCATCTGGTTCAAAGTCTCCGCTTTTCAGGAAAGGGGGAGATGGGGCCGAATGGGCAGGCTGTCCGTACTGCGGAAGGGGGATAGAAATTGGCAAACCCTATCCCCGACGCTGTTCCAGCCAGATGAGCAGCACAGAGATATCCGCCGGGCTCACCCCACTGATCCTGGAGGCCTGGCCGATGTTAGCAGGACGCAGCCGGGAGAGCTTTTCCACCGCCTCCAGCCGCAGCCCCCCCACGGCGGCATAGTCCAAATCCTCCGGCAGGGCCCGCCCCTCCAATTTCCGCATCTGGGCCACCTGCACCAGCTGCTTTTGAATATACCCTTCGTACTTCAAGGTGATCTCCACCTGTTCCCACACCGGGCCCGGCAGTTCCGGGCGCTGGGGGTCAAAGGGGGCCAGGAGGGCATATCCCAGCTGGGGGCGGCGGATCAGTTCAGAGAGTTTGGCGCCGGTGGTCAAAGGCGCAGTGCCATACTCCTCCAGCAGATGGTTCAATTCCGGACTGGGAGCCAGGTTCACATGGCGCACCCGCTCCAACTCTTGGGCAATTTGGGCCTGTTTTTCCTGGAATTTGGCCCAACGGGCATCCCCAATTAAGCCAATCTCCCGGCCGATGGGGGTCAGTCGGGCGTCGGCATTGTCCTGGCGGAGGAGCAGCCGGTACTCCGACCGGCTGGTCATCATCCGGTAGGGATCGTTACAGCCCTTGATCACCAGGTCATCAATCAGGGTACCGATGTAGGAACTGGCCCGGTCCAGGATCAAGGGGTCCTTCCCTTGAACTTGGCGGGCGGCATTGATCCCGGCAATCAACCCCTGGGCGGCCGCCTCCTCATAGCCGGAGGTGCCATTGAACTGGCCCGCCCCATAGAGCCCTCCCACCTGTTTAAATTCCAAGGAGGCCCGCAGGCAGGTGGGATCGATGCAATCATATTCGATGGCATAGGCGTTGCGGATGATCTTCAGTTGTTCAAAGCCGGGGATCGTCCGATAGAGGGCCACCTGTACCTCCTCCGGCAGGGAGGAGGACATCCCCTGGAGGTACATCTCGTTGGTATCCATCCCCATAGGCTCCACAAATAGCTGATGGCGGGGCTTATCCGGGAACCGGACCACCTTGTCCTCAATGCTGGGGCAATACCGGGGGCCAATCCCCTGGATAGCCCCCCCATAGAGGGGGGAACGGTCCAAATTTTCCCGGATCACCTGATGGGTGGCCTCATTGGTATAGGTCATATAACAGACCGCCTGGTTTTTCAGGCCCGCTGGATCGGTTTCAAAGGAGAAGGGGGTGATAGGTTCCTCCCCAGGCTGGGGCTCCAACTGGGAGAAGTCGATGGAACGCCGGTCCACCCGGGCGGGGGTGCCGGTTTTGAACCGGCGCAAAGGGATGCCCAACCCCTCCAAGCAGCCGGAAAGGAGGGTTGCAGGATGCAGCCCATCCGGGCCGCTCTCCGCCTGGTACTCCCCCACATAGATCCTCCCCTGCAAAAAGGTCCCGGTGGCCAAGATCACCGTCTTTGCCTCAAACACCGCCCCCAATTCTGTGACCACCGCAGAGACCCGCCCCTCCCGGGTGCGGATCTCCACCACTTCCGCCTGCTTCACATCCAATCCGGGCTGGGTCTCCAGGGCATGTTTCATATAGAGATGGTACCGCTTCCGGTCGGATTGGACCCGCAGGCTGTGGACCGCTGGGCCCTTCCCCCGGTTGAGCATCCGGCTCTGTAGGAAGGTGGCATCCGCGGCCTTGGCCATCTCCCCGCCCAAGGCGTCAATCTCCCGCACCAGATGGCCTTTGGCGGTGCCCCCAATGGAGGGGTTGCAGGGCATATTCCCCACTGCGTCCATGGAGATGGAGAATAATATCACCGACGCTCCCAACCGGGCGGCTGCCAAAGCTGCCTCGATCCCTGCGTGGCCGCCGCCGATCACCGCCACATCATAGCTTCCTGCCAAATAGTCCATGCGGACCACCTCCTGTCAAAATCATCCGTCCTTCCGTTTGCCCAAGCTCCCGCCGCGGAGCGCCCGGAGGGGCGCAGCGCGGCGGAGGCAAGCGCTAACCCCTTTTAGGCTCCCCTTGCAAGGGGAGCTGCCGCCGCCAGGCGGCTGAGGGGTCGTGCCCGCTGGAACCTCTCCGTAGAACAATCCGCCTCCCCGCTCCGGCCTCTCCGCCCCGCAGGGCCTGAGGGCGGCCACGACCGGGGAGCACAAAAACGGTGCCATCAGTCCTGAGCTACGCTCCTCAT
>CAJFPF010000087.1 GCA_904398655.1 uncultured Anaerotruncus sp. | reverse complement strand
TGTTCTACAGAGAGGTTCCCGCTCCCCATGACCTCCCCCACGGGGGGAGGTGGCCCGGAGGGCCGGAGAGGGGACGACCACTTTTTAGGTTTGCCGCCGCCCCCTCTCAGCCGCTGCGGCGGCAGCTCCCCCCACGGGGGCGGAGGGGCCGGGCGGGAAGGCGGCTTGTTCTACGGAGAGGTTCCAGCGGGCGCGACCCCTCAGCCGCCTGGCGGCGGCTGCTCCCCTTGCAAGGGGAGCCTACCCTTGCCCCCGCCGCGCTGCGCCCATCCGGGCGCTCCGCGGCGGGGCCTCCGGCAAAAGGGAAGAGAAACAAAGACCCCTCCGGCGCTTCACGGCGCAGGAGGGGCAAATTTTTATTGGGGCAACGTCAGGGAGGGGTAGTTGCGCTGGATATAAGCTTTGAGCTTCTCAAAGGTCTCGGGGCTCAAATCGTGCTCGATTTTGCAGGCGTCCGCGGCGGCCACCTCCTCCGGCACCCCCAAGGCGGTGAGCCACAGGGAGAGACAGCGGTGGCGTTCATAGATCCGTTCCGCCACCTCCTGTCCTTTGTCGGTGAGTTCCAGCCAGCCCTCCCCAGGTGCCATAGTCAGATAGCCGCCCGACCGCAGCAGGTTTACCGCCCGGCTGACGCTGGGCTTGGAGAACCCCAGATGCTGGGCCACGTCGATGGAACGCACCAGGCCCCGCTCATTTTTTAAAATCAAAATTGCTTCCAAATAGTTCTCCGCGGATTCATGAAGCTTCAAGGTTGCAACACCTCCGGCGATTGTTAACCGTGCCAAACAATTTTGGCGGGTTTGGATAGAAACTCCCGCAAGCTATTTTTCCTATTTTAACATAGTTCCGGTTCTTCCTTCAAGATGGAAAAAAATTTTGTTTTTTCGCCCCCCAAACTCCTGAAAAAAGGTTGACAAATCCCCCGGGGGACAGTATAATGACAGCGATTAGAAGAGGCTAACTTCGGTTTGCTTTTGCAAACTGAAGGCCCAAAACCTGAGGAGGCAGATGGTGATACAAATGACTTTGAAGGATGCGGTGGAAGGACAGGAATACATCATCCAAGGGATCGAGACGGATGACGAGGAGCTGGATGCGTTCCTGTTCTCCCTAGGGTGCTACAGCGGCGAGACCATCACAGTGGTTTCCCGACTGAAGGGCGGCTGTGTGGTCTCCATCAAGGACGGCCGGTACAACATCGATAACCAGCTGGCCGAAGCAATTGTGATCTGACCGGCTGGGTGCGGCGACGCCTGTTGCCGTACCCGACGGTTATCAATAACTAACCAACGGTGCAACGGCCAGCCCTTGGGGCCTGGCCGTCAGTGAAACATTTGAGGAGGGAATCAAAACATGCGTATTGCTCTAACAGGCAATCCAAACTCCGGAAAGACCACCATGTACAACGCCCTTACCGGCCGCAATGAGAAGGTCGGCAACTGGGCGGGCGTCACGGTGGAGATGAAGGAGCACCCCATTAAAAAATCCTACTACAGCGGGGAGGAACAGCTGATCGCCGTGGACCTGCCCGGCGCCTACTCCATGTCCCCCTTCACCAGTGAGGAGAGCATCACCAGCTCCTATGTGAAAAAGGAGCACCCCGATGCCATCATCAACATCGTGGACGCCACCAACCTGAGCCGCAGCCTGTTTTTCACCACCCAGCTGCTGGAGTTGGGGATCCCTGTGGTGGTGGCCCTGAACAAGCACGACCTCAACGAGAAAAAGCAGACCAGGATCGACACCGCCGCCCTCTCCAAAAAATTGGGCTGCCCGGTGATTGACACCGTTTCCACCGGCGGCGAGGGCCTCCAAGCGGTGGTGGCGGCGGCGGTGGCCCATGCGGGCGAGCCTCAGCCCGCCCCCTACCTCCAGGACGAGATCGACCTGACTGATAAAAAGGCGGTGGAGGAGGCCGACCGCAAGCGGTTTGCCTTCGTAAACGGTATTGTAAAGGCGGTGGAGACCCGCAAGGTCCTCACCAAGGACCGGAACGCCGGGGACAAGATCGACGCGGTGCTCACCAACAAGTGGCTGGGCATCCCCATCTTCGCGGTGGTCATGTGGCTGGTGTTCGAGATCTCCCAGGTGTGGGTCGGCACCCCCATCGCCGACTGGCTGGTGGCCATCCTAGAGGGGTTCCAGGGCTGGGTGGGCGGCCTCATGGAGAACGCCAACCCGCTGCTCTACGCCCTGGTGGTGGATGGCATGATCGGCGGCGTCATCGCCGTGGTGGGCTTTTTGCCCCTGGTCATGGTCATGTA
>CAJFPF010000086.1 GCA_904398655.1 uncultured Anaerotruncus sp. | reverse complement strand
TGCGCCACAGGCAGACTCGCGGGCGGCGGCGCTGCCGCAAAGAACAACCCCAAGGGCGCGTTCGGCCGCGGGGCCTGCCCCGCCCGCCTTTTGAAAAAGGTGGACGAAAACTTTTGAATGCGCCACAGGCAGACTCGCGGGCGGCGGCGCTGCCGCAAAGAACAACCCAAAGGGCGCGTTCGGCCGCGGGGCCTGCCCCGCCCGCCTTTTGGAAAAGGTGGACGAAAACTTTCAAATGGGCGCCGCAGGCGATTCCCCTCTCTTCCTGGCGCGAATGGCGTAAATGGTCTGCCCCAGATCGGTGAACCGCTGCTCATATTCAGTGATCACATTGTCTGCCGCGTATTCGCTGGCGTGAAGGTCGGTCGTGGTGAAATACCGGTTCATCACCGCGTCAAACTCAAAGAGGGAGAAATGATAGAGCATATAGTTGTCCGTCTTGAACCAGATCTCCCCCTCTGGCGCCAACAGATTGCAATAGACCTTCAACCGCTCCCGATAGGTGAGCCGCCGTTTATACTGGCGGTGCTTGTGCCAGGGATCACAGAAGTTGATATAGATCCTGGCCAGCTCCCCTGGCAAAAACAGTTTAGGAAGCTCCTCCGCATCCCCCAGCAACAGCTTCAAATTGGGCAACGGCTGGGCCATCAACCGTTCTGCCGCATCCAGCATCACATTGGGTTCCCGCTCCATGGCGATGAAGTTCCACTCCGGATGCCGTTGGGCCATCTGATAGGAGAACTGCCCCTTGCCGCAGCCAATCTCCAAATGCAACGGTGCCTGAGGGTTGGGGAACGATTCCCGCAGCCGTCCCTGTTCCAGGGCCTCCCCTGTCAAAAAGCAGCCCTCACAGGCGGCCAACCGTTCCTCCAAATGGTGTTTTTTCCTCGGACGCATGATCCAGTTCCTCCTCGTTTTAACAATCGCTGGGGTTGGCGGCCAACACATCCCGGGCCAACACTCGGGCATCCTCCAGGGTCGTGAGCTGCCCTGCCCGGCGGCGGAACTCTGCCGCCCCCCGCATCCCTTTCATATACCAACCCGCATGTTTCCGGGCCTCCCGCATGGCCTGGCCCTCCCCCTTCAGGGAACAGGCCAGGGCAAACTGCTGCAGCATGACCTCCATCCGCTGGGCCAGGGGCGGCTCGGGAAGCAGCTCCCCCCGGGTGAAATAGGCGTCCAGCTGGGCAAACAGCCACGGCCGTCCCAATGCCCCCTGGCCCACCATGACAAGATCACATTTTGTATAGTCATACATCTTTTTTACAGATTGGACATCTATACAACCTCCATTACCGATCACCGGGATGGAAACTGCCGCCTTCACCGCGGCGATGATGTCCAAATCCACCGGCGGGGCATAGAACTGCTGGCGGGTGCGGCCATGGACGGTCACCGCCGCCGCGCCGCTCTCCTGTTGGATGCGGGCAAACTCCACCGCGTTCACATGTTCCTCATCCCATCCCTTCCGGAATTTAGCGGTCACCGGGATGGGCACCGCCTTGGCCACCGCCTCGGTGATCCGGCCGGCCAGGAGGGGGTTTTTCATCAGGGCGCAGCCTCCCCCGTTCCCCGCCACCTTGGGGGCAGGACAGCCCATGTTCAAATCGATCACATCTGGGCCAAATTCCAGCGCCCGGCGGGCGGCCTCGGCCATGATGGCCGGGTCGTCCCCAAATAGTTGGACCGCGATCGGCCGCTCCTCATCGCTGACCCCCAACAACTCCGCTGTCTTCCGGTTGGAATAGTGCATCCCTTTGGAGGAGGCCATCTCCCCCACCAGATAGGCTGCGCCAAACTGTTTACAGATCCTTCGGAAGGCTGCGTCCCCCACCCCGGCCATGGGGGCCAGGGCTGCGGTGGATGGGATGGTGAGGGTTCCAAGCTTCATAGGGGGGCCTCCTGTAAATACAATTTGTAATAAAAATATAAATTTATCTAAAATGTAGAATTTGATGCAAGAAATTTCCTCAGACGCAAATAATCGTAGCAGAATTTTCACAGGAAAGCAAGAATTTATGCTATAATGGGCAATGGTAAACTGGGGAGCGAGCATTTTCCCCGCAAAATCGTCCTTCCCGCCCTGGGAGGGGATTGGAGGCAGCCATGAAACTACTGGCAGTGGATGGAAACAGCATCTTGAACCGGGCCTATTTCGGTATCAAGGCGCTCACCACCAAAAACGGCGAATTCACCAATGGAATCTATGGATTTTTGACCATTCTGCTGCGGATGCTGGAGGAGGTTCAACCGGACGCGGTGGCCTGTGCCTTTGATTTGAAGGCCCCCACCTTCCGCCACCAGATGTATGACGGCTATAAGGCAGGGCGCAAAGGGATGCCCCAGGAACTGGCCAGCCAGCTCCAACCTTTAAAAGAACTGCTCACCGCCCTGGGGTTCCCCCTGGTGGCGGTGGAGGGCTATGAGGCGGACGACCTGTTGGGCACCCTGGCCGCCGGCTGTACCCAACGGGGGGCGGACTGTGTCATTGCCACCGGCGACCGGGACAGCTTACAGCTGGTCAGCGACCGGGTCACTGTGCGGCTGGCCACCACCAAGATGGGGCAGCCGGTCTCCACCCTCTATGATATAGCGGCGGTCCAGGACCGGTATGGGGTCAGCCCCCGGCAGCTCATTGAGGTGAAAGCCCTCATGGGGGACAGTTCGGACAACATCCCCGGTGTGGCGGGCATTGGGGAGAAGACCGCTTTGGACCTGATCTCACGCTATGGGGATATTCAGGCCATCTATCAAAATCTGGATCAGCTGGAGCTGAAGCCCTCGGTGCGCAAAAAGCTGGCCGAGGGGAAAAATATGGCGTTTTTGAGCCGGAAATTGGGGGAGATCTGCTGCCAGGCCCCCATCGATTCCGATCCGGAACATTACCTGCGCCAGCCGGTGGACCAGCCCCATGCGGCTGCCCTCTTCGCCCGGCTGGAAATGTTCAAGCTCATGGAGCGGTGGGGGGTGGATCCCGCCGCGGCTGCCTTGGCGGAGCAGACGGGCGGCGGCTCCGCGCCGGGGGGATCCCCGGCGCGGGAGCCGTCCGGGCCGTTGGAGGTAGCGGTGGAACCGGCGGACTATCTGGAACAGGTCCGGCAGGCGGGCGGCGCCGACCTGCTCTGCGGCCCGGACGGCCGGGGCGGCTTTGCCGCCCTGGCCGCCGCCCTGCCCCACCGGCTTCTGCTCCTCTCCGGGGAGGCGTTGGAGCCTCTGTTGGAGCTGGGCCAGCCGCTGCGGGTATGGAGCAGCAAGCCGCTGCACAAATTCCTCTACCGCCAGGGCAAGCGCACCCAGAACATCCGGTTTGACGGGGAACTGGCCGCCTACCTTTTGAGCCCCAACAGCTCTGCCTATGACCTGCGGCAGCTGGCCGCCCAATATGGAGTGGTCCCTCGGGAGTTGGAGGGGGAGGTTCCGGCGGCCTGGCAGGGGTTGGCGGAGGAGGCCATCCTATTTGGAAGCCTCTGTGACCATCTGGAGAGGGAGATCCATCAAAAGGGCCAGGAGCGGCTGCTGGAGGAGATCGAACTCCCTCTGGCCCGGGTGCTGGCTGGAATGGAGTGTGAAGGGTTCGCCTTGGATACCGAGGCCCTCCAAGCCTACGGAGAACAGCTTCAGGACCGGCTCGGCCAATTGGAGGAACAGCTCTATGGCTATGCCGGCCATACCTTCAACCTGAACTCCCCCAAACAGCTGGGGGATGTGCTGTTTGGGGATCTGGGGCTGCCCGCCCGGAAGAAGACCAAAAGCGGTTACTCCACCAGCGCAGAGGTGTTGGAGAGCCTGCGGGGCAAACATCCCATCATTGAGGACATTCTGGAATACCGCAAGCTCTCCAAATTGAAGTCCACCTATGTGGACGGCCTTTTGAAGCTGGTGGATCCGGATGGGCGGGTACGTTCCACCTTCCAACAGACCGAGACCCGCACCGGGCGGATCAGCTCCACCGAGCCCAATCTACAGAACATCCCGGTGCGTACCCAGGAGGGCAGCCGCCTGCGGGCGTTCTTCAAAGCCCGTCCGGGCTGGAAGCTGGTGGATGCCGACTATTCCCAGATCGAGCTGCGGGTGTTGGCCGACCTGGCGGACGATCAGAATATGATCCAGGCGTTCCAACAGGGTGCGGATATCCACACCGCCACTGCCGCCCAAGTGTTTGGCATGCCTTTAGAGATGGTGACCCCCGCCATGCGCTCCCAAGCCAAGGCGGTGAACTTTGGGATTGTCTATGGCATTGGGGCCTATTCCCTGAGCCAGGACATCGGGGTCACGGTGGCGGAGGCGGACGCCTATATCAAAAGCTATCTCAACCACTATTCCGGCGTGCGCAAGTATATGGAGGAGACCATCCAATTTGCCCGGGAAAATGGCTATGTAAAGACCCTGTTTGGCCGCCGCCGCTATCTGCCCGAACTGGCTGCCTCCAACAAGGTGACGCAGGCGTTTGGGGAGCGGGTGGCCCGGAACACCCCCATCCAGGGTACTGCGGCGGACATCATCAAGATCGCCATGATTCGGGTGTGGGAACGGTTGGAACGGGAGGGGATGCGTTCCCGCCTGATCCTCCAGGTCCACGACGAACTGCTGGTGGAAGCCCCGGAGGAGGAGGCCCAACGGGCGGCGCAACTGTTGAAGGAGGAGATGGAACATGCCATCCAGCTCAAAGTCCCCTTGGAGGCGGACACCAACATCGGGGAAAACTGGTTGGAAGCCAAGTAGGCGTTTCGGGCCCGGCCGCCCGCTGCCTGGCGGCCTTCAACCCCTGATCCGAGTCCACCGAATGCGCCGGGAGGAACTGCCCCAGGTGGCCCAGTTGGAAGCCGCCTGTTTCTCCCAGCCCTGGAGCCAGAGGGTTTTGGAGTCGGAGCTGGCGAATCCCGCTTCCGTCTTCTATACCGCCTGTATGGGCGGCCAGGTGGCCGGCTATGTGGGGATGCAGCAGGTATTGGACGAGGGCTATATCGGCAATGTGGCGGTGTTCCCCGCCTTTCGCCGCCGGCGGATTGCCACCCGCCTGCTGCGGGGGCTGTTCCTCCATGCCCGTCGGGAAAAATTGCGGTTTTTGACGCTGGAGGTCCGGGAGGGCAACCTGCCCGCCCGCGCCTTCTACCAAGGGATGGGGTTCCAGCAGGTAGGGCGACGACCTCGGTTCTATGAGGACCCTGTGGAGGACGCCCTGCTGCTCACCCGCTACTTCTGATGGCCTCTACGGAGGGCCCACATTTAAAATTTTCGCCCGCGGGTTTCAAAGAAAAGTTTTCGCCCGCGGGTTTCAAAAGGCGGCAGGTTCCAAGGGCGGTGCCCTTGGCCGCCATCCGCAGATGGCGGAATGCCCCATGCTTCAGGCGCATTTGGGGGTCTGGGGGCCTTTGTAAGAGAAAGGCCCCCAGAACCTTTCCGGTTTCGCTTACCCAGCGGGTGGGGGCCTCCCCATGGGGGAGGTGGCGCGAAGCGCCGGTGGGGGCCCTACCTGGCCGGTGGGGCTTTTTCTCCTGGGGAGGGCCTGCCTCGCCTTTCTGCCAATGCCTCCCCTTTCAGGGGAGGTGGCCCGAAGCTCCCACCCAACCCCAGCCTCCCCTTTTAGGGGAGGTGGCCCGGAGGGCCGGAGAGGTCGTTCTACAGGAAGGCCCCCGCTGGCGCGACC
>CAJFPF010000085.1 GCA_904398655.1 uncultured Anaerotruncus sp. | reverse complement strand
GGCGGAGGATTGAGGGAGTATGAACTTTCGAATGATCGCCTACATCATCGGCAAGCTGCTGAAGGTGGAGGCGGGGCTGCTGCTGCTACCCATGTTTGTAGCACTTGTCTATGGGGACGACACCATCCCTGCTTTCGCCATTACAATTCTTTTGTTGTTGGCTGTGGGAATCCCGCTCTCTTGGAGGTGCCCCAAAAACCGGAGCATGTACGTTCGGGAAGGGTTTTTTATTGTAGGGATCTCCTGGCTGCTCCTCTCACTGTTTGGGGCGCTGCCATTCATGATTTCTGGAGAAATTCCCCGACTGGTAGATGCCTTTTTTGAAACCGTCTCCGGATTCACCACCACCGGTGCCAGCATCCTCACCGATGTGGAGGCGATGTGCAACAGCATGCTTTTTTGGCGCAGCTTTACCCACTGGGTGGGAGGCATGGGGGTTTTGGTCTTTATGTTGGCCATTCTGCCCCAGACGGACGCCCAAACCCTCTATATTATGAAAGCGGAGGTTCCCGGTCCCACCTGTGGAAAACTGGTCTCCAAGGTCCGCCAGACCGCCCTCATCCTCTATGCCATCTATCTGGTGATGACCATTGTGTTGATCCTGCTTTTGGTGGTGGGCGGTATGCCCGTCTTCGACAGCATGCTCCATGCTTTTGGCACCGCCGGCACCGGCGGATTCGGAATCAAGGCTACCAGTGTGGCCTATTACGACTCCGCCTATTTGGATGGCGTCATCGGTATTTTCATGGTCCTGTTTGGGGTCAACTTCAACCTCTATTACCTGGTGCTGCTTACAGGAGGGATCTCTGCCGCCTTGAAGAGCGAGGAGTTGCACTGGTATCTGGCGATTATCGCAGCCGCCACAGGGTTCATCACCCTGGATATCCTGCCTCAATATGGCGGGGACCTGCTCCACAGTTTCCGCTATGCCTTCTTCCAGGTCTCCAGCATCATCACCACCACCGGATATACCACCGCTGATTACTCCCTCTGGCCGGTCTTTTCTCAAACCATCCTGGTGCTTATCATGTTTGTGGGCGCGATGGCTGGTTCCACCGGCGGCGGCATCAAAGTTTCCCGAGTGGCTATCCTATTTAAAAATGCTGTGGGAGGGGTGCGGACCATTCTCTCCCCCCGCAGTGTCCGTGCGTTAAAGTTTGAGGGCAAACCCCTGGATCACCAGACGCTCGCCGGTATTCATACCTACTTTACTGTCTATATGCTTCTTTTTGCCGCCAGTGTCCTGGTGCTTTCTTTGGACCAATATGACCATGTGTCCAATGTGACAGCTGTGGCCTCCTGTTTCAATAACGTGGGCCCGGCTCTGGGGGTATGTGGCCCCTTAGGCAGCTACGACCCCTTCAACGACCTTTCCACATGGGTACTTAGCTTTGATATGTTGGCCGGGCGGCTGGAGCTGTTCCCTCTATTGATGCTCTTCTCCCCTGCCACCTACCGGCGCCACTGAGCAGCTCCAATAAAATGAGCCCCGTTTTACGGGGCTCATTTTATTGGAGTGCCTTTTTACATATCAGCAGAAGAGATCTCCTGGCAGACAGACCGCTCCTGGCGCAGATAGTAAAACACCCCCAGGATCACCACCACCCCTCCCGCCACCACCAGCGGGGCGGGGATCTCCCGGAACAGCAACAGCCCCAGACAGGTGGCAAATACCGGCTCCAGCAGTTTGGCGGTGGAGACAAAGGCGGCGGGCACATCCTTCAACGCCCAACTGAACACACTATGGCCTCCCAGCGTACACACTACCGCCATCCCCAGGGCACACAGAAAATCCCGCGGGGCGTAACCCCCAAAGGGAACCCCTGTGGCCAGCAGGATCAAGCCGGTGACCATCGCTGCCGAGAGGTAGACTATCAGAGTATAGAGGGTGGTGGAGATCCGTTTACGGCACTGGGCGCCGATCATGGTGTAACAGGCGACAAAAAACGCTCCCGCCAGGGCCAGCAGATCGCCGGACAGGCTGTTCCCACCCGATCCCAGATCCCCCATTGCCACCAG
The DNA here is from genome assembly GCA_904398655.1 of uncultured Anaerotruncus sp. Lineage (GTDB taxonomy): Bacteria > Bacillota > Clostridia > Oscillospirales > Ruminococcaceae > Anaerotruncus. The sequence continues at coordinate 8,202 of CAJFPF010000085.1, read as the reverse complement.
AAGGCTCCCCACAAAGGTGATACCGATGCCGATCCATGCCCTTTTAGGCAGGCGCTCCCGCAGGACAAACAGGGTGATGAGGGCGATGAAGAACACCTCTGTATCCACCAGGGCCAGGCTGGCCGCAATGCTGGTGCGGTTCAAACTTTCAAAATAGGTGGTGAAGTGCAATGCCAAAAAAGCGCCGCTTACAGTGGGCAGGACCAGTGCCCGCCGATCCATCCCAGCCAGCTCCTCCCGGCAGCTTTTGGCCGCCAGAGGGAACAGCAGTAGGCTGGCAAATAATACCCGATAGAAAACCAGCACCATGGAGGGCGCGTCGGCGTATCGCACAAAGATGGCCGAAAAAGAGCAACCCAGCACCCCTAAAAGAACCATCAAACGTTTCATTCTGTCCCCTCCTCCGGGCGCCAACAATCAGATGGTTCTATCTTACCGAAAAATTGCCCCCTCTTCAACCGTCACTTTGTACTGGGATTTCCACATTTTTTGCTATCATCTACCAAAAACATCCCCGTCCACTGGGCGGGGATGTTTTGATGGGGTTATGCGAAAAGGTTGGCCAGCCGGTTGTAGGCCTGCTGAGTCAGATCGGGGTCATTTAAAGTATAGAGAAGAGGGACAGAAATGCTGTCCACCTCCAAAAACACATTCCCGTTGAAGATCCAAACAGAGTAGCCCTCCTGCCCCCCTTCAAAGACCATCCGCAGGCGATAGGAGGGGGAGCTCACCCCTAAGTTTGGAATTTGGGTGTTGGGATCGGTGATCTGCTGCACCCGCCCTACTTTCAACTTCCGCAGAGACTGGGCGATGGCCAGGATCGCCTCCCGCTGCTCCCCGGAGGCGCTGCTTTCCAAGTGGATTCCCCGCTCCCCATCCTGACTCACCGAGAGGGAGGTGATCCGGTAGGGGTTCATATACCCCAGCCACTCCATGTTGGCGGGGGTGTTCTGCTGGCAGCGGTCCAACAGCGCCTCCAGCGCTGTCAGCGTCTCCCCCTTCACCTCCCAGACGCCGCCTCCCCCACTCATTTGAAGGGTATGGTCGGGGTAAAGCCAGTAGTTGTAGCGGGCACCTGCGGTATCCAACACCGAAATCAGCCGCAGGCCCGGCTCCTCCCCCCGCTCAGAAATGATCTCCCACCACAGGCGTTCCTCCTCCAGGCGGGAAAGCTCCTGAAAAATGGCCTGACGGTCGGCGGCGGAAGCGGTATAGCTGGCATGCAGTTCCCGGTCGATCACCTGCAAATCTTGGATCTGGGCCACCGTGCCCGGCAGCTGGGGGAGGATGTTCCCGATATCCGGCTTGGCGTTCTCCTTTGCAAAGGCAGGGGTCAGGCAGGTCGCAGCCAACACTCCAACACAGAGCAGGGAACAAATCCGTCGGATGCTTCCAAATAACATTGTGCTCACACTCCTTTTCGTGTCTCTAGAATGGGTGGGTTCCCTTTTGAGCCACAGGGTGCGCGCTTCCCCGAGGCGAAAAGACCAGGCTAGGAAGCAATGGCTTCCTCCAACAACGTCTCCAACTGCTGGATCGCCCCCTCATCCATCGCCTGATAGGCCAGGTCATAGTAGGGGATGCTCTCCACATGGATTTGTAGCCAATTCCCTTCCAGAAGGAATAGGGTATATCGTTCTACGCCGTTCTCAAACTCCAGGTCCACTTGATAACGTACCGGTTGGGGCAGCGGTTCCTCCTGGTCCAAGATCAGGGCGGAATCCGGATTCACCCACAGGGATTTCAGCAGCCCCGCCGTCTCCAAAATGCCGTCGTGCTGCTCCTGGGAGGCGATGGAGCGCCAGTTTCCCTCCTCTGCCGGCTCTCCTGCCTGGCAACGGATGGCGGAAAGTCGGGTAATCCGGTAGGGATTCATGTACCCCAGCCACTCAGCCAGTGTTTTCCCCTGTTGGAGAGCATCCTGTTCCAACCGGTCCAGCAGCCCATAGAGCACCTCCAACGCCTCACCGTCAGCGACTGGGGAGTCGGCCATCACCAAAAGCTGGTCATAACACCAGAAATCATATTTGCTCCCATCGGTCAGACGGACCTGGAGCAGGCGCAGGTTTCTCGCGTCAGCGGATGCGGGTAATCCCTCCTCCACCGTAAGGCTATTGAGGGCAGAGAGCACCTGGGCCCGATCCTCTGGGTCATCCACCGGGTAACAGATATGGAGATCCCGGTCGATCAGGTTTAGCTCTGCCACCTCCCCGTAGGGCAGGCGCAGCCATGGCGGGTTCTCCTCCCTCAGTGGAGCCAGTTCCGCTGCCATACGGAGGGGTTCTTCCGCAGGCTGAGTGGCAGCAACCTGTTCCGGCTGGGAAGAAACAGAAAGGCTAATGGGTTCTTCCAAGGAGGAGGCGGGGGATGTGGCATCAGCCAGGGCCTGGCGCAATTGCCCAGTGAGATCCTCCACCTGGGCCAGGCAAACGGGGAACGCCTCCCCCTCCAGTTGGGGCAGGGTGCCCTCCAACCGGAGGGTGTCCTCCCCCAGGGAAAGGGTCAGGCAGGCGCCGTCCTTGCGCAGGATATCCAGAAAGATGGGATCCTCTTGCAGGAGACCCTCCTGCCATTGAAGCCCCAAAGATTGGAGGGCATCCACCACTGGACTATAGGCATCCGAGGGAAGTTCCACCCCGTCCCCCGGCGCTCCATCTGTCCTTACCCGCATCTGGGCTATATCCCGCTCCCGCAGGGAACCCAGAATGCTGTAGCTGGTCTCCACCGCCTGCCGTGCCTGGGCAGAGGGAACTGCTTCCTCTTGGGAATGGGACGGTGTCGAGGACACCTGGGGATTGGTGAGGAAAACGGCTGCCAATCCGGCCACCACCGCCAATCCTGCAATTGTCACAAAGACCGTATACCGCTTGACCCGCAGCATCGCCTGCACCCGCTCCTTCAACGCACATTCCCCAAAGGACAAAAAGCCGCCCGCGAAGGCACTGCGCCCTTTGGCCGCCATGTTCACCAGGCTGTAGGCATAGGCTTTGGGGTCCATCTCAAACCGCCGTATCGCCGCCTCATCGCAGGCGGTCTCCATATCGATGGTATACCAGCGGTAGAACAGCCAAAACAGCGGATTGAACCAGTGCAGGTAGAGGGCCAGGGTGGCCAGACATTTCCAAAGATTGTCTCTGCGGCGGATGTGGGTGAGTTCGTGGGCCACCACATAGCGGAGATCCTCCGGGGTGGTCTGGGGGGTGAGCACCAGCCGAGGCCGCACCAGCCCGCAGACCACGGGGGCGGCAAACCAACCACTCTCGTAGAGCCGCACCCGTTTGGGGGACAACCCTGCCCGGTCAAATATTTTTTCCAACATGGGATTTGGGGGAAGCAACCGCGCTTTTCGCAGCTTCAGCAGGGTATAGAGGTAACTGACCAGGCCATAGGCCAGCAACAGGCAAAAGCCGCACAGCCAGATAGAGGCGAGAATCCGCCCCAAAGGAATCGGGGTCAGTGCCACACCGGGCTCCAAAGGAGGGGCGCCATCCATACCCTGAGGCAGCTGAAGTGCAGGAAAGGGGATGGTGGGACCGGGATCTCCCACAAATTGGAGTTGGGTGGACGCCCCCGCCGCTGGAACCGCCTTCACGGCGTTAAAGGCGCTCCAAGGCGCGGGCAGGGCGACCGGCACCAGTGCCCGGAAGAGAACCAAGCACCATAGGAGCAGGAACCAGCGCCGGGGCAAGCGCTTTTTGAAAAGGAGGCGCAGCAGTGCTACGGCGCAGCCTGTAAGGGAGGCCGCTGGGGACATGTTCAGCACCTGAAAAAACAGCTGTTCCATGCAATCTCCTCCGGGACTGACCCGCAGTCAGTGGTTGTCAATCAGCTTGCGGATCTCCTCCAATTGCTCCGGCGAGAGGTCCTCATTTTCAAAGAAAGCGGAGAAGAAGGAGACCGGGGAACCCTCAAACAGCCGGTCGATGAGGCCGCGGGTCTCGCTGCGTTGGATCTGTTGGCGCCCGGTGAGCGGCCGGCAGAGGAACCCCGGTTCCTCCCGCTGGACATGCCCCTTCTCCACCAGATGTTTGAGGATGGTGTAGGTGGTATTTTTGTTCCAGCCATAGCGGGCCGCCGCCTCCAGGGAGACCTCCTTGGCGGGCAGCGCCCCTTTGTCCCAGAGGATCTGCATGGTCTTCAGCTCTGTGGGGCTGAGTTTTTGAGAATTTTCCATATTGCCACCCACCCTTAGACTATACTTATAGTCTCTCTTCTGTCCCCATTATAGCGGAGAGGCACACCTCTGTCAAGACTATCTTTATAGTCCACCAAAATGCCGCCCCCAGGTTGACTTTTTTCCCAAAAAAGAGGATACTCTCTATAGCGTTTTGCCTTTTTCGGACGCAAAAAGCCGGGTATCCGGAAGTTTCCAGATACCCGGCGCCATTCCAGCAAAGGAGGCGTTCCCCTTTGATCGATTACAATGCTCTTGCCGCCCAAGCACTGGCCTTTGGGTTTACCAGCGCCGGAGCTCTACGGGTGGAGAGCCTCCAATTTTTCCCCCAGGTGCGGGAGATGTGTGCCGCCGACCGGTGCGGGCTCTATGGGAGAAGCTGGACCTGTCCCCCCTACTGCGGCAGCCTGGAAGAATGTGCCCAGCGGGTGAAAGCCTACCATTGGGGGCTGTTGGTACAGTACAGCCGGCAGCTGGAGGATCCCTTCGACTATGAGACCATGGAGGCCACGGGCAAACACCACCGGCAGCTATTTGCCCAATTTACGGCGGTGCTCCGTGGCCGATGGCCGCAGCTGCTTCCCTTGGGATCCGGGGGATGCTCCCTCTGCCCCCAGTGCAGCTATCCCCAGTCCCCTTGCCGTCATCCCGACCTGGCCTCCTGCTCCATGGAGGCCTATGGTTTGCTGGTCTCCCAGGTGTGTGAGGACAACGGCCTTTCCTACGGCGAGGAGGGCTCTATCACCTACACCGGCTGCTACCTGCTGGAGTGACCGCCATGCTGCCGGATCAGGCCGCCCGCCCAATCCAGGAGTTGAAGGGAGAGCGCATCACAGCGGCTATCCCAGCCCGTCTTTTCTGCCAACTCCCCGCGGGCATCCAGCAGCGCCATCTGGGCGGCGGGAAGGGCCGCCCGCAAGGATTGCCCTGTGGGCAAGTACTCTCCCGTTTGGACAAACCAGTCCGCCCGGGACACAAACCCCACCCCCTTGAGCAGCTCCCCCAACATCTGGGGATCCCGTCCATGGAGGTAGTTGTGGCTGCAGGCATGATAGAGGCCGCAGGCCCCCACCCAGGCCGCCCTCTGGGCATCCTTCCGCCCCAAGGGAGGCACCAGTGTTTCCAGGCTGCCATAATAGGCGGTGGTGTCGTGGTAGAACTGAAACAGGTCTGCCCGGTCCCAGGCCGCCAGCTCTCCACGGCCGCTGACAAAGCCACAGACCAGATCCCCTTGGGGCAGACTGTCCAGCAGAGTGCGATAGGCGGCCAACTCCGCGGGGCCCGCCTGCTCCAGGATCACCACCACATCGATGTCGCTGCCCGGATGGGCCTCTCCCCGGGCACGGCTCCCCTGAAGGCCCACAAATAGGAGCTGATTTCCGAACTGTTCTCCCAGGGCCGCCACAAACGCCTCCATCCAGGCCGCCAGCGTCTGCGGGCCCGTATCCAGAGCGCTCATTCCGCCCGGATGGAGGCCTTTACCGCCTCCACCGCCTCCTCCAGATATTTGGTCAGCGGCTTCTCCTGCATCCCCGCAATCCACAGGTTGCAGCGGGAGGAGGGAATCAGAACTTTTTTGGCGGGGCTATCGGACACCGCGCAGGCCATCTTCGGCGTGATCTCCCCCAAAATGGCGTTGGCCAGCACGATGCCAATGGGCCCCACAATCACTTGCACCCGGGGGGAGTTGTAGACCAGGGCGTTTTCCCCGGTGGCCCCAGCGGTAGCCCCCCCTTTCATCATGTTGGCCGTGGCGGAGGAATTGGTCCCCACCGCCAAAATCTCCTCCCGGGGCAGCTCCGCACGCAGCTTCTCCACAATGCTGCGTCCGATACCGCCGCCCTGTCCATCCACCACCATAATCCGCATCGCCATGCGCCTCCTTTTGTAAAGATACTTCTTGATTCTACCACAAATCCTACTTTCCTACAATTGGGGAATTGACAAGCGGCCATTTTTCTTGTAAACTAAGGGAGGATTTATGCGGGGCTGAAGCTCCGTCTACAAACAAGATTGCCAGAAGGCTCACTGCGGTGGGCCTTTTTTGTTTTTTTGGCCTTGTCAAGGAGGAATTGCCTTTGCCATTGGACGCTTTTTTTGCCTCCCACCCCAAATTTGCGGTGGCCTTTTCGGGAGGCGCTGACTCTGCCTATCTGCTCTGGGCGGCGGTGCGGGCGGGCTGTCAGATCGCCGCCTACTATGTCAAATCCCCCTTCCAGCCCGCCTTTGAGCTGGAGGACGCTCAACGCCTGGCGGAACAGCTGGATTTGCCTCTGCGGGTGCTAGAGCTGGATGTCCTCAGCGATCCTCAGGTAGCGGCCAACCCCGCCGACCGGTGTTACCACTGTAAGCGATTGTTGTTCACCCGCCTGCTCCAGGCGGCCCAGGAGGACGGCTACTCTCTGCTCTGTGACGGGACCAATGCCTCCGACCGGGCGGATGACCGCCCGGGGATGCGGGTGTTGGCGGAGTTGGGGATCCGCTCTCCCCTGCGGGAGTGCGAAATCACCAAGGCCCAGCTCCGGGAACTCTCCCGGCAGGCGGGGCTGTTTACCCATAACAAACCCGCCTATGCCTGCCTAGCCACCCGAATTCCCACTGGAACCCCTCTGACAAGCGAACTGTTGGGAAAGGTGGAGCGGGCAGAGGCAGCCTTGGCCCACCTGGGCTTTCGTGACTTCCGGGTGCGGGTGTTCGCCGGGGCTGCTCGGCTCCAGCTCCCGGAGGAACAGATGCCCCAGGCCCTGGCCCTGCGCGGCCAGGTACAGGGGGCGTTGCAGGAATTTAATGGGGCGCTCTTGGATCTGCAGCCCCGGAAATCGGAGGGATAAATTTTGGAACAACTGGAACTGCTTCGAATGTTGGAACAGGTACAGGGTGGGGAGCTTTCCCCGCAGGACGCGGTGCTAAAACTGCGGATGCAGCCGTTTGAGGATTTGGGATACGCCAAAGTGGACCACCATCGGGGGGTGCGCCAAGGGGTGCCGGAGGTGATCTTTGGCGGGGGCAAAACCCCGGAACAGATCATCGGCATCGCCCAGTCGATGCAGCGGCAGGGGGGCCACAACATCCTGATCACCCGGCTGGATGAGGAAAAGGCACAGGCCGTCTCCCAGCAGCTGGAATTGGACTATCACCCTATGGCCCGGATCGGCATTGTGGGCCGGCTGCCGGAGGTCACCGCTCCCGGCTACATCGCGGTAGTCTCAGGGGGGACCAGCGATATGCCGGTTTCGGAGGAGGCCGCCCTCACCGCCCAGGCGCTGGGCAATCGGGTGGAGCGGCTCTATGATGTGGGAGTGGCCGGGCTGCACCGGCTGCTTACCCATATGGATCTGCTCATGGGTGCCCGGGTGGTCATCGCGGTCGCTGGCATGGAGGGGGCATTGGCCAGCGTGGTGGGAGGATTGGTCTCCTGCCCGGTGATCGCGGTCCCCACCAGCGTGGGTTATGGCGCCAACTTCCATGGGTTATCTGCTCTGCTATCCATGCTCAACTCCTGCTCCAGCGGCGTCTCAGTGGTGAATATTGATAACGGCTTTGGAGCGGGATATCAAGCCAGCTTAATCAATCATATAGGAGGAGATCATCTATGAAAACGCTCTATCTGGAATGCCGTATGGGCGCGGCTGGGGATATGCTCACCGCTGCTCTCATGGAGCTTTTGGACCGCCCGGAGGAATTTTTGGAGAAGATGGCCGCCCTGGGGCTTCCGGGCGTGCAGGTCTCCGCTGAATCGGTGCAGAAGTGCGGGATCACCGGCACCCATGTCCATGTCCTGGTGAATGGCCAGGAGGAGTGCAGTGAGGATGTGCCCCATATCCATGTACATCCCCACGACCATGAACATCCTCATGACCATGAACATTCCCATGACCATGAGCATCCCCATGACCATGAGCATTCCCATGACCATGAACATCCTCATGACCATGAGCATCCCCATGACCATGAGCATCCCCACGACCATGAGCATCCCCACGACCATGAGCATCCCCACGACCATGAGCATCCCCACGACCATGAGC
>CAJFPF010000084.1 GCA_904398655.1 uncultured Anaerotruncus sp. | reverse complement strand
GGTCGCGCCAGCGGGGGCCTTCCTGTAGAACGACCTCTCCGGCCCTCCGGGCCACCTCCCCTAAAAGGGGAGGCTGGGGTTGGGTGGAAGCTCCGGGCCACCTCCCCCCGCGGGGGAGGTCATGGGGAGCGGGAACCTCTCCGTAGAACAAACCGCCTCCCCACCCGGCCCCAGCTCCCCCGTGGGGGGAGCTGCCGCCGCAGCGGCTGAGGGGGGGCGGCAGCAAACCTAAAAAGCGGTCATCCCCCCACCGGCGCTGGCGCGCCACCTCCCCCACGGGGAGGCCCTCGACCGCAAGGAGGGTGCGAAAAAGGGAGGCCCTGGGGGGATTTTCTCTTGCAAAATCCCCCCAGACCCCCCAAATGCGCTTGAAGCATGGGGCGTTCCGCCATCTGCGGATGGCGGCCAAGGGCGCCGCCCTTGGAACCCGCCGCCTTTTGAAAAAGGTGGGCGAAAACTTTTGAAAAAGGCGGGCGAAAACTTTTGAAAAAGGCGGGCGAAAACTTTGGGATTCGCCCCAGGCGGAGGCATCAAGCGCCCCACGCCTCCTTCAGGCTGCGCAGATACCGTTCAAAGAAAACATAGGTCACCACCGTGGTCACCAGATTGGAAACCGCCTCCGCCGCATATACCCCCCAAACCCCCAACCAGTAGGGGAGCAAAAACGCCACCGGGATCAACACCAACAGCTTGCGCATAATCCCAAACAGGAAGGAATATAGGGTGTTTCCCATGGCCACAAATCCATTCTGGTTCACCATCTGCATCCCCAACACCAACACCGTGCAGAACATCAGCCGCATGGTCACCCGGGTCAGGTCGATCAGCTGGGGATCACTGGTGAACAACCGGGCAATCCCTCCCGGGAAAAGCATCATCGCCGCCCACATGGCCACCGCGCAGCCGATGCTCAACATCCGGGCATAGTGGAAGGTCTCCCGGATGCGGGGGAAGTTGCGGGCACCCGTGTTGTAACTGAGGATCGGCTGGGCCCCTGTGATGATGCCCGTGAGAGGCATGAAAAAGATCTGGCTGATGCTGGTGAGGATGGCCATCGAGGCGATATGCAGCCCACCCGCTGCGCCTCCATACCAGAGCAACAGCCGGTTGAGCAGGATGGCCACAATGCTCTCATTCACCCGGAAGATGAAAGGGGAGACCCCCAGCTTACAGGTGGAGAACAGCACCTCCCAAACCGGGCGCATCAGCCGCAGCCGGATACGCAGCACCGACCGCTTGGAGCACAGGAATCCCACCACCCATATGGCGGAGACAAATTGGGAGATGACGGTGGCCACCGCCGCCCCCCGGATCCCCATATCAAAGGTATAGATCAACAGGGGGTCCAGGACAATATTTAACACCGCGCCGATCACCACCGTCACGGTACCAATGAAGGTGAACCCCTGGGTATTGATAAACGGGTTGAGCCCCATCGCCAACTCCACAAATACCGTCCCCAACAGGTAGATCAACAGGTAGTCATAGGCATAGGGCAGGGTGGAGGCGTCCGCTCCAAAGGCGATGAGGATCGGCTCCAAAAACAGCCCGCACCCCACAGTGAGCACCAGACTCACCCCCAAAAGCAGGGTCACCGCGTTGGAGAGATACTTCTGGGCCCGCTCCATATCCCCCGCCCCCATGGCGATGGAGGCCAAAGGCGCGCCCCCCATCCCGGGCAGGCAGCTGAAGGCGGAGATCACCATGATGATGGGGAAGGTCAACCCGATCCCCGCCAGCGCTTCGGTGCCCACCCCGGGCATGTGCCCAATATACATCCGGTCCACAATGCTGTAGAGGGCGTTGACAAACTGCGCCACCGTCACCGGAATGGTGAGTTTCACCAGCAGGGGAAGCACCGGCGCGCTTGCCAACTGGCGGGTCCGTTCCGCCGCGTCAAACATTGCCCAGCTCCTTCCCCAGATCCGCTGCCGTATTGCCCGGGTCCCAAATCCGGGAGTGGAACCCATCCGAAAGCATGTCGATGTCGGTGCGCAACAGGCGGGCGGCCATCTCCAGATTTCCCCGCTCCAGATAGTCCAACACCACCGTGTGCAGGTCGTCCACATAGTATTCGTCCTTGGACTTGATCATAAAGAAGATGGTCTGGATGTTTAGTGCCCGCTCCAAAACCTGGGAGGCAAACCGGTTCCCGCACAGATCCAACAGGGAGGTGTGGAACTCACAGTTCACCTGCCAGCGCTCCACCGTCTGGTCGCTGCCCAGAGCGTCATATTTGCGGCAGATCGCCCGCAGGGGCTCCAACTGTTCCGGACGAATCTGACGGCCATATTTTAATAGGAAAGAGGGCTCCAATACCGCACGGGTGCGGGTCACATCCATCAAGGTGGTATCATCCGGCAGGATGATCTTATACCCCTGACGAGGGACGCTTTGGAGCACCTGCTGGCTCACCAGGGCGGTGAGCGCCTCCCGGATAGGGGCCCGGCTCACCTGGTATTTTTCCATGAGGAACTTCTCGGTAAACACATAGTCGGGTGGATATTGCCCGCTGATGATGTCAGAGAAGAGCGCGTCATGGATCAGATGTTTTAACGTCGCCGCTTCTTTTTTCGTGGTCAATCTGCTCCCCTTCTTTCTAAGGGTAATCATACTAGATCAAGGCCAAGAAATCAACCTTCCACAGGAAAGTTTTCAGAAAATTTCTCTTCTTTTCTCCACTCCTAGTCTGACCTATGGACACGGTTTTTTCTGCGTTTTCCCGCTTTTCCTCTGAAAATTTCTAAATACAGGGGAATCCCTCCTGCTATTTTTTAGAAATTTGTCTTTTTCTCCGAGAAAATACATCAGAAATACGAAAAACAGTTGATTGCTGAGTATATTTGTGATATGATTACCTCGGAATATGAAGGCGCCTGCTGAAACAGGCCCACCTTCAAAAAAACAGGGGGCAGACCGCCGCCCTTAAGGAAGAGGTATTGGGAGATATGGAAAAAATCGTCTACGAAAACTATGTCAAAATCCTGCACGAGGAATTGATCCCCGCCATGGGCTGCACCGAGCCCATCGCGGTGGCCTTTGCCGCGGCCAAAGCCCGGGAGGTGCTGGGCCGGATGCCTCAGCGGATGGTGGTCCGCTCCAGCGGCAACATCATCAAAAACGTGAAGGGGGTCGTGGTGCCCAACTCCGGCGGCCAGAAGGGGATTGCCGCCGCCGCTGTGCTGGGCGTGGTCAGCGGCCGCCCCGAGTTGGAGCTCCAGGTCATCAGCCAGACCACTCCCGAGCAGATGGAAGAGGCCAAGCGCCTGGTAGCGCAGGGCATCTGCGACTGCCAGCTGGCTGAAGGGGTGGAGAACCTGTTCATCCGGGCGGAACTGTACGCGGATGACGACTGCGCCGTGGTGGAGGTGCGTACCAAGCACAACCACATCTCCCTCATTGAGAAAAACGGCAAGGTGCTGTTTGAGCAGCCGGATATCGAGACCTCCAAGGCGGGGGACAAGAGCCTTTTGAACCTGCGGGACATCCTCACCTTTGCCAACGAGGTCAATCTGGAGGATGTGCAGGAGGTCATCAAGACCCAGATCGAGTATAACTCCGCCATCTCCGAAGAGGGCCTGAAGAACCCCTGGGGCGCCCAGGTGGGCCGCACCCTGTTGGAGAGCATTGAGCATCCCACCCTGCGGGCCAAAGCGCGGGCCGCTGCCGCCGCCGGCTCTGACGCCCGGATGAACGGCTGCGCCCTGCCGGTGGTCATCAACTCCGGTTCCGGCAACCAGGGCATCACCTGCACCATGCCGGTGGTCACCTATGCCAAAGCTTTGGGTTCCACCCAGGAGCAGCTCTATCGGGCTATGGTGCTCACCAACCTGATCTCCCTGCACCAGAAACGGTATATCGGCAACCTGTCCGCCTATTGCGGCGCTGTCTCCGCCGGCACCGCCGCCGCCTGCGGCATCGCCTATCTGGAGGGCGCTGATTATGATGTGATCGGCAAAACCATTGTCAACTCCATCGGCAATGTGGGGGGCATCGTCTGTGACGGCGCGAAAGCTTCCTGTGCCGCCAAGATCGCCAGCGCGGTGGAGTCGGGTATCATGGGCTATGAGATGGCCAAGCGCGGCCATGTCTATCCCTTTGGCGAGGGCCTGGTGGAGACCGACTATGAGCAGACCATCCGCAACATCGGCTATATGGGCCGGGTGGGCATGAAACAGACCGATGTGACCATCCTGAATCTGATGCTGGACAAGATCGACGCCTAAACCGGCATCTTCTCCCTATGTTTGACCTCTCGCCCGCTTTCTGGCAGCCGCCCAGACGTTTTTCCTGTTTTTTCGTTGGGGTGGCAGCCTCTTCCCAACCTGAGCGGGCGCACGAAAGAAAGAACCTCCAACTTTGGGGGTTCTTTTCTTTTTCCATGCAGCCGAACACGCCCTTGGGGTTGTTTTTGCGGCAGCGCCGCCGCCCGCGGCGAATTCAAAAGTTTTCGTCCACCTTTTCCAAAGTAAAGTTTTCGTCCACCTTTTTCAAAAGGTGGCAGGTTCCAAGGGCGGCGCCCTTGGCCGCCATCCGCAGATGGCGGAATGCCCCATGCTTCAGGCGCATTTGGGGGGTCTGGGGGGATT
>CAJFPF010000083.1 GCA_904398655.1 uncultured Anaerotruncus sp. | reverse complement strand
GCTCCGATGGGTCAGATTTCGTACCTATCGATAGGCACCCGGGGGATTTTCTCTTGCAAAATCCCCCCAGACCCCCCAAATGCGCCTAAAGCATGGGGTATTCCGCCATCTGCGGATGGCGGCCAAGGGCGCCGCCCTTGGAATCCGCCGCCTTTTGAAAAAGGCGGGCGAAAACTTTTGGAATGCGCCGCAGGCAGACTCGCGGGCGGCAACGCTGCCGCAAAGAACAACCCAAGGGGCGCGTTCGGCCGCGGGGCCTGCCCCGCCCACCTTTTGAAAAAGGTGGACGAAAACTTTTGGATTGCGCCGCAGGCGGAGGCGCGGGCGGCAACGCTGCCGCAAAGAACAACCCAAAGGGCGCGTTCGGCCGCGGGGCCTGCCCCACCCACCTTTTGAAAAAGGTGGACGAAAACTTTACTTTTTAATAGAGCAGCAGCTCCGCCAGCTCGGCGGCACCGATCCCATGGAGATATCGGGATACCTCCAGCCGTTCCAAAGCCTCCGCCAGATGGCTGTCCAACGGCAGCCCCTCCATCGCGGCCTCCAGCTCCCCAATCTCCCCTTCACCCCAAAAATCCCCCCGCAGCCGTACCTGTTGGATGCGGGCATCCTTGGCGTTCAAATAGACAGTGACCAGGCCGGCAGGGAATTTCTTCTCCCTGCGCATCTCATAGTCCCCGAAAAAGCCGTAATTCCACTCCCAGGTGGCATATTTTTCCGCCCGGAGTTTCTGAATCGCAGCCTCCTCCTGGGGGCTGAACCGATAGGGCGCCGGTGCCCCCTGGGGGAACAGCTCCGCCAGCAGGGCGGCCTTGAATCCCTCCACCGAGACCGGTTGGGGGGCATGTTCATTCACCGTAGTCACCCGGCTGGAAACCGATTTGACCCCTTTGGATTGGATCTTGGCGTCCTTCACCCGCAACGCCTGGGCCAGCGCCCCCAAATCCCCACCCAACAGGATGCACCCATGGTGGAGCAGCCGGCCTCCGCCGGCATATTGGGCGCAGCCGGAGATCTTTTTCCCCTCCACCGTCAGGTCATTGCGACCGTTGAACTGGGCCTCAACCCCCAGCCGGGCCAGCGCCCGCACCACCGGCTGGGCAAACGCCTGAAAGTCAAACGCCAAACTTCCCTCCGCCTGGGGGGTGACAATGGTATAATTCAGGTTCCCCAGATCGTGGTAGACCGCTCCGCCCCCGGTGAGCCGCCGGGCCACCCGGATGCCATGGGCGTCCACATACGCCTGGTTGATCTCCTCCGCCGTGTTCTGGTATTTTCCCACCACAATGGTGCGGTCGTTCTGCCAGAGCATCAGATAGGTCTCTTTGGGGTCCATAGAGAAGAGCAGGACCTCTTCCGCCGCCAAGTTATAATAGGGGTCCTGGCTCCCTGTCTCCAGATAGACCATCCCGCTCACTCCTGGACGTTGCGGATCATCTGCTCCATCACCCGCTTAAAGGTATCCAGGTCCTGGGGGGAGATCCCCTGGGTGCCCTGGCGGTTGAACTCCTCCACCAGGGGGAAGAGGCTGTTCAAAGTCTCCCGCCCCTTTTCCGTGAGGGAGAGCAGCTTGGCCCGGTAGTTTTCCACGCTGCCTCCCCGGTGGATCAGTTCCCCTTGGAGCAGCCGTTCCACCAGGTGGGCGGCCGAAGGTTCGCTGATCATCATGGCGTTGGCCAGATCCTTCTGGGTCATCTGCCCCTTCTGGCCGATGTAATAGAGGGCCATCCACTGCACCCGTGTCAGGTCCTTCTTTTTGAACTGCTGGTTCATGGCCTCCCCCACCGCCTTGGCGCCGTGGTTGGTCAAAAAGCCGATGCAATCATGTACGTCGAACATGGTTCCTACCCCTCCACTTATCTTAAAATGGACGCTCCTCGCGCCCTTACGCCCGCTTGGGCGGCCAGAGTTTCCCCGCCTGGAGGGCCCGGTAGTCCTCCGGCGTGTTGATGTTGGCCAGCATGGCTGAGAATGCCTCTCCCACCGGCAGATAGAGCACCTGTACCCTTTCCAACAGGGAGCCCATCCGGTAGTCCCCCGCCTCCAGCTGTGCCTGGGCCAGGGGAGCCAATGTCTTGGCATAGACTGCGCACAGGGGGTGGATCCGCCCGGCCTGGTCCCGGGGGACCACCGCCCCATAGGGCGGGGCCGCCTGGCGGGCCAGCCACTCCACCAGCGGCCTTTGGAGCAGGGGCAGATCGCAGGAGACCGCCACCAGCCAGGGGGACCGGCAGACGCACAGCCCCGCGTGCAGCCCCGCCAGGGGGCCGCAGCCGGGAAACCGGTCGGCCACCAGCTGCCAGGGAGGCGGCAGAGGACAGTTCTCCAGGTTGGCGGACAGGTACCGCTCCGGAAAGCCCGCTAACTCCCCGGCGATCCGTTCCAAAAAGGTGCCCCCTCGCCAGGGAAGGGCGGCCTTGTCCCTGCCCATCCGGCGGCTGGCCCCCCCGGCCAGCAGGAGCGCCCCCGCCTGTGGCAGATCGATCCCCATGGGGCGCCCCTCCCTTCTGTCAATATCCTTTATTATAAAGAATCTTTTCCCCCGGTGCAAGTCTCCTTTTTCACCCATTTTCAAAAATACCTTTGCAGGTTGAAAATTCCAGGGTTTTTTGGCCCGGTTGGATTGACAATTAGCATACTAAGTGATATAATAGCCCTATCAAGCAAGCTGTTTGCTTCAAATTTCACAAAGGCCGCCCCTTCGGGGGCGTGTATCTGGAAAACCAATGAATCAGGAGGTTATCAACATGGCAATCAACGCAAGAGAAATCCTCAACGACTTTGTAGGCGGCGTGGGCAAGCTCTCCGAGATGGACGGCGAATTCATGCAGAAGTTTATGGCGGTGGACGGCGGCGCCGGCGGCGACGTGCTCTCCTCCAAGACCAAGGAGCTCATCGGCGTGGCCATCGGTGTCTATAACCGCTGCCAGTACTGCATCTGCGTCCATGTCCATGGCGCTTACCAGGCGGGCGCCACCCGTCAGGAGATCCTGGCGGCCGCGGAAGTGGCCATCGCCTTCGGCGGCGGCCCCAGCGTTGCCTATAGCGCTTCTGTGCTCAACGCCGCTCTGGACGAGTTCGAGCACGACTTTGACTAACCGATAACCCCGAAGGGCCATGCCGGTAAACGCGCGTTATCGGCATGGCTTTTTTCCTGTCCGCCCTTCGGGCGGGCGTTTCGCGGGCAGATACGGAACATGTTTGGAGGCTGCGGGGGATTATGAGACAGGCTGTGACCGTCATGAAGGCCGAGTGCCTCATGAAAAAATGGAATGTAAAGGCGGGCGACCAGGTCCACAAAGGGGACCTGCTGTGCACCGTGGTGGTGGGCAAGCTCAACCGGGAGGTAGCCAGCAAATACGACGGAACCGTCCTGGAGATCGCCATCCAGGAGGAGCAGAAGGTCCCCGGCGGGGCCGCCGTCTGCTATATTGACGCCCAGGAGGAGGCCGTCCCGGCGGCCCCCGCCAGCGAGGCGCCCAGCCAGGGGGAGCCGGCGGGCCTGGTTGCCCTGGCCATGCCCAAGACAGGCGGGCCCTCCACCGTGAAAAAGTGGTATAAAAAGCCCGGGGAGCCGGTGAAGGCCGGGGAGGCGGTGGTGGCTGTCACCGCCGGCAAGCTCAACCGGGATGTGAACAGCCCCTGCGGCGGAACCCTGGACCAGGTTCTGGTCCAGGAGGGGGGCTCCGCCCAGCCCGGGGACACGCTGGGCTGGCTGAAGGCCAGCGCCGCGCCGGCGGCCGCTCCCGCCCAGGGCGCGCCGGAGGGACTGGTGGCGGTGGTCCTGCCCAAGGCGGCGGGCAATGTGGCCACCCTGAAAAAGTGGCTGAAGCAGCCCGGCGACCGGGTGGCCCCCGGCGAGGCGGTGGCCGCAGTGGTGGCCGGGAAGCTGAATGTGGACGTAACCAGCGAGCAGGGGGGCGTCCTGAAGGAACAGGTGGCCGCGGAGAACGCCACCGTCCGCAAGGGGGAGGCCCTCTGCTATCTGGAGCCGGCGGCGGACGGCCAACCTGCCGCCCCGGCGGCCCAGGCGGATGGCCCCGCCAGCGTACTGGTGATCGGCGGAGGCCCCGGCGGCTATGTGGCCGCCATCCGGGCGGCCCAGCTGGGCGGCCGGGTGACCCTGGTGGAGGAGAAGAAGGTGGGCGGCACCTGCCTGAACGTGGGCTGCATCCCCACCAAGGCCCTGCTCCACAGCGCGGAGCTCTATACCGCCGCCCGCAGCCACTGCAAGGCGGCGGGGGTCCAGATCCAGGGGGTCCGCCTGGATTGGCCCCAGGTCCAGCAGAACCGGGCGGCGGCCGCCGGCCGGCTCTCCTCCGGTGTGGAGGGGCTGCTGGCCGCCAACGGGGTGGCGGTGGTGGAGGGGAGCGCCTCCTTCACCGGCCCCAAACAGGTGAAGGTTGTCTCCAAAGAGGGGGAGCAGACCCTCACCGCTGACCGGATCATCATCGCTGCCGGTTCGGTTCCCTCCATGCCCCCCATCCCGGGGCTGCGGGAGAACCCCAACTGCATCGATTCCACCGGCGCTCTGGAGCTGGCCGAGCTGCCTGAGAGCCTGGTGATTGTGGGCGGCGGCGTCATCGGGGTGGAGCTGGCCTGCGCCTACGCCCAGTTCGGCACCCAGGTCACCATCCTGGAGATGCTGCCCCGGATCCTGCCCCCCATGGATGGGGAGATGGCCGCCCAGGCCCAGAAGCTGCTGGAGGGGATGGGGATCACCTTCTCCCTGTCCACCCAGGTGCTGCGGTTTGAGCAGGGTGAGCCAGGGGTCCGGGTGGTGGCCAAGCTGCCCGACGGCAGGGAGACCTCCTTTGCCGCCCAGAAGGCCCTGGTGGCGGTGGGCCGCCGGGCCAACACCGCCACCCTCAACCTGGAGGCGGCGGGCATCGAGGCCCAACGGGGCCAGATTGTCACCGACCAGTGGATGCGCACCAGCCAGCCGGACGTCTACGCGGTGGGCGACTGCGTGGGACGGATCATGCTGGCCCACGCCGCCTCCGCCATGGGCGAGGTGGCGGCGGAAAACGCCATGGGCCAGCTGGCCAGCTATGACGAGCGGGTCTGCCCCTCCTGCGTCTACATGGTCCCCGAGCTGGGCCAGGTGGGCCTCACCGAGGAGGCTGCCAAGGAGCGCAGGCTGGACTACCGGGTGGGCCGGTTCCCCATGGCCGCCAACGGCAAGGCGGTGATCATGGGCGAGACCGAGGGCCAGGTGAAGGTCCTGGCCGACCGGCGCACCGGGCGGCTGCTGGGGGTCCACATCCTGGGGCCCCGGGCCACCGACCTGATCGCGGAGGCGGCCGTGGCCATGGAGCTGAACGGCACCCTGGAGGACCTGATCCGCACCATCCACGCCCATCCCACCGTGTCCGAAGCGGTCCGGGAGGCCGCCCTGGCCGCCGAGGGCCGGGCGATCCACTTCCAATAAACCGAGAAATTCACACAAACAGCAGGGGGAACTGTTATGGAACAATATCATCCCATCCCTTGGAGGAAACAGGAGGACCTGAACCGGTACGCGGTGGCGTTTGACGTCCCCGTGTGGCTGGGCGGGAAAAAGGTCATCGCGGACCGGGTCGTTCGGACCTGCTGCCCGCACAACTGCTATGACACCTGCGGCGAGCTGGTGTACATCAAGGACGAAAAGGTCATCAAGATCGAGGGCGACCCCAAACACCCCATCACCCAGGGGCACCTCTGCCTGAAGGGCAACGCCAACGTGCAGAAGATCAACAGCCCCGACCGGGTGAAATATCCCCTCCTGCGGGTTGGCGAGCGGGGCGAGGGCAAGTTCAAGCGGATCACCTGGGACGAGGCCATGGACTGGATGGTGGATAAGATCCAGACCATCCAGAGGACCTACGGCAACGAGGCGATCATGGAGTACTGCTACTCCGGCAACCGGGAACACCTGGCCAAGGCGGTCTCCTCCCGGCTTTGGAACCTGATGGGGGCCAGCAAGCTGGTGGGCAGCTTCTGCCTGCTGTCCGGCGCGGCCGGCTCCTTCTATAGCGTGGGCAGCCAGTACACCATGGACCCCCAGATCTGGTCGGAGCACTGCGACACCATCTTCCTGGTGGGCCGCAACTGCTCCGCCACCAACCCCCACATCTACCCCTTCCTCTACCGGGCCAAGGAGCGGGGGGCCAAGCTGATCGTGGTGGACCCCTATGCCACCGGC
>CAJFPF010000082.1 GCA_904398655.1 uncultured Anaerotruncus sp. | reverse complement strand
AAGGAGAAATGGCGACCCGGATGGGGCTCGAACCCACGACCTCTAGCGTGACAGGCTAGCGTTCTAACCAGCTGAACTACCGGGCCACCTAAAGCGCTGATTTGAACAGCGCTTATTTATTATATAGGCTCCTCCGCAATTTGTCAATAGGGGCTGGAAAATTTTCCGAAAAATCGATTCCGGACCTGGGGGGATTACAGTTCATCGCCAAAAGCGATGCCCAACTGACGAGCAGTGAGCACGATCTGGTGGTCTGGGGGCACCAGCTTTGTTTTTCCCGCCACCTCGCTGAGGGGGTTGTGCACCACCGCATTGTTGCGCATGGCCACCGTCACGCCAAAGATGCCTTGGCTCACCAGGTTGGCGGCATAGGCGCCGAACTGGGAGGCCAAGACCCGGTCATAGGCTGAAGGGGCGCCGCCCCGGGCAAAGTGGCCGGGCACCACAGTGCGGGTTTCAAAGGAGGTCTCCCCAATCTCCCGGGCAATTCGATTGGTAGCGGTGGAGATCCCCTGCTCCGCCCGGTATTGGGCCCGCTCCTTCTTTTTCATCTTTGCCTCGGCAGTGTTCATCGCCCCCTCCGCAACACAGACGATGGAAAATCCCCGGCCGGCGGCCGCCCGTTTCTCCACCGCGCGGATGACCGCACGGATATCATAGGGGATCTCCGGGATCAGGATGACATCCGCCCCTCCGGCCAGGCCGGTATAGAGGGTGAGCCACCCCGCCTTGTTGCCCATCACCTCGATCACCATCACCCGTTTATGGCTGCTGGCGGTGGTGTGCACCCGGTCCACCACTTCGGTGCCGATGTCCACCGCCGTATGGAAGCCAAAGGTGACGTCGGTCCCCCATAGGTCGTTGTCAATCGTCTTGGGCAGCCCGATGACGTTGAGCCCTTCCTGGGCCAGGAGGTTTGCGGTCTTGTGGGTACCGTTGCCCCCCAGCGTCAGCAGGCAGTCCAGCTTCATCTTTTTATAATTCTGCTTCATCCGGGCCACTTTGTCGACGTCGTTCTCCACCACCTTCATCTGCTTGTAGGGAGTCCGCGCGGTCCCCAAAATGGTCCCGCCCCGGGTCAAGATCCCCCAGAAGTCAGAGGGTTTCATCTCATGGTATTCCCCTTCAATCAGGCCTTTGAATCCATCCACAATCCCCACAATTTCCACATTGTCCATCTTCTGGTAGATTGCTTTCACCACTCCACGGATGGTGGCATTCAGCCCCGGGCAGTCCCCTCCAGCAGTTAAAATCCCAACTCTCATCTCACACATCCCCCTATTCATCTTTATAATATCTTTTCAAATAACTGGATAATCAGCCATAAAGCGATATAAAAGGCCGCCGTCAACAGCGGCACCCCCACTACAAAACTCAAGTGTCGGGTCTTATGGCGAAAACAGTACATTCCCGCCCAGACCCCCAGGCCTCCCCCTAGACCCGCCCATAGAAACAAGGTCCGTTCCCGGATTCGGCGCCACCCTCGCTTTGCCGACAGCTTGTCCCAACCACAGGCAAAAAAGCCCCCCAGGTTGGCAGCCGCCAAAATGATCCACAGCAGCTTCCACATGGATGGTCTCCCATTCTCCTTTTTCTTTTAGTATAGCACACTTTTTCTCTCTTGGAAATTGTTTTTCCACACTTTCTCCATAGGCCTTCTATTTCAAGGACTGGCACGGGACAGGAGGATTTTCCATATAAATAGGTAACGTGGCACAGTTTTTACCGAATTTCGGCCAATCAAAGGAGGTCCTTCCATGGTATCCCTCTTCCTAACCCTCTGCAACCTGCTCTATTTTGCGCTCCATGTCACCGGTTCTGGCTCCTTTCCCCGCCCACTCACCGCCAAGGAGGAGCAGGAGTGCTTTGAGGCAATGGCCCAGGGGGACACCCGGGCGCGGGCCCGTTTGATTGAGCACAATCTGCGTCTGGTGGCACATATTATTAAAAAATATTATAGCTCCTTTAAGGATCAGGAGGATCTGATCTCCATCGGCACCATCGGGCTCATCAAAGCGGTCTCCACCTTCAACGCCAAAAAGGGGACCCGATTTGCCACCTATGCCTCCCGTTGTATCGAAAACGAGGTGCTGATGCACTTCCGCAACAAAAAGAAGTCTGCGCAAGATGTCTATATCTCCGATCCCATCGATACCGACCAGGATGGCAATTCCCTGACATTGCAGGACATTATGGCGGAGGAGGACAACATTGTGGATTGTATTGACCTACGGATTAAGTCGGAACAGCTCCATAAGTTCATCCAAAGTGCGCTGGACGATCGGGAACGTCAAATCATCCTTCTCCGCTATGGATTGGAGGGGGGCAGCCCCTTGACCCAACGGGAGGTGGCCAAAAGGCTGGGGATCTCCCGGTCCTATATCTCCCGCATTGAGAAAAAAGCCATCCTGGCCCTGCGGGAACAGTTT
>CAJFPF010000081.1 GCA_904398655.1 uncultured Anaerotruncus sp. | reverse complement strand
TTCGCGTTCCAACCTCGCGGCATTGCCTGTGGTTTGCGAACGCCCCAGCGATACCGCGCAAGGAGGAGGATTTGATTTTATGATCGCAAAATACCGTGTGCATGAGGTGGCCCGGGATTTGGGGGTGCCCAGTAAGGATATCCTGGATCTGCTGGCCCAGAACTTCGACGGGGAGCGCAAAAGCATGACCGCGCTCAATGAGCAGGAGTTGAGCCTGGTGCTGGACCACTACACCAAACAAAACCAGGTGGAAAATTTTGACGCCTACTTTGCGGAGGGGGAACGCCGCCGCAAGGAGCGCTCCCAGGCGGCCCCGCAACCGGAGGAACCGTCCAAGCCCAAAAAGCTCACCGCTCAACAGATTGCGGCCCAGCGTCAGGAGGCGATGCGCAAGGTGATGGCACAGAAGGAGGCGGACGCCAAAGCTGCCCAAGAGAAGGCCGCCCAGGAAAAGGCCGCCCAGGAGAAGCCGGCGGTTCAGCAGCCGGCGCAAAGCCAGCCGCAGCCTGTTGCGCAGGCCCCCCAACAGCAGGGCCAGCAGCGTCCGGCGGCCCAGCCCGCCCGCCCTGCCGGCGGCAGCCAGCTGACCCCGGAGCAGAAGGCGGAAAACCTGCGCCGGGAGCGGGAGCGCCTGGCCGCGGCCCAAGCCCGCACCGCCGCCGCCCGCCAGCAGCAGAACCAACAGCGCCCGAACGGCCGCGGTGGGGAACGGCAGCAGCCCGGTGGACGCCAGGGCCAGCAGCAGGGACAGCAGCAGCGCCCCGCCGCTTTGCAAAACCAGCGTCCGGCCCAGCAGCCCCAGGCGCAACAGCAGCGCCCAGCAGCGCCCCAGCCGCAAAACAACCAGAAACCCCGCCAGCGTGGCTCGGCCACGGTGGATATGCGTGCCGGCGCCACCCAGGTGGAACTGGACCGTTACAACGAGAAGTATGACACCCTGGCCCAATCCAAGCTGGGTAACCGGGATGTGGCCGCTCGGAAACAGAAGCTCACCCAGCGCAGCGCCCAGCGCCGTGCGGGTAAGCCTGCCATGTCCCGCAAGGAGAAGGAGGAGGCCAAGCTCCGGAAGTTGGAGCTTGAACGCCAGCGCCGCAAAAACCTGGAGATCACCCTGCCCGAGGAGTTTACGGTGGGTGAGCTGGCTGCGCGCCTGCATGTACAGGTGGGCGAGGTAATCAAGCGCCTGATGAGTTTGGGCGTGATGGCGGCGATGAACGACACCATCGACTACGACACCGGCGCCATGGTGGCTATTGAGATTGGCGCCAAGGTGGAGAAGGAAGTGGTACTCACCATTGAGGACCGGCTGTTTGAGGAGCCGGAGGACGACGAGGCCAATCTGGTGGAGCGCCCGCCGGTGGTGGTGGTCATGGGACACGTGGACCATGGCAAAACCTCCATTCTGGACGCCATCCGCCACGCCAACGTCACCGCCGGGGAGGCGGGCGGCATCACCCAGCACATCGGCGCCTACCAGGTGTTGGTCAACGGCCGGCCGGTGACCTTCCTGGATACCCCTGGGCATGCGGCGTTCACCGCCATGCGGGCTCGCGGCGCCCAGGTCACCGACATTGCGGTGCTGGTGGTGGCCGCGGACGACGGCATCATGCCCCAGACGGTTGAGGCCATCAACCATGCCAAGGCGGCAGAGGTCTCCATCATCGTGGCGGTCAATAAGATGGATAAACCCCATGCCAACCCTGACAAGGTGATGCAGCAGCTCACCGAGCACGGCCTGGTGCCGGAGGAGTGGGGCGGCGACGTACCCTGCATCCGGGTCTCCGCCAAGACCGGCGAAGGGATCGCGGACCTGTTGGAGATGATCCAGCTGGTGGCGGACACCAGCGAGCTGAAGGCCAACCCCAACCGCCAGGCCAAGGGTACCGTCATCGAGGCCAAGCTGGACAAGGGCCGCGGCCCTGTGGCCACCGTGCTCATCCAGTCGGGTACCCTGCACACCGGGGACGCGGTGATTGCGGGGACCACCTTCGGCCGGGTGCGTGTGATGGTCAACGACAAGGGCGAAAAGGTGGATTCCGCCGGCCCCTCTACCCCTGTGGAGATCACCGGGTTGGACGATGCCCCTGCCGCCGGCGACGTGTTCAACGCGGTAGAGGACGAGCGCCTGGCCAAGGAGCTGGTGGAGCAGCGTAAACAGGAGCAGAAGGAGGCCCAGTTCAAGACGTTTGAGAAGGTCACTTTGGATAACCTGTTCACCCACATCGCCCAGGGCGATATGAAGGAGCTGCCCATCATCGTAAAGGCGGACGTCCAGGGCTCTGTGGAGGCGGTGACCCAGTCGCTGGAGAAACTGTCCAACGACGAGGTCCGGGTGAAGGTGATCCATGGAGCGGTGGGCGCTGTCAACGAGAGCGACGTCATGCTGGCTCAGGCCTCCGGCGCCATCATTGTGGGCTTCAATGTGCGCCCCGACCCGGTGGCCAAAGAGAATGCCGAGCGGGACGGGGTGGAGATCCGCCTCTACCGGGTGATCTACGACGCCATCAACGATGTGGAGACCGCTATGAAGGGAATGCTTGCCCCCAAGACCCGGGAGGTGGACCTGGGACGTGCCGAAGTGCGCCAGGTGTACAAGATTTCCGGTGTGGGTGCCGTGGCCGGCTGCTATGTGCTGGAGGGCAAGATCACCCGCAACGCGGAGATCCGCGTGGTGCGGGACGGCATCATCATTGCGGACGACAAGCTGGCCTCCCTGAAGCGGTTTAAGGACGATGTGCGGGAGGTCGCCAAGGGTTACGAGTGCGGCATGGCCCTGCAAAAATTCAACGATATCAAAGAGGGCGACGTCTTCGAAGCGTATGAGATCGAGGAGTACCGGGAATAATCCCCAGGAGCCCAAACACACCCAAAAGGGCGCGCCTGGGCGCGCCCTTTTCTGAACGGAGAAGGAGATCATCATGGCATCCTATCGCGCCCCTCGGACAGAGGAGGATATGAAGCGGGAGCTCAGCGACATCCTGCGCTCTCTGAAGGACCCCCGGATTACCGGGCTGTTGTCCATTGTCAAGCTGGATTTGAGCCGGGACCTCTCCCACTGCAAGGTGTATATCAGCTCGATGGACGGGCTGGAGGCGGCTAAAAACGCGGTGAAGGGGCTGCAAAGCGCCTCCGGTTTTATCAAACGGGAGCTCAATGCCCGCATGAAACTGCGGAAACTGCCGGAATTCACCTTTATTGCGGACGATTCCATCGCCCACAGCGCCCAAATCTCCCAGATGTTGCAGAAACTGGAACATCCCAGCCCGGAAAACGATGGGGAGTGAGGGGATGGGCGGCTGCCAGCGGGTGGACGCTGCCGGCGCTGCCGCTGCCCTGGAGGGGGTGGAGCGGGTGCTGCTGCTCTGCCACCAAAAGCCGGACGGGGACACCCTGGGCTGTGCCTTTGCCCTCTGGGAGGCGCTGACCGCCCGGGGGGTCCAGGTGCGGATCGCCTCCCCGGACGGGTTCCCACAGCGATATGACTTTCTCTATCCGGCAGGGTTTGACCCGCTGCCGTTGGAGGGATTTGCCCCCCAGCGGGTGGTGGCGGTGGATGTGGCCACCCCCGTCCTGTTGGGCCCCCTGGAGGGGGACTGGGGAGGGCGGGTGGACCTGTGTGTTGACCACCACCTCTCCAACTGGGGCTATGCCCGCCAGCTGTTTTTGGACCCGGATGCCGCCTCCGCCACCGAACTGGTCGCCCAGGTATTGGATCGGATGGGGGCACCCTTTACCCCTCAAATTGCCCGCTGCCTCTATACGGGATTGGTAGCGGACACAGGGGCATTCCGGTTTTCCAATACCACCCCCGCCGCCCTGCGGCTGGGGGCGCGGCTTTTGGAGGCGGGCGCGGACGGTTATGAGATCTGCCAGCGGCTGTTCGCCCAAAAGAGCCGGGGCAGGGTTGAGATGGAGCGGTTGGTCTACAACGCTTTGGAATTTTTGGCTGGCGGCCGGTTGGCGGTGTTGGTAATCAGCCACCAGATGATGACGCGCACCGGCGTTACCGAGGAGGAGCTGGATGGCCTGGCGGGCATCCCGCGGCAGGTGGAGGGGGTGGAGGTGGCCCTGACCTTCTTGCAGAAGGGCCCCCATCTGTGGCGGCTCTCCGCCCGCACCAGCCGCAACCTGGATGCCAGTGCCATCTGTGCCCGGCTGGGGGGTGGCGGCCACATCCGGGCGGCGGGCGCGATGCTCTCGGGGACGCTGGAGCAGGTGCGCGGCCGCGCAGAGGCCTCCGCGCGGCAGGCGCTGAGAGAGTGGGAGGAGGGAAAGGCATGAATGACCGGTATTGCGGGGTGCTCTGTGTGGACAAGCCCCAGGGGTTCACCTCCTTCGATGTGGTGGCCAAGGTGCGGGGGATCGCCAGAACCCGCCGGATCGGCCATGCGGGGACGCTGGACCCCATGGCTACCGGGGTGCTGCCCCTGTTTTTGGGCAGGGCTACCAAGGCAGTGGATCTGTTGCCCCAGCAGGGCAAGCGGTATACTGCGGTGATCCAGCTGGGGTTGGAGACCGACACTTGGGATGTCACCGGGAGGGAGCTCTGCCGCCGGCCGGTGGAGGTTTCTCCAGAACAGCTGCACCGGGCCCTGGACCGGTACCGGGGGGAATTTTCCCAGCTCCCACCCATGTATTCCGCGGTACAGGTGGGCGGCAAACGGCTATATGAGCTGGCCCGCAAGGGCCTGGAGGTGGAACGGGCACCTCGGACGGTTCGCATCGACCGGTTGGATCTGCTGGATTGGGATGGGGCGGCCGGCCGGCTCACCCTGGACGTGGCCTGTTCCAAGGGGACCTATATCCGCTCTCTGGCCCAGGACTTGGGCCGGGATCTGGGCTGCGGAGGGACGCTGGCCGCCCTGCGGCGGACTTGGGCCGTAGGGTTTGGGTTGGAACAATGCGTGACGCTGGAACAGCTGGAGCAGGCAGCTGGAGAGGAGCGCCTGGAGGAGCTGTTGCTGCCAGTGGAGCAGGTGTTCCAAAGCCTTCCCCAAGTGGGGCTAAAGGCGAAGGAAGCCCGCCTGTTTTGTAATGGGGTCCGCCTGGAACTGGAACGGGTCGGGGTTTCAGCCCCTGAAGGGACCCGCCTGTCGGTGTATGGCCCCAGCGGGCAGTTTTTGGCGG
The DNA here is from genome assembly GCA_904398655.1 of uncultured Anaerotruncus sp. Taxonomy (GTDB): domain Bacteria; phylum Bacillota; class Clostridia; order Oscillospirales; family Ruminococcaceae; genus Anaerotruncus. Next base: position 29,556 of record CAJFPF010000081.1, on the reverse strand, counting down.
TGGCCCAGGCGGAAGAGGGCCAACTGCGGATGATAAAACAATTTTTGTTGGGGGGAGAGGGAGATGCAGATCTGGACCGGCCTGGAAGAGGCTGTCTGTGAGACCCCCACCGCAGTGGCCTGCGGCTATTTTGATGGGCTGCACATTGGCCACGCGGCGGTGATTGGGGAGGCGGTGGCCCAGGCTCAGGCCCTGGGCGTGGAACCGGGTGTATTCACATTTACCCTGCATGGCGGCCATCCGGCCGCGAAACCGGAGGGCTGTGAACTGCTCACCGAGGGGGAGAAGTATAGAATTTTAGAGGCTTGGGGGGTCCGCCGGGTGCTCTGCCCCGACTTTTCCCAGTTTCAGTCGATGTCTCCGGAGGCATTTGTGGAGGAGATCCTCTGCCGGAGGCTCCGGGCGGCGGTGGTCTGTTGCGGAGAGGACTTCCGGTTCGGCAGCCGCGCCAGCGGGGATGTATCCCTTTTGCGCCGCCTTTGTGCCCAGAGGGGGGTACAGGTGGCGGTGGTGCCGGAGGTGGACTGCGGCGGCAGCCGGGTGAGCAGCACTCGCATCCGGGCGCTATTGGGAGAGGGAAGGGTGGAGGAGGCCAACCAGCTGCTGGGCAGGGCGTTTGGTTATGACTTCATCGTGATCCACGGCAAGCGCCTGGGCCGAACCATCGACTCCCCCACCATCAACCAGCGGATGCCGGTGGGGTTTGTGCGTCTGCGCCACGGGGTTTACGCCTCGGTGACCCTGGCCCAGGGGCGGCTGTGGCCGTCGGTCACCAATGTGGGACTGCGCCCCACGGTGGAGGACAGCCGGGCAGTGAACTCGGAGACCTATCTCCATGGTTTTTCCGGGGATCTGTACGGCCAACGGGTACCGGTGCGGTTGCTGCGGTTTTTGCGGGATGAGCAAAAATTTGACTCGGTGGAGCGGTTGCGGGCCCAGATCCAGGCAGATGCCGAGGCCTGCCTGCCCGTTGCCCGGGCGTATATTGAAGAAAAATCCATTGAAATGCGGATTTCCCCTTTACAGCCGGGGGAGCGCGTGCTATAATAAAAACTTGATATGACCTCTTTCACGGAGGCAGGATATAGGCCCGGCCGCTTGGCAAGGGGAATCACCCGCCTGCCGCTGAGATTGGGGCGTCGAATTTTTCAATGAGGTGAAAAGACATGATCCGTAAGGAAGAGAAACAGGAGGTCATCCTCCAGAACGCCACCCACGAGGGCGATACCGGTTCCCCTGAGGTGCAGATTGCCATCCTCACCCGCCGTATCACCGACCTGACCGAGCATCTGAAGGTCCACAAGAAGGACCACCACTCCCGCCGCGGCCTGTTGCAGATGGTCGGTAAGCGCCGGAATATGCTCAACTACCTGCAGAAGAAGGACATTGAGCGTTACCGTGCCCTGATCGCTAAACTGGGCCTGCGTAAGTAAAAGGACCCTCTCAGGAAGGCAGACGGCCCTGAGCCGTCTGCCTTCCTGTGCATTTCCCAACCGCGCCACCCAAAAAATTCCAGGTGGCATCCCAACCCTCGGAGTTGGACTGGTCTGTTAGCATTTATTTGAGCGCCGAACGCCCTTCGACGCTGAACTAATTGCTAAACAGGCGCAGCTCCGCGGGAATCTATGAAAAATGGAGGAACTGCGATGTTTGAAAACTACAAAGTCTATGAAATTGAGTACGGCGGCAAGAAGATGACCTTCGAGACCGGCAAGATGTGCTGCCTGTCCAACGCCTCGGTGCTGGTGCGCTGGGGGGATACGGTGGTGCTCTGCAACGTCACCGCCTCTCCCAAGCCCCGGGAGGGCATCGACTTCTTCCCCCTGTCGGTGGACTTTGAGGAGAAACTCTATGCGGTGGGCAAGATCCCCGGCTCGTTCATCAAGCGGGAGGCGCGCCCCTCCGACAAGGCGATCCTCTGTTCCCGGCTGGTGGACCGCCCCATCCGCCCCCTGTTCCCCAAAGATATGCGCAACGACTGCGCCGTGGTGATGACCGTCATGTCGGTGGACCCCGACTGCCTGCCTGAGATCGCGGGTATGTGCGGCGTCTCCTTCGCCCTGTCCATCTCCGACATCCCCTGGAACGGCCCCATCGGCGGCATCCATGTGGGTTTGGTGGACGGCCAGATCGTGGTGGCCCCCAACGCCGAGCAGCGGGAGCGCAGCGACCTGAACTTGACGGTGGCCGCCAACGAGGACGTGATCTGCATGATCGAGGCCGGGGCCAATGAGGTGGACAACGACACCATGCTCCAGGCCATCATCCAGGGCCACCAGGAGATCAAGAAGATGGTCCGGTTCATCAAGGACGTCCAGGCTGAGATCGGCAAACCGAAGTTTTCCTTCCAGTCGATGGAGGTGCCGGAGGAGCTGTTTGAACAGATCAAGGCGTCCGCCATTGACGATGTGAAGTACGCCATGGATACCGATGACAAGACCGTCCGGGACGAACGGCTGGCCCCCATCATCGACCGGGTGCACGAGCAGTTTGATAACGAGGACAAGTCCAACGCCCCCATCATCGACGAGGCCATGTACAAGCTTCAAAAGTTTGTGGTCCGCCGCTGGCTGTTGGATGAGCAGAAGCGGGTGGACGGCCGCAAGATGGACGAGATCCGTCCGCTGGCCGCCGAGGTGGGGCTGCTGCCCCGGGTCCACGGCTCCGGTATGTTCACCCGCGGCCAGACCCAGGTGCTCACCGTCTGCACCTTGGGCACCGTCAGCGAAGCCCAGAAGCTGGATGGCATCGACAACCAGGAGCAGAAGCGTTATATCCATCACTACAACTTCCCCTCCTATTCGGTGGGCGAGACCCGGCCCAGCCGTGGCCCCGGCCGCCGGGAGATCGGCCACGGCGCCCTGGCTGAACGGGCGTTGGAGCCGATGATCCCCTCGGTGGAGGAATTCCCCTACACCATCCGCCTGGTCTCGGAGGTGCTCTCCTCCAACGGCTCCACCTCCCAGGGCTCCATCTGCGGCTCCACCCTGGCGCTGATGGACGCCGGCGTGCCCATCAAACGGCCGGTTGCGGGGATCTCCTGCGGCCTGATCACCGAAGGGGACCGCTGGATGACCATGGTGGACATCCAGGGGGTCGAGGACTTCTTCGGGGATATGGACTTCAAGGTGGGCGGCACCGAAAAGGGCATCACCGCCATCCAGATGGACCTGAAGATCGTGGGCCTCACCTACGACATCATCAAAGAGGCGTTTGAGAAGACCTATAAGGCCCGGATGTATATCCTCAATGAGATCATGCTGCCGGTGATCCCTGAACCCCGCCATGAGCTGTCCAAGTACGCCCCCAAGGTCAAGTCGATCCACATCAACCCCGATAAGATCCGGGAGGTCATCGGCTCTGGCGGCAAGGTGATCCAGAAGATCACCGCCGACTGCGGCGTGAAGATCGACATCGATGACGACGGCACCGTGGTGGTGGCTTCCACCGACGCGGAGGGCATCCGCCGGGCCATCTCCATCATCGAGACGATTGTCAACGACCCGGAGGTGGGCGCCATCTACAAGGGCAAGGTCACCCGCCTGATGAACTTCGGCGCCTTTGTGGAACTGGCCCCCGGCAAGGAGGGCTTGGTGCACATCTCCAAGCTGGATATGGGCCGGGTGGAGAAGGTGGAGGATGTGGTCGCTGTGGGCGACGAGGTGATCGTCAAGGTCACTGAGATCGACCAGCAGGGCCGAATCAACCTCTCCCGGAGGGACGCCCTTATCGCTATGGAGGCAAAAAAACACGCCAATAAATAAAGCGAATCCCCAAGAGGCTGGGCTGGACGCCCGGCCTCTTTTCCAATCCGGGTCCTCTTTGAAGGACGGAAGTTTGAATTTTCGGTAAATATCCGGCAAAAGCGATTGAGAACGGCCGACTTTTTTGTTATGATAACGATAGCCGCCCAGAGGGTTGCCCGATGGGCGATGGGACTGAGGGGGAACTATGGCTGGATTAACAACTGCGAAACGAATTGTCATCAAGGTGGGTACCTCCACCCTGACCCATGAGAGCGGGCTTTTGAACATCCGCCGGGTGGAACAGCTGGTGAAGGTGCTGGCGGACCTGAAAAACAGTGGCCGCCAGATTGTATTGGTCACCTCTGGCGCCATGGGCGTGGGGGTGGGAAAGCTGGGGCTGCCCGGCCGCCCATCGGATATGCCCGGCAAACAGGCGGTGGCCGCGGTGGGTCAGTGCGAACTGATGTATATCTACGACAAATATTTTTCGGAATACAACCATACCACCGCCCAGGTGCTGCTCACCCGGGATGTGACCGAGCAGCCGGTGCGCCAGCAGAACGTCCAAAACACCTTCTGCCGCCTGCTGGAACTGGGGGCGATCCCCATTGTCAATGAAAACGACACCGTCTCCACCGAGGAGATTGAATACGGGGGAAAGTTTGGAGATAACGATACCCTTTCGGCCATCGTGGCCAGCCTGGTTCAGGCGGACCTGTTGGTGCTGCTCACCGACATTGACGGCCTCTATGACAGCAACCCCCGCCAAAACCCCAACGCCCAGTTGATTCCCGTGGTGGAGGAGATCACTCCGCAGGTGGAGGCGTTTGCCTCTGGGGTGGGCAGCGCCCGGGGGACCGGCGGCATGACCACCAAACTCCATGCGGGGCAGATTGCTGCGGAACATGGCATTGATATGGTCATCATGAATGGAAGCCGTCCCCAGCGGCTCTATGACCTGTTGGAGGGCAAGCCGGTGGGGACCTACTTCCCTGCCCGGCGCGGGAAGAAAGACGCTCTCTGAAGCAGATGGCGAAGGAAAGGATGATGGGGATGAACAGCCTACTGGAACTTGGAAAACGCGCCCGCGCGGCAGCGCGGACATTGGGTTGCTGCAACACCGCCCAGAAGAATCTGGCGCTGGGTCTGATCGCCCAAGCGCTGGACCGGGAACAGGAGTCCATCCTGGCGGCGAACGGCCTGGATCTACAGGCGGCGCAGGAGGCGGGGATGACCGCCGCCCTTCAGGACCGCCTGCGTTTGACCCCGCAGCGGTTGGAGGGGATCTCCCAGGCGGTGCGGGAGCTGGAACGCCAGGAGGACCCGGTGGGAAGCGTTGTGGGAGGCGGACGCCGCCCCAACGGCCTGGAGATCAAAAAGATCCGTGTCCCCCTGGGAGTGGTGGGGATGATCTATGAGGCCCGCCCCAATGTGACGGTGGACGCCGCCTGCCTCTGCCTCAAATCGGGCAACGCCTGCATCCTTCGGGGAGGCAAGGAGGCCATCCACTCCAATACCGCCCTGGCGGAGCTGATGCGCCGGGCACTGGCCGAGGCGGGGCTGCCTCAGGACTGCATCCAGCTGGTGCAGGACACCAGCCGCGCTTCCGCCAACGATCTGATGACCCTGGACGGCTACCTGGATGTGCTGATCCCCCGCGGGGGCAAAGGGCTGATCCAGAGTGTGGTGAAAAACGCCACCGTCCCAGTGATCGAAACCGGTGCGGGCAACTGCCACATCTATGTGGACGCCTCCGCCGATTTGGAGATGGCGGTGCGGGTGTGTGACAACGCCAAAACCTCCAGACCTTCCGTGTGCAACGCGGTGGAGACGGTGCTGGTCCACCGGGAGATCGCCCCCGCCTTCCTGCCTGCATTAAAGGAGGCCTTGGACCGGCACCAGGTCCAGTTGCGGGGCTGTGCCCGCACGGCGGCGCTCATCCCCGGGGTGGTACCCGCCACCGAGCAAGACTATGCCACTGAATTTGACGACTACATCCTGGCACTGCGGGTGGTGGATAACCTGGAGGAGGCCATTGACCACATCCAAACCTATACCACCGGCCACTCGGAGGCGATCCTCACCAACAATGTGGCCAATGCCCAGACGTTTGTGGACCGGATTGATGCGGCGGCGGTGTATGTAAACGCCTCCACGCGGTTTACCGATGGTGGGGAGTTCGGTTTTGGGGCAGAGATTGGCATCTCCACCCAAAAGCTCCACACCCGGGGGCCCATGGGCCTCCCGGAGCTCTGTTCCTGGAAGTATGTGGTCACCGGGAACGGCCAAATTCGCTGAGTTTTGAAAGGATTCGCTTATGGGCAAACAGAAAAAGGGCGCCCGCCCGGCCGAAGAAGCCGATCGGGTGGTCTATCGAAAAAACAAATATGCCGCGCCGGTGGGGGGGATCTTTCTGCTGCTGGCGCTGGTGGGATTGATTTCCGTGGGGATCTTCTGTGTGCGGTTCACCCAAGGGCTTTTGGACAACACCCAGGAGAAACGGGAGTTTGAACGGATCATCTATCCGGTGCTCATGTTCGATCCCGTGCCGTTTGAAAACGCCCAGGACGCCGATCCGCTGATGCTGCTCCAGTCCTCCATCTGGAGCACCCTGTTGGGGGAGAAACGGGACAGCTATCAAGAGAACGCCATCGGCTGGAAGATCGTGCCGGCCAGCGACGTGGATGTGGCCTGTGCCCGGCTGTTTGGGCCGGAAGTCCAGCTGGAACATCAGACGATCACCAACTTTGTGGACACCACCTACACCTATGACGAGGAGACCCGTACCTACTACGTGCCGGTGGACGGGGTCACCCCCTTCTATACCCCTTCCGTGCAGCGTGTGGTGAAGGAAGGGGACGTCTACACTCTGGATGTGGGTTATGTGGCCCCAGCCACCGCCTGGAGCTATGAGGAGACCGAACCGGAGATCGAAAAGATGATGATCTATGAACTGCTGCGGGTGGGGGATCACTATCAGCTCACCGCCATCCGTGACATGCCCAGCGAAACCTCCCAGGCCCCCACCGGCTGGGAGACCTATGGCCAACAGAGCCAGCCGGGCCTCAGCAGCAGCCAGGCTTCCTCCAGCGCCCAGGAGGAGCCCTCTTCCTCAGAGGAGTCGGAGGAGTCAGAGGAAGCCTCCTCCCAGCCGGAGGAAGAGGACACCTCCTCACAGGCATCCTCCCAACCGGAGACAGAGGAGTCGGAAGCAGCTTAATCAATCTAACGAAAAGAGCGCCCCTTCTGAGAAGGGGCGCTCTTGTTTTCCTGCTTTTTTACCGTGCCTCTCGGGTGGAGAGACTGAGGGAGGCGGCATATAGCCCAGAGAGGAGGTAGTAGAGGGCGCCGGGAAGGTCCAGGGCCACGTCTACGCTTTTGCCGGCAATGGCCGCGGCTACCATCCCCGCTCCGGTGCTGATTGCCAGGACAGCATAGGAGAAGCCATAGGCAGGCATCCGGGCAATCCCCTTGCCCCGGAGCACATTGCCCGACCAGCGGGCGTGGGTGAGCAGGAAGGGGAGGGAAAAGATCGTGGTCAGGATGGTGAGCATCTGGTCGGAGACGCTGCGGATGGCAGTATAGGACATGAAGGTGAGCAGCAGTACCCCCAACTGCCACAGAATAGGGGCCAGGGATACCCAACCGTTGGCCTCAAATTCCTTATTACCACCTAAAACCGCGATCCGCAGGAACAGATAGATGGAAAAGACCGGCGCAATCACCAGGGTGATCATCTGAAGCAGCAGCCCGATGGTACCAATCAATAGGCCGCCGGAGAGATCCATGTTGGAGAGGCGGTCCAAAAAGTAGAAGGCGGAAAAGAGCCCGCAGGAGAGGCCGGTGAGGGCAGCCAGCACCCGGGAACAGAGGCCCACCTGCAATACAGCGGGAGGGGTGCGGCGGAACCGCAGGAGCAGCAGCGCGATTACCGCCAGGACAAGGAGTGCCAAAAAGACGGGGACCGCGATCCCGCCCCCCTCATAGAAACCGGTGGAGGGATCGACAGCGGTGAGTTTTAAGAATACCCGCAGGGCGGTACAGGCGATGGCAAAAAAGAGGAACAGCATTTTGGAGAGTTGATCGGACATAGCGAACCTCCTAAGTCGATACTCAATAACTTATCTATTATACCCCGCCCCCGCCCTTCGGTCAAGGGGGCGGGGAGAATGGAGAGCAAACACGCGACGGCGCAGCCAACCGAAGGTCGGCTGCGCCGTTTCTTTTTGGTGGGGATGGTTGTAAAACGGTTGGACACCGCCCAACGCCTTCCGCTGAGGGGCTATTTGGCTGCTGGGACAGGTGAGATGGATTCCCACCTGTTATGCGGTACAAAAAGGCGGCGCGCCCTTTGGACGCGCCGCTGGAGGATGGGGCAAAATGCCCCGGCATGGGAAAACAAAGTGGTTGTTCAGCCCCGGTCCCGCAGCGGCAGGTACTCCCGGGCTTTGGAGATGGGCTTATAGGCCGGGCGGATGATCTTGCCGTTGGTGGTGAGCTCCTCCATCCGGTGGGCGCACCAACCGGCCGTACGGGCGATGGCGAACATGGGAGTATGTAGTTCATCGGGAATCTTCAGCATCCGGTAGACCAGACCGGAGTAGAGGTCCACATTGGCGCAGGTGGAGCGGTCGCTTCCCCATTTCTCCCGCAGCAGCGGGGGCGCCAGGCGTTCCACTGCATCCAGCAGGCGGAACTCCCCTTCAAAATCGGTGCCCTTGGCCATCCGCAGGGCGTTCTCCTTGAGGATACAGCAGCGGGGATCGCTCTTGGTGTAGACCGCGTGGCCCACCCCATAGATCAGCCCGGAGCGGTCGCCGGCTTCCTTATTCAACACCCGGCGCAGATAGTTTTGGATCTCGTTGTCGTCATCCCAATTGTAGACGTTGGCCTTCAGGTATTCCAACTGTTCGATGACCTTGCCGGAGGCGCCGCCGTGGCGGGGGCCCTTCAGAGCGCCGATCCCGGCAGAGATGGCGGAATAGGTGTCGGTACCGGAGGAGGTGAGCACTCGGACAGCAAAGGTGGAGTTGTTACCGCCGCCGTGCTCGCTGTGGAGGGTCAGGCAGAGGTCCAGCAGCCGGGCCTCCTCGTCGGTGAACTGTTTATCCGCCCGCAACAGCCGCAGGATGTTCTGGGCGGTGGAGTAGTCGGGAGAGGGGTTGTGCAGATACATGCTGCGGCCGTCAAACACCCGGCGTTTCACCTGGTAGGCGGCCGCCATGATGGAGGGCATCCAGGCCACCAGGCGGATCGCCTGGCGCATGACATTCTCCACCGAAGTGTTGTCGGGGGCGCTGTCATAGGAGGAGAGAGCCAGCACCGACCGGGAGAGCATGGTCATGATGTTGGAGCTGGCCACCTTCATAATCATATCCTCTGTGAAGTTGGTGGGCAGGCTGCGGCACTCGGCCAGGACGTCGGCAAAGCGGGAGAGCTGGGCGCCGGTGGGAAGGTTGCCCATGAGCAGCAGCCAGACAGTCTCCTCAAAGCTGAACCGGTGGTCGGTCTGGCAGCCGGAGATGATGTCTTTGATGTTGATGCCCCGGTAGATCAGTTCGCCGTCGATGGGGCAGCGCTCCCCCTCGTTGAGGATGTAGCCGTGGACGTTACAAATCTGGGTGATACCGGCCAGCACGCCGGTGCCGTCGGCGTTGCGCAGCCCGCGTTTGACGCCATATTTGGTGTAGAGCGCCGGGTCAAAGGAGTTATACTTCACATAGTCTTCGCATAGGAATTGAATATCCTTTTGCAGTTTTGCATCCATTTCAGCTGCAATTTTGCTGTACATAGGGGCGTCTCCTCTCTGCCCAGGCTCTGCGGGCGTGGAATGATACTATTCTAACGCCAGCGAAAGGGAAAGTCAAGAGGGGAATAGAGAGAAAATGAAATTTTCTCAAAAAGAACTTGCATAAATAAGGAGAAGTAAAATGCGAAGGCAATTGTTGCTAACTGGGATTTTTACCGCCCTATTCTTCTTTCTGCCGCTGTTGGCCCTCATTGGAGGCCCGTTGGACATGCAGCAACCGGAGCCGGAAAATGCATCCTCCCAGCCCTCCCAGGTGGCTGAGGATCCCCCTCCGGAACAGGCCGCAGCCGCCTCTCCCCAACCAGGGACCGCGCCTGTGGTACAGGAGGAGGAGACATTTACCCTCTATGACCGGGGCAGTGGCCAGCTGCTTACGGTGGATACTCAGCAGCTGGTCCGGGGAATGTTGGCGGCGGAGATGCCGCCCAATTTCCATCCGGAGGCCCTCAAGGCCCAGGCGGTGGCCGGCCACACCTATGCCTCCTATCTGCGGCGGCTGAAACAGTCCGCCCAGGAGGAGGGGCCGGACCTGGAGTGTGATGTGGCCAATTGGCAGAGCTATACCACCCAGGAGGCCTTCTACCAGCGGTATGGATCGCTGGCGGATGCCTATTGGGACCAAATCTGCCAAGCGGCCGACCAGGTGAGCGCCTATCTGCTCACCTATGAGGGGCAGCCGATCCTGGCCGCCTACTGTTCCATGTCCAATGGGTGGACTGAGGATGCGGCCAACGTCTGGTCGGCGGGGCTGCCTTACCTGAAGCCAGTGGAGAGCTTTGGGGATACCCTGGCGCCGGACTATGAGACCAGGGCGCAGTTTACACCGGAGGAGCTTTCCCAGGCCCTCCAGACCGCCTGGCCCCAGATCCAGCTGGCAGAGGACCCCGCCGGGTGGATTGAAGTGGCCGCCCAGAGCGATAGCGGCTATGTCACCCAAGTGCGGGTGGGGGATCTGGAGGTCCATGGAAAGGAACTGCGCACCGCCCTGGGGTTGCGCTCCTCCGACTTTACCGTGTCCTATGGCGATGACGGGCTGTTCACCTTCACCGTCCAGGGATATGGACACGGGGTGGGGTTCTCCCAATATGGAGCCGACTACATGGCCCGCCAGGGGGCCACCTTTGATGAGATCCTGTCCCACTACTATCCCGGCAGCACCCTGGCGATGGTAGCTGGTTGAAGAAAAGCCCCCTTTGCAAACGCCGTGGGATGTGCTAGAATAAAAAGAAACGAAAACAGGGGAATTTTTCCCGAAAATTGGAGAAAAACTGGAGTGTGAAACGGCATGGAGTTTGCAAAGAGGATGGAACTGTTTGGCGACGGCATCTTTTCGGTGCTTTTGAAGATGAAGGAGGAACAGCTGGCAGCAGGCAAACGGGTGGTGGACCTGAGCATCGGCGCCCCCAATATCCCCCCCGCCCAGCATATCCGGGATGCCATCAGCCAGGCGGCCCAACAGTCGGAGAACTACGTCTATGCCCTGCGGGACACCCAGGAGTTGCAGCAGGCGGTGGCCACCTGGTATCAGCGGCGCTACGGGGTGGAGATCGATCCCAGCTGTGAGGTGACCTCCCTGCTGGGGTCCCAGGAGGGCCTGTCCCATATCGCCATGACCATCACCGATCCGGGCGAGGTGGTTTTGGTACCCGACCCCTGTTACCCCATCTTTGGGGACGGCCCCCGCCTGGCGGGAGCCAAACTGGCCTATATGCCCCAACGGGCGGAAAACGGGTATGTGATCGACCTGCAGGAGATCCCGGAGGAGACCGCCCGGGCCGCCAAATTGATGATTGTCTCCTATCCCAACAACCCCACCACCGCCATGGCGCCCGACAGCTTCTATCGGGAACTGATTGCCTTTGCCCGCAAGTATGACATCATCGTCCTGCACGACAACGCCTACAGCGATCTGGTGTTTGATGGGCGCACCTGCGGCAGCTTCCTGCGGTTTGAGGGGGCCAAAGAGGTGGGGGTGGAGTTCAACTCCCTCTCCAAGACCTATGGACTGGCGGGAGCCCGGATCGGCTTCTGCATCGGAAACCGGGAGGTGGTCTCCAAACTGGCCACTCTGAAATCCAACTTGGACTATGGCATGTTCCTGCCCATCCAGGCGGCGGCGGTGGCCGCCATCACCGGAGATCAGGCCTGCGTGGCGGAGACCTGCGCCGCCTACCAGCGCCGCCGGGATCTGCTGTGCGAGGGCTTTACCAGCATCGGCTGGAAGATGGAGAAGCCGGTGGCCACCATGTTTGTCTGGGCCCCCTTGCCCAAAGGCTATGAGAACTCCATGGAATTTGCCACCCAGCTGCTCCAGAGGGCGGGTGTCCTGGTGACCCCGGGCAGCGCGTTCGGCCCTTCGGGGGAGGGGTATGTGCGCCTGGCCCTGGTCCAGGGGGAGGAGGCCATGGCTTGGGCCATCGACTCTGTGAAAAAGAGCGGTATCCTGGAAAAATAAACGGGGAACCTTCTCCGCCTACAAAGAGGGGCGCTGTCCATCGAAGGACAGCGCCCCTCTTTCCTCGTCAATTGAGCAGGGCCACCCCGAAGTTCAGGTAGCCGGCAAAGGTCACCCAGACCAGATAAGGAAGTAGCACCCACCCAGCCTTTGGGCAGAGCCGCCAGAAGGCCCCCAGAGTGGCCAATACCAACAGCCACAGGATCATCAGCCAAATAAAAGCGGTCCACAACAGTCCCCACCGGAAAAAGAGCAGGGGCCACAGGAAATTGGCCGCCAATTGGACTCCATAGAGCCCCAGGGCGTGCCGGGCCGATTGCTCATCCAATCCAGGGGAGGCAACCCAAAAGGAGGCCAGCCCCATCAACAGATAGAGAAGGGTCCATACCACCGGGAATAACCACCCCGGCGGGGAGAGGGGTGGCTGCTTCAACGCTTGGAAGGCCGCCATGCTGTTTCGGGTGAGCAGGGTGGCCGCTCCGCCCACCGCCAACGGCAGCAATAGGAGGGCTGTCCGCCGTTTCCATGCTGGTTTCAAATGCGATCACCTCCCTCTTACTCTACGGCAGAGGGAGTGAAAATATGCGGGCAGGATAAAAGCGTGTTGCAAACGGATTTTGCAACACGCTTTTGTAAAAGATGCCTATAGAAGTAGCCCGGTGATCCCCCAAAACAGCCGCTGGAGGAGCTCGGTCACCAGATAGAGAGGCCGGTCCAGAATGGGGGTGGCCAAAAGCACCACCAGGACGATGAACCCATACCGCTCAAACTGCATGTACCGGAAATAGAGGTCCTCGGGCAGCAGCGCCCCCAGCACCTTGGAGCCGTCCAGAGGCGGGATGGGGATCAGGTTGAACACCCCCAAGCCCAGATTGATGGAGGAGATATAAAACAGCAGGGTGTATAAGTAGTAGACGACCTGCCCCACATAGCCTCCGGTGACCCGCAGGATCACCCCTTGCAGGAAGGTGGCCAAAAAGGCCAGCAGGAAATTCATACCCGGCCCGGCAAGGGAGACCAATACTGTGCCCATCTTGCGGTTTTTGTAGTACCAGGGGTTGATTTGGACCGGTTTGGCCCATCCAAAATGGAAGACGATGAGGCAGAGGGTCCCCCATAGATCCAGGTGGTGGAATGGGTTGAGGGAGATGCGGCCGGTGGCCTTGGGGGTGGGGTCCCCCAGCTTCCAGGAGACCCAGCCGTGGGCGAACTCGTGGAGGGAGATGGCCAAGAGCACGGCCGGGACGCTATAAATGAGGCTACTGAGGATGTTACCCATGGGGAATGTGACTCCTTCCTATGGCGGATGATAACTCAGCGTTTCAGAATCTCCATAAACTCCTCGCCGGTGATGGTTTCCTTCTCCAGCAGGTAGCGGGCCAATTCATGGAGCTTGCTCTGGTTGTCCCGCAGGATGCCGGTGGCCTTTTGATGGGCGGCGCGAATGAGGGCGAGGACTTCCTCGTCGATCTGGGCAGCGGTTTCCGGGGAACAGGTCAGGGAGGTATCCCCACCCAGATACTGATTGTTCACCGTCTCCAAAGCCATCATATCAAACTTTTCTGACATACCCAGCCGGGTGACCATCGACCGGGCCAGTTTGGTGGCCTGCTCGATATCGTTGGAGGCGCCGGAGGTGTAGCTGCCAAAGATCAATTCCTCGGCGGCCCGGCCTCCGGTGAAGGTGGCCAGTTTGTTCACCGCCTCCTCCCGGCTCATGAGCACCTTTTCCCCCTCATCCACCTGCATGGTATAGCCAAGGGCGCCGGAGGTGCGGGGCACGATGGTGATCTTGGTCACCGGAGCGGAATCGCTCTGAAGAGCGGCCACCAGAGCGTGGCCGATTTCATGGTAGGCAACAATCTCCTTCTCCTTGGGGGAGATGACCGCGTTTTTGCGTTGGTAGCCGGCAATCACCGTCTCCACGCTCTCCTCCAGATCCCCCTGTGTGACTTCGCTGCGGCCCATGCGGACCGCCCGCAGGGCGGCCTCGTTGATGATGTTGGCCAAATCGGCGCCAGAGGCGCCGGCGGTGGCGCGGGCAATGGCTCGCATGTCGATATCGCTGCCCATGCGGACATCTTTGGCATGGACGTTCAGGATGGCCTCCCGCCCCTGCAGGTCGGGCAGCTCCACCGGAATCCGCCGGTCAAACCGGCCTGGGCGCAGCAGCGCCGGATCCAGGGAGTCCGGGCGGTTGGTGGCCGCCAGAATCACCACGCCCTTGCGGCCATCAAAGCCGTCCATTTCGGTGAGCAGCTGGTTGAGGGTCTGCTCCCGCTCATCGTTGCCGCCAATGGCGCCGTTGTCCCGTTTTTTGCCGATGGTATCGATCTCGTCGATAAAGACGATACAGGGCGCTTTTTCGTTGGCCTGCTTAAACAGATCCCGCACCTTGGCGGCCCCCATGCCCACGAACATCTCCACAAATTCCGATCCGGAGATGGAGAAGAAGGGGACGTTGGCCTCCCCTGCCACCGCCTGGGCCAACAGGGTTTTACCGGTTCCGGGAGGGCCCACCAGAAGGGCGCCCTTGGGCATTGTGGCGCCGATGGCCTCATATTTGGCGGGGTTGTGGAGAAAATCCACGATCTCCCGCAGGGCCTCTTTAGCCTCATCCTCTCCGGCCACATCCGCAAATGTCTTGCCGGTCTGGGCCTGTACATAGATTTTGGCATTGGCTTTGCCAAAGGTCATGGCGTTGCCAAATCCGCCGCCCATCCGCTTTTGCATGCTGCGCATGAACAGTTGGCCCAGGACCACAAACAGCAGGATTGGCAGGATCCAGGAGATTAGGAAACTGAGCAGGGGGGAATTCTGCCGGGGCACTACGGCCTCAAATTTGATATTCTCCTTCTCGTGCAGCCGCTGGGAGAGGGTGTTGTCCCCTGGCCAGATGCCGGTGGCATACACCTGGTCCTGGCCATTTTCATCCTTGGCGATGAAGTAGATGGTGCCGGCCGACTCATCCAATTCCACCTGGGTGATCTTATCCTGGTCCACCCAGTCCAGGAAGGTGCCATAATCCACCTTTGTGGGCTGGTTGAGAGAGGGAACAATGAGGGCGTTGATCAGCATCAGGCCCAGCATGACGATGATATAGTAGAAAATAAATGGCTTTTTGGGCATCTTTGGCTGTTCTTTCATAAATTCTGCTCCTTTTCTTGAGGGGATGGGGAACCATTGGCCAATAGGGTTGCCTGATGTAATTGCGCGGATAGATAGGAGATATCCTGGAGAATGTCCGGAAATTTTTGGGGCTGGGCGTCCCACACCGGCTGCAGCCGGCGGGAGATGTCCTGCTCCAACTGCTGCGCCAGGCGTGTCCCCGCGGCCGTCAGCTGCAGATAGACCACCCGTTCATCCCGGTCGCTTCGCACCCGCCGCAGATAGCCCAACCGCTCCAGCCGCTTGCACATGGAGGAGATATTGGCATCTGCCGTACCCATAAACCGGCCCAGCTCCCCCACGGTACAAGGGGATTGGCAGACGGCCAGGAGCGCGCGCACCTGGGCGTGGGTAAGGCCTCTCTGTTCGCAGACTGGACGGATGAGGGCGTTCATATTGTCATTGAGCTGGCGCAGCAGCGGCCAAATCTGGCTGTTAAATTCGGCAAGTGTCATGCAACTCCCCCTTGTGATGGCCTTTTGTCTTTATTATAGCGAAGAATGTGGCCAGAAAACCGCAATCCTGTAAAATAATTATGAATAATAAATAAATTTTTGAAGGGAGCGGCGCCTGCAAAAGAAACAATTTATTTGAGTGTTTATGATGAAAACATTCAAAAATGACATAATTTGAACTTAAATCAAAATAGATAGTTGCACTTTTGAATAAGGTTTGCTAGAATATAGACAAACAGAAACTTGGGCAGAGTTGCTGGGAGGGAACTGTATGCGCAAGAGTGTCTTTCAGGTGAACAGACGACAGCAGGCTGTTTTGGAACAGCTGGAGCGGGACGGCGTGGTCTATGTCAGCCGGCTCAGTCAGAAATTTTCGGTCTCGGAGATCACCATCCGCCGGGACCTGGAATCGATGGAGCGGGCTCATTTGCTCACCCGGTTTCACGGCGGCGCTCGGGTGATGGAGGAGCCGGCGGAAACGGTTCCCCTCTTTGACGAGAAAGGACTGCGCAACATCGATGAGAAGCTGCTGATCGCGAAAAAGGTGGCGGAGCTGATCCAAGAGGACGATATGGTCTTTATGAACAGCGGCTCCACCGTCACCCATATCCCTCAATTTTTGCAGGGCAAACGGGTGACCATCATCACCAACAACGCGAAGATGTCCTGTGTGGAATATGGGGAGAACATCAACCTGCTGCTCACCGGCGGCGTCCACAACAAGATCACCCAATCCCTCACTGGGGACCTGGCCAAGCACGCTTTGGAACAGGTGTACGCGACCGTCTGCGTCATGGGGGTGAACGGCATCTCGGCGGAGGACGGCATCACCACCTCCCTTTACCAGGAGACCGAGATCAACAACACCATGCTGAACCGCTGCCGGGGCAAGCGGATTGTGGCCGCGGACAGCAGCAAGGTGGGACGCACATTGAACTTTATCAGCGCCCCCATCAGCAAAATTGATGTCCTGGTGACCACCTCCCGCGCCGATCCCTTGGAGATCGAGAAGCTTCAGAAACACGGTGTGGAGGTGCTTGTAGTGCCCTACGAACAGGTCCATCTGGATCTGTCGAATATCAACTGAAGGGGGAACTTTTGTGGGAAAAAGCAGCGACCTTATGCCCTCCATCGACCGGAGATGGCCGTTTGAGGACAACGGACCCTATGCCAACATGGACTTTGATACCCGCGCCATTGAGATTGGAAATGACACCGGGCGTTCGGCGGTGCCGATCTATGCCTCGGTGACCGGCGACGCCGGTTACGCCCGCCACGGAGACCCCTCCCGGGATGCGGTGGCCAAAAACATTGCCTCTTTGGAGGGGATGCGCTATACCCTGATGACCGCCAGCGGCGTCTCCTCGGTGACACTGCCGCTGCTGGCCCTGCTCCAGGAGGGGGATCGGATCATCTGTCACCATGACCTGTACATTTGGAGCTATTTCTTTGTGCGGGAGGACCTGCCCCGGCTGTGCGGCGCCGATGTGGCAATGGTGGATCTCACCGATCTGAACAAATTGGAGGAGGCCCTGAAGGCCAAAAAGACCAAACTGGTGGTGTTTGAGACCATCGCGAACCCCATGATGAATGTGGTGGATATCCCCGCCTGCTGTGAATTGGCCCACCGGTATGGGGCGATGGTGCTGGTGGACAATACCTTTGCCTCCCCCTACCTCTGCCGTCCTGGAGAGATGGGGTGCGACATTGTCAGCGAGAGCTTGACCAAATATCTCAATGGGCATGGGGACGCCCTGGGCGGCGCCATCAGCACCAACGACGCGGACATCTACCTGAAGCTCCAGCGGATGATGGGGGTGGTGGGCTGTTGCCTGAGCCCGTTCCATTCCTTCCTCATTCTGCGGGGCATCCAGACGCTGCCGCTGCGGATGGAGCGCCACTGTGACAACGCGGAGGCGCTGGTGGCCTATTTGGCCACCAAGCCGTTTGTCAAAAACCTGACCTACCCGGGGATGGCGGAACATCCCCAGCATGAGCTGGCCTCCCGGCTCCTTAAGCGGTATGGGGGAATGTTTGGCTTCCAGCTGGATACCGATCATGACACCCTCTACAATGTGATCCTGAAGGAGCTGAAGCTGTTCAAGCACTGGGTCAGTCTGGGAGAGCCTCACTCCCTCATCAGCCCCAAGGACGAGGACAAGGAGAAGGGGATTCCAGCAGATTTCATCCGGGTTTCCGCGGGCCTGGAGAGCAGTCGGGACCTTATCGCGGATCTGGAGCAGGCGTTCGCGAAGGTCAATTGGAGCCGCTCCTAACAATTTTTCAAAATAGAACCCCCAGGGACAACTGGTTTTGTCCCTGGGGGTTCTATTTTGAAAAAACAAAACGATCGTATAAAAACACATAGTGTTCGAATATTTGAACGATGTGAATAATAGATCCCCCGTTATAGTTGGAAAAACTTCCGAAAAATCCGTTTAACTGTGGTTTACAATTGATTTTTATGTTCAGTAGTGCTAATATTGGAGATACATTGAAGCGCAATCGTTCTTAAAACAAACAAAAAGAAGAAGGCGCGATAAAACAAAACAGGAGGAAAGACAATGAAAAAGAAATTGGCAGTTTTCATGGCGTCTCTGATGCTGGCTTTGAGTTTGACTGCCTGTGGCGGTTCCTCTGCGGAGTCGTCCTCCCAGGCGGGAGCAGCCTCTCAGGCGTCCTCTGCCGCTTCGTCCGAAGGTACGGCGGAAACCACCGGCGGGATCAAGCGTGGCGGCGTTCTGGTCACCAGCCGCGT
This sequence comes from uncultured Anaerotruncus sp., assembly GCA_904398655.1. Classification (GTDB taxonomy): domain Bacteria; phylum Bacillota; class Clostridia; order Oscillospirales; family Ruminococcaceae; genus Anaerotruncus. The sequence goes on along the minus strand of CAJFPF010000081.1, from coordinate 11,165 downwards.
GGGTGTCACCCCTCTCAACCCCATTAAGTACATCGCCATGCAGGGCGACAAGATCATTGAGGGGCTGTTCTTCGACAGCCTGGTGAACATCAACGAGAACATGGAAGTGGAGCCCTTCCTGGCGGAGAGCTGGACCATTTCCGACGACGGCCTGACCATCGACATGAAGCTGAAGGAGGGCGTCCACTATTTTGACGGCACCGAGATGACCGCTGAGACGGTCAAATACTGCTGGGACTGGTACCTGGATCCCAACACCGCCGCCAACTTCTACACCCTGATCTCCGATGTGACCTCGGTGGATGTGGTGGACGATTACACCATCCGCTTCAACTTCTCCCAGCCCAACGCCGGCTTCATTGAGACCCTGTCCTATCAGGCTGGCTATGTGCTCTCCCCTGCCTCCATCGATAAATACAAGGAGACCGGAGACGAGGAAGTCTTCGCCCGTGAGGGCGGCACCGGCGCCTTCATCCTCACCGAGAACGTGGACGGCGTCAGCGTTACCGCGGAGAAGAACCCCAACTACCACGTGATGGGTGAGGACGGCCAGCCGCTGCCCTATCTGGACGGTGTGCGGGTCAACATCATCGGCGATGAGGCGGTGGCTGCCTCCAACCTGATGAGCGGCGATCTGGACATGATCGACGTGGTCACCCAGCCGGCGGTGGTCACCCAGCTGCAAGCCGCTGAGGGCATTGACGTGCGGATCAACGCCCCCCGTGAGATCTTCTTCCTCTATATGAACATGGAACAGGAGCCGTTTGACGATCCCCTGGTCCGCCAGGCCATGTGCTACGCGGTGAACCGGGAGGAGCTCAACCAGGTGGTGAGCATGGGCGAAGGCATCCAGACCCCGTGGGTCACCCTGCCCACCCAGTGGTATTACACCGACGGCGAGATCATCGAGTACAACCCTGAGAAGGCCAAAGAGCTGCTGGCCGAAGCCGGCTATCCTGACGGCGTAGATGTGGAGCTGCACTATGGCACCTTCGGCGTGCTCCAGCAGGAGTGTGAGCTGGTCCAGGCTCAGGCGGCCGAGGCGGGCTTTAACATCAGCCTGGTGGGTATGGACGGGGCTACCCTGAAATCCACCTGGGCGCTGCAGAACCCGGATGCCCCCGCCGGTATGCGGATTCAGAACAACATCGTGCCCAAGTCCGACCCCTACACCCAGATGGAGTATGTCTTTGGCGAGAACGCCATCCAGAACTGCTCCCGTTGGATCGATCCCGAGTACCAGGAGCTGCTCCTGCAGGTGAAGCAGACATTTGACCACGACGAAGCGCAGGTGCTCCTGGATCGGATGCAGGAGATCGGATTGGAGCAGATGCCCATCGTCGTGCTCCAGGCGGGTCCTCGCCGCAGCGCGCTGGCCGACCACACCATGGGCGTCTACTTTGACTGCGATGCTTCCATGAACTTCCGCGCCGCTTGGTTGAACAAATAATCACAGAGAATAACCGCCCTGACGGCTGTAAGGCCGTTGGAAAACCAACGACGGCCCGGCTCCCCAATCCGGGAGCCGGGCCGTCAGGCTGAACAAGACACGGGGGAACGGCATGGCTACACAGATTGTGAAGAAGTTATTGTCCATCATACCGCTGGTGCTGATTATCAGTATCATCATGTTCGCACTGATCAACATGCTGCCCGGCGATGCCGCACTGGCCCTTTTAGGCGACTCCGGCACCCTGGAGCAGGTGGAGCAGATGCGGGAGGAGTTGGGCCTGAACGACTCGATGCCCGCTCAATATTGGAACTGGCTCAAAGGCGTGCTCCAGGGGGATCTGGGGGACTCCATGTTTACAGGGCAACCGGTGATCGACCGGATCACCGAGCGCATGCCGGTGACGTTTGAATTGATCCTGCTTTCGGTGGTGTTTGCCACCATCATTGGCGTCCCCCTGGGGATCGTCTGCGCGGTGAAACGCAACCACATGTCCGACTACATTCTCAGCGCTGTCTCCATGGTGGGCGTGGCCATGCCGGCCTTCTGGGTGGGGATGCTGCTGATCATCCTGTTTTCCACAAAATTGCACCTGCTGCCCGCCTCGGGGTATGTGCCCTTTTTTGAGGATCCTCTGGGCAACCTGAAGACCATGGTCCTGCCGGTATTTGCCACGGGCATCGCCCTGACGGCCACCATCGTCCGTCAGACCCGCTCGGCGATGCTGGATGTGCTGGGGCAGGACTACATGATGACTGCGAAATCGAAAGGCGTGAAATACCGGGTCCAGCTGTTCCGGCATGCCTTGAAAAACGCCCTGATCCCGGTGATCACCGCCATCTCCATGCAGATTGCGGGCATGATTGGCGGGTCGGTGGTGATAGAGACGGTGTTTTTGCTGCCCGGCATGGGCAAATCCATGGTGGACGCCATCTTCCAGCGGGACTACCCGATTGTCATGGGTGAAGCTTTGGTGATCGCGGTATTTATCATCCTGCTGAACACGCTGGTAGATGTGATTTACATCTTTATTGACCCTCGAATCTCCCATTCGGGGAAACGCAAATAAGGGGGGGTCAGACGATGAAACGTTTTGAAGAGTTGAAAGCTTCCAATTTCTATAAGGTCTGGCGCAAGCTGATCCGCCGGCGGGTGGCTGCCATTGGGTTGGTGGTCTGCGCCATTCTGGTGATCCTGGTGATCTTTGGGGATTTCCTGAGCCCATACGACCCCCAGGCCATCAATACCCCTGAAGCACTCCAGGGCCCCAGCTTGTCCCACCCCTTTGGGACGGATGAAATGGGCCGCGACGTACTCAGCCGGGTGATCTATGGCGCCCGGCTGACCATGTTGGTCAGCGTGGTGGCGGTGGCGATCTCCCTGGTGGCGGGCACCGCCCTGGGGCTGGTGTCCGGCTATGTGGGCGGCTGGGTGGACCTGGTGATTTCCAAGTTCATCGAAGCCCTCTCCGCCTTCCCAATGGTCATGTTTGCCCTGACCATCAGCGCGATTTTGGGCCCCGGGATGCGCAACGTCATGATTGCCATCGGCGTGGCCTATGTCCCCGCCTTTGCCCGGATTGTCCGCGGCATGGTGCTCACCGTCCGGGAGAGGGAATACATTGAGAACGCTGTTTCCGTCGGCCTCAACTGGTTTGAGATCCTCATCCGCTATGTGCTGCCAAACGTCTCCTCGGTCATCATTGTCCAGGCGTCCCTGGCCGCGGCGTCGGCCATCCTTTCGGAGGCGACCATGAGCTTTTTGGGTGTGGGCGTCCAGGCCCCGGAGGCCAGTTGGGGGACCATGCTGAAAACCGGCTATAACTACCTGTCCATGGCCCCATGGATGAGCGTCTTCCCTGGGATCGCCATCGTCGTGGTGGTGCTGGCGCTGAACTTTGTGGGCGACGGCCTGCGGGACGCGCTGGACGTACGCCTGAAGATGGATTGAGAGGGAGGCAGCGCAATGAAAGACATTCTGATCCAGGTGAAGAACCTGTCCACCGCCTTTCGCGAGGAGGGCCGCGTGACCCAGATCCTCTACGATGTGAATTTCAACATCTATAAGGGGGAGGTCCTGGGAATTGTGGGGGAGTCCGGCTCCGGCAAGAGCGTCACCTCCAAGACCCTGATGCGCCTGATTCCGGAGCCCCCGGCCCAGATTTTGGGCGGGGAGGTGCTGTTTGAAGGGGACCCTAACCAAAACGTGCTCAAGTATACCGAAAACCAGATGTGCAGCTTTCGGGGAGAGAAGGTGGCCATGATCTTCCAGGAGCCCATGACCTCCCTGAACCCGGTGCTCACCTGCGGCTACCAGATCAGCGAGGCACTGCTGCTCCACCAGAAGATTACCAAAGCGGAGGCCAAGCGCCGCGCCATCCACATGCTGAAGATGGTGGGCATCCAGTCGCCGGAATCCCGTTACAACTGCTATCCCCACGAGCTGTCGGGCGGCATGCGCCAACGGGTGATGATTGCGATGGCTCTCTGCTGCAGCCCGGAGCTGCTCATCGCGGATGAGCCCACGACCGCTTTGGACCCCACCATTCAGGCCCAGATTTTGGAGCTGATCGGGGACCTGCAAAAGAAGAACGGCATGACGGTCATGTATATCACCCACGACCTGGGGGTGGTGGCGGAGACCTGCCAGAGGGCCATTGTCATGTACGCGGGCCGGATCATGGAGGTGGCCAAGGTTACCGACCTGTTCCGCAGCCCTGCCCATCCCTATACCGAGGGACTGATGAAGGCCATGCCCAAATTGCACGAGAAGTGCGACCGCCTATACAATATTGAAGGAAATGTCCCCAACTTTGCCCAGATGCCCCAGGGCTGCGCGTTCCACGACCGCTGCCCCGACTGCATGGAGATCTGCAAGACCCAGCAGCCGCAGCTGGTGGAGATCGGGGAGGAGCATCAGGTCCGCTGTTGGAAGGCCCAGCAGGCGGCTGGCTGTGCGCAGGGGGTGTGAACAACGATGGAAAACCTGTTGGAAGTCAAACATTTGAAAAAATATTTCCCCATTCGCGCCGGAATCCTCAAAAAGACGGTGGGATATGTAAAAGCGGTGGACGACGTCAACTTCCAAATCCGCCAGGGCGAGACGTTTGGACTGGTGGGGGAGAGTGGATGCGGCAAGACCACCATTGGCAAGATGGTGGTACGGCTCCTGAACGCGGACAGCGGCGAGATCCTGTTTGAGGGGCGGGATCTGACCAAATTGCAGGGGGAGGCCCTGCGCCGGGAGCGCAAAAATATCCAAATCGTCTTCCAGGACCCCTTTGGCTCCTTGAATCCTCAGATGACGGTGGGGGAGCTGTTTGCGGAGCCGTTGAAAAAACACCACTACGGCACCCGCCAGGAGATTGACGCCCGGGTCAAAGAGATGCTCCAGGTGGTGCGTTTAAGCCCTCTGGACGCCAAAAAATATCCCCATGAGTTCTCCGGCGGCCAGCGCCAGCGGATTGCCATCGGCCGGGCTTTGATCCTAAACCCCAAGCTGATCGTCTGCGATGAGCCGGTCTCCGCCTTGGATGTGTCGGTGCAGGCCCAGATCCTAAACCTGTTGAAGGATCTCCAGGAGGAGTACAAGGTCTCCTATCTGTTCATTGCCCACGGCATGGCAGCGGTAAAGCACATCTCCCACCGGGTGGGCGTGATGTACCTGGGGAAGCTGGTGGAGATCTCCGATTCGGACGAGATCTTTGAGCACTGCCTGCACCCATATACCCAGGCCCTCATGTCCTCCATCCCCATTCCGGATCCGTTCTACGACAAAAAACGGATTGTCCTGAGGGGGGAGGTACCCAATCCCATCAATCCACCTTCCGGCTGTAAGTTCCACACCCGCTGTGAACGGGCCTGCGCCATCTGCCGGGAACAGGAGCCCCAACTGCGGGAGGTGCTGCCCGGCCACTTTGTAGCCTGCCATCTGGCGGGGGAGGCCGGGGAGGGGCCGAAGGATGCCGACTGAAACGCTTCTGGCGCTGGACGCTGGCACCTCCAGCATGCGCGGCGGCATCTATGACCCGCAGGGGCGGCTGCTCTTCCTGCACCAGGTGCGGTACCGGGTGACATCCGCTCCGGACGGCCGTGTGGAGCAGGATCCTCAGGTGTTTTTACAGGCGCTGGAGGAGATCGCCAAGGAGGCGGGGGTGTTTTGTAGTCAGGCAGGCTGCAAAATCCAGGGAATTGGCCTGGCCTCCCAGCGTTCCTCTTTAATCCCGGTGGATCGGGAGGGGAAGCCCCTGCGTCCTGTCATCATGTGGCAGGATAAACGCACCCAATCCCTGTGCGACTGGGCCAACCGCCAGCTGGACATCCATCGGATCTGCGGGATGCGGGCAACACCGGTGCCGACCGCGCCCAAAATCCTGTGGCTCAAGCGGGAGGAGCCCGAAGTGTGGGCACATGTCTATAAGCTGTTGGGTGTCCATGAATTTCTGCTCCACCGGATGACAGGCGGATATGTCACCGACCTTTCGGTGGCCAGCCGTTCCTGCCTTTTGGACCTGGAGCGGAAGGTCTGGTCGGAACCCCTATTGGAACTGTTTGGGGCCCGCAGGGACCACCTGTGCGCCCTGGTGGAGCCGGGGGCGGTCTGCGGCCGGACCCAGGGGAACTTCCACAAACTCCTGGGGCTCTCCCAACCGGTACCGGTGGTGAGCGCGGGCGGGGACCAGCAGTGTGCCACACTGGGGCTGGGAGTGGCCCATCCCGGGGAGTTTTCCGTCAACTGTGGCACCGGTGCCTATGTGATTACACCAGTGGAAAAGCCGGTCTGGGACCCCGACCGCAATCTGATCTGCAACCTATCCGCTCTGCCCGGGACCTATATCCTGGAGGCGTCTACCCTGGCGTCGGGGATGGTGTACGACTGGTTTGTACGCCAGGCCTGCCGTTCTTCAGATTACGGCCCCTTGGATCAGGCGGCGGCCCAGTCCCCGCCAGGGGCGGGCGGCGTCATCGCCCTGCCCGACCTGATGGGCCGGGGAATGCCCGATTGGGACGCGGACGCCCGCGGTATGTTTTGCAACATCGGGTTCCATACCACCCAGGGGGATCTGGCCCGGGCCGTTTTGGAGGGCCTGGCCGGGGAGCTTTGGGAGTGTGTGGAGCTGATGCGTAAGACGGGGGTCAGCCCCCGCCAGGCGGTCTGCTCCGGCGGGCTATGCAAAAATGACCTATTTGACCAGATCCAAGCGGATATGTATGGTGTGCCCCTGTCCGTCCCCCAGGACGCGGAGGCCACCCTCCGAGGAATTTGGGGGAACACCGCAGCCGCTCTGGGATGGCAACCGGATGCAGCGACGGCCTGCAAGGGCCTCTTGGGGGAGATCCGTACCTTTTCCCCCCAGCCGGAAAACCAGGAGCGCTATTTCAATATCAACCTGGCGCGCCGGCAGATCTATCGATGGATCCCACAGGGCTTTTTTAGGCCATTCAACCAAACCCAATGTCAAACCAAGAAGGAGGAAACAACATGAGCAAAGTGGATGAAATCACCAGGGAGTCCTGGATTTTGAATACATTTCCCGAGTGGGGCACCTGGCTGAACGAGGAGATTGAGGAAGAACAGGTGGCGCCGGGGACCTTCTCCATGTGGTGGCTGGGCTGCACAGGCGTGTGGCTGAAGACGGAGAATGCCACCAACATCTGCATCGATGTGTGGTGCGGCACCGGCAAGCGCACCAAAAAGAAAAAATGGATCGATCCCCAGCACCAGATGGCCCGGATGTGCGGCGGCAAGAAGCTGCAGCCCAACCTGCGGGCGGTGCCGGTGGTGTTCGACCCCTTCGCGGTGACCCAGATCGACGCGGTGCTCTCCACCCACGACCACAACGACCATATGGATGTGAACCTGTGTGCCGCGGTGCTGCGCAACTGCCCGCCCACCGTGCCCTTCATCGGCCCGCAGGCGGTGGTGGATAAGCTCATCGATTGGGGGGTCCCCGCCGACCGCTGCATTGTGGTCAAACCCGGCGACACCATCACCATCAAGGACCTGAAGATCACCGCGGTGGAGTCGTTTGACCGTACCGCTTTGATCACCGCCCCACCCGAGGGGGATCTGAAGAACATCCCCCTGGACTTCATGGACCAGAAGGCGGTCAACTATGTGATTGAGACCCCTGCCGGCACCGTCTACCACAGCGGGGACTCCCACTATTCCAACTATTACGCCAAACATGGCAACGACTACCAGATCGACGTGGCGTTCGGCTCCTATGGCGAAAATCCCCGGGGCATCACCGACAAGATGACCGCCTGTGACATCCTGCGGATGGCGGAGGCGCTGAAGGCCAAGGTAGTTATCCCCCTGCACCATGATATTTGGACCAACTTCCAGGCCGACCCCATGGAGATTTTGGACCTGTACGACCGCAAAAAGGACCTGATGGGCTACGATTTCACCCCCTTCATCTGGCAGGTGGGCGGAAAGTTTACCTATCCCGGGGACGCCCAGAAGCGGCGCTATCACTATCCCCGCGGCTTTGACGACTGTTTCACCGTGCCCATCAACACCCCCTACAACAGCTTCCTGTGATGGGGAGGAGATTCAAATGAAAGCGAGTAAACGGGTCATTTCCGACCTGACAAAATGCTATTCTGTCTGCGCGCTGCAAAAGGATGGCAAAAAGCACTTTGTAGTGGCCTCAGAAAAGGATTTCCCCTGCCTGCTGTTTGATGCGCATGGCAACCTGGAGGAACAGATCTGGCCGGGGGACCCGGGCGGCACCATGTCCCTGGTGCCCTGCCCGGGGGATACGGGCGCCTTTTTGGCCACCTGGAAGTTCTATTCCCCCAACGATTCCAAAGAGGCCAAAATTGTGAAGGCCACCCCCGGCCCCAACGGCTGGCAGGTGGAGATTTTGGCGGAGCTGCCCCATGTCCACCGCTTTGACCTGCTGGAACGGGGCGGCCACTACTATCTGATTGCCTGCACCATCTGCTCCGGCCGGGACTATAAGGACGATTGGAGCCATCCCGGCAAGGTGTACGGCTGCCAGGTGCCTGACGATCCCAACCAGCTCAACGCCGCCCAACCTTTGCAGCTGGAGGTGCTGTTGGACGACCAACTCAAAAACCACGGCTACCTGCGCTATCTGGATCAGGGCCAGCAGACCGGCCTGGTGACCAGTGAACGGGGGGTCTTCCAGTTCACTCCGCCAGCTGTCCCCGGCGGCAGCTGGGAGATCCAAAAGCTGTTGGATCAGCCGGTGAGCGATGTGGCCATGGTGGACTTTGACGGGGACGGCGTGGACGAGATGGTTACCGTGGGGCCGTTTCATGGGGACTGGCTGAAGGTCTACCACAGGACGCCGGGAGGCTATCAGGAGATCTATGCCCATCCCCAGCCGTTGGAATTCTCCCACGCCATCTGGGGGGGCATCCTCTGTGGACGCCCGGCGGCGGTGATCGGGCACCGGAAGGGTCAGAGGGACCTGTGTTGCCTGACCTATTCCACAGAGGGCGGCTTCGCGCTCACGGTGCTGGATCACGACGTGGGGCCGGCCAACGTCTGGCATGACCAGGTGGACGGACAGGAGATTTTGATCTCCACCAACCGGGAGATCAACGAGGTCGCGGTCTACACCCTGTCGGAGGATGGCCGATGAACAGCTATCTTCTGGGCCTTTATGAAAAGGCGATGCCCTCCGCCCTCAGCTGGCGGGAGAAGTTGGAAGCCGCCCGCCAGGGCGGGTTTGACTATGTGGAACTGAGCGTGGATGAGAGCGACGAAAAGCTGGCCCGCTTGGAGATGAGCGGCCGCCAGCGCGTGGAGCTGTTGGAGGAGATGGACCGGGCGGGGATCCGGTTGGAGAGCATGTGCCTTTCCGGCCACCGCCGGTTCCCACTGGGCAGCATGGACCCCCAGGTACGGGCAGAAAGCCTGCGGATTATGGAACAGGCGATCCTGTTGGCCCGCGATCTGGGCCTGCGGGTCATCCAGCTGGCGGGCTATGACGTTTACTACGAGCCCTCCACCCCTCAGACAGAGGCCTATTTTGCGGAAAATTTGGCCCGCAGTGTGGAGCTGGCGGAAAAATATGGGGTGCCCTTGGCGTTTGAGACGATGGAGACTCCCTTTATCAACACAGTGGGCAAAGCCATGGCCTGGGTGCGCCGGATGGATTCCCCCTATCTGTTGGTCTATCCCGATGTGGGCAACATCACCAATGCCGCCCTCTCCGAAGGGGGGGACGCGCTGGGCGATTTGGCCAGCGGCGCCGGCGCTATCGCCGCCATCCATCTGAAGGAGACGGTCCCCGGCAGGTTTCGGGAGATCCCCTATGGCACCGGCCATGTGGACTTTTCCGGCATGATCCAGACCGGCTGGAAATTGGGTGTCCGACGCTATCTGGCGGAATTTTGGTATACCGGAGGGGATAGCTGGCGGCAGGATTTGGCGGCGGCCAGCGGCTTTTTGCGGGGAAAGTTTCTTTCCCAGACCGCTTGATATCCCATTTATTTTGTTTTTTCCTTCTTTTCTTTTTTTCTGTGTAAAGCAGTGCAGCCCCCGGGCAAACTTGCCCGGGGGCTGCACTGCTTTTATTCTGCTGGAGAGAGGTTCTCAGGCAAAGGGGTTCTCGGTGGGATAGCGGACCCCTCTGGGTTGGTTGTAGCCGATCTCGTTCACATCCACACCAATGAGCTTGAACACCTCAAAGAGGGTGCGGCCCACATGGCCGAAGGCCACCGCTCCGTGGTGGGGGAAGTTCTTCTCGATGAGCACGTGGCGGTAGAACCGGCCCATCTCCGGGATGGCGAAGACACCGATGCCGCCAAAGGAGCCGGTGGGAACCGGCAGCACCTCACCCTGGGCAATATAGGCCCGCAGCTGGGCGTCAGAGGTGCTCTGGAGACGGAAGAAGGTGATGGGGCCGGAGGCGATGTCGCCCTCCAAGGTGCCCTGGGTGACCTCCTGGGGCAGGGTTCGGGCCATAATCTTCTGGTAGCGCATCTCACAGGCGGCCAGTTTGCAGGAGGGGGTGTTGCCGCAGTGGAAGCCCATGAAGGTGTCGGTGTGGGCATAGGGATAGCGGCCCTTGATCTGCTGGTCATAGAGGGAGGCGGGCACGCTGTTGTTGATGTCCAGAAGGGTGACCGCATCCTGGGTTACCACCGCGCCGATGTACTCGCTGAGGGCGCCATAGATATCCACCTCGCAGGAGACGGGGATCCCACGGCTGGTGAGGCGGCTGTTCACATAGCAGGGCACAAAGCCGAACTGGGTCTGGAAGGCGGGCCAGCATTTGCCGGCGATGGCCACATATTTGCGGGAGCCCCGGTGGGCCTCCACCCAGTCCAACAGGGTGAGCTCATATTGGGCCAGCTGGGGCAGGATGCCGGGCATCTTGTTGCCCTCCCCCAATTCATTGGCCATATCCGCCACCACATCGGGGATGCGGGGGTCTCCGGCATGCTTGTGGAACGCCTCGAACAGGTCCAGCTCGCTGTTTTCCTCAATCTCCACATGGAGGTTGTAGAGCTGCTTGATGGGGGCGTTGCAGGCCAAAAAGTCCTGGGGCCGGGGACCGAAGGAGATGATCTTCAGATCCCGCAGAGCCAGCACAGCCCGGGCAATGGGGGCAAACTCATGGATCATGTCGGCGCACTCCTCCGCAGTGCCCACCGGGTACTCGGGGATATAGGCCCTCAGGTTGCGCAGCTTCAGGTTGTAGCTGGCGTTGAGCATGCCGCAGTAGGCGTCC
>CAJFPF010000080.1 GCA_904398655.1 uncultured Anaerotruncus sp. | reverse complement strand
GTCCCGGGCCATCCCCCGGTTCCACTCGTCGCTCTCCCCATTCCAATGCCACCAGTTCAGATCCCCCGCATGGTAGATCTTCTTCCCATCGCAGGTGACCGCAAACGCCACCCCCTGGTCGGTGGAGGGAAGGGCCAATGCGGTCAGTCCCGCCAGCTCCATCCGCTGGCCCGGGCGGATACGGCTCCCCTCACTGCCGGGCAGGTCGCTGGAGAAGAGGTACTGGATATCCGGCCGCTGTCGCCGCCAGGAGAGCACCACCGGATTGTAGTGGTCATGATGGGCGTGGGAGACAAACACCACCAGCTGTTTTCCCGCCGGCAGCTGCTCCGGGCGGATCACCCCCTGGGCCAGGCCGCCGCCTGCCGGGGTATCCCGATAGTAGTCAAAGATCAAAAAGTGCTCTGCGGTCTCCACCGCAAAGCCGCTGTGGTCCAAATACCAGGCCTTCATATCCTTCCCTCCCGTTCCATGGGGTGGTCTTTCCAATACCACCAGTTACATTTTTCCGGCTGGGGGCCGCCGGTCTCGGCAAACCAGACCGCGCACCGGTAGACATAGAGCACACACTGATCCAGCCGCTGGCCACACCGCAGACAGTCCCGCTCATACATCTCCCGGGGATTCTCCCCCACCAAATCCTGTACCCGCTGATAGCCCAACGCCAGTAGGTGCCCCACCATATTGCGGCCCACACCGGGGATCTGTTGCAATGGATGTGTCTGCAAAGGCTCCCCTCCTTTTTGCCTCCATTATACTGGTTGGGAAACTTTCCCGCAAGCCCGGAACTCCGAAATGATTTTTCTGCCTTTTACACAATAACACCAGTTTTAAAGCCATCTAATTTAGTTATTTTTTCATCTTTCTTTTCCTATTTTCTTTACAAGCAGAAGAATTTCATTACTTTATCTTATTTTTCAATTTTTATCCTTCTATTTTTATGAAAATTATCTAATTTCTCAAGCGAAATCTCCAAGAACGGCCTCATTGGAAAATCTTCACGCCGCCGACTATACTGGAGATGTGAAACAAGAGGAGGGATCACTATGAGCCACGACAAAAAATTTTCCACCTACGACCTGGTGATTGTGGGTGTAATGGCGGCGTTGGTCTTTGCCGCCACCTTTTTCCTAAAGATCGGCCCCATCCCCACGCCGGTGGGCCCCACCCAGATTAAATTGGCCAACGCCCTCTGCCTGCTGGCGGGGATGCTGTTTGGCGGAGTGCGCGGCGGGCTCAGTGCTGGAATTGGTTCGGCCCTCTTTGACCTGAGCAACCCCGCCTTTGTGGAGAGCGCCCCCTATACCCTGGTGTTCTTCTTCCTGATGGCGTTTGTGTGCGGGGCGGTAGCCAACATTGGCGGAAAACACGGCACCGACCGGAAACTGAACCTGTTGGGGGCTCTGGCCGGCTCTATCACCTATCTGGTACTCAATTTCGGCAAAAAGATTCTGGTGCTGCTGCTGGCGGGCAGCAGCCTTCAGGCCGCTGTGGTCTCCTGCGCCACCAGCTTCTTTTTCTCAGTGATCAACATGGTCTTTGGGGTGGTCATCTCGGTGTTGCTGGCGCCGGTCTGCCGCCAGGCATTGGTCCAGGCAGGGCTGGGATCTAAGCTGTTCCCCCATCACAGTGCCGCTTGACCCTTTCCAACTGTACAAACGGCGCGCCGCAATCATTGCGGTGCGCCGTTTGTGCTGCCTAGAGGTAGTCAGTCCGCCAGCACCAGCTCCACCGCCCGCTGGGCATGGAGCCGGGTGGTGTCAAACAGGGGGATGGCGGTGTCCTGCTGGGCCACCAGCATCCCGATCTCGGTACAGCCCAGGATGACCCCCTGGGCTCCCCGGGCTGCCAGAGCATCCATCTCCCGGAGGAACGCCTGCTTGGATTCCGGCCGGATCTGTCCCAGGCAGAGCTCCTGGAAGATCACCCGGTTCACCAGCTCCCGGCCGGGGGCCTCCGGCACCAACACCCGGATCCCCCGCTCCTCCAGCTTCTCTTTATAAAACGCCTGCTCCATGGTATACCGGGTACCCAAAAGGCCCACCGTCTGGATCTGTTGGGCCTCCAGGGCCTCAGCGGTCACCTGGGCGATATGGATCAGGGGGATGGAGATGGACGCAGCCACCTGGTCCGCCACCTTGTGCATGGTGTTGGTGCAGATGAGCAGGAAATCCGCCCCCGCCCCCTCCAGCCGAACGGCCGCTTGGGACAGGATCTCCGCTGCCCGGTCCCAGTTTCCCGAGGACTGGCAGGCCTCCACCTCCGCGAATTCCACGCTGTAGAGCAGGCATTGGGCGGAATGCAGCCCGCCCAGCCGGGCTTTCACCCCTTCGTTGATCAGTTTGTAGTAGTCCACGGTGCTCTCCCAGCTCATGCCGCCTAGCAGCCCCACCGTCTTCATGAAACGTCCCCCTTTCAAGTTCTATGGGCAATGCCCCCTCCCCTTTACTATACCATTCCGACGGGAAATTTTCATCCCCCTTTCCAATTTTGCCCAGAAAAATTGGAAAAACCTGTGCCACCTGCCCAAGAGTATGCTATACTAGAAGAAAAACCCAAAGGCGGTCGCTCCTATGCTGTTTCTTGCGGTGCAAAGCGTGCTCTCCCTCTCCCTGCTCATTTTGGTGGGCTGGCTGTTTTTCCCCTGCTCCTGGTTTGGGGAGGAGGGGGCCAGCTTCCTCACCAAATTTACCGTCCGTATCTGTATCCCCTGTTACATGACCTATACCGTCTACACCACCTGTGAGAGCCCCCAGGCGCTGCTCACCCTGGTCAAATCCCTGCCCATCCCCATCAGTTACATGCTGATCAGCCTGGCCTGTTCCCTGGCCCTCTCCCGGCTGTTCCGGGTGGAGATCTCCCGGCGGGGGGTATTTATCAACGCCTGCACCTTTTGCAACTGTGTCATTGTGGGGTTCCCGGTGGTGGAGGCCCTGTTCGGAGCGGAACTGCTGCCCAAGGCGCTGATCTACTACATGGCCAATACCATCCTGTTCTGGTCGCTGGGGGTCTATTACCTGCGCCGGGACAGCGGCAACCAGGTGCCCCTGCTCTCCTTGGAGGGGATCAAGAAGATCTTTTCCCCCGCCATCGTTATGTTCCTGGTGGGGTGCGCCCTGGTGCTTCTCAACCTGACCATCCCCGACTTCCTGTTCACTCCTCTAGAGATGCTCAGCAAAGCCAGCACCCCTCTAGCCATGGTGTTCATCGGCGGCATCATCCGCAACACCAATTTCAAGGCTTCCGGGCTCTCCCGGGATCTGCTGGCCATCCTGGGGATGCGGTTTTTGTTCTCCCCTTTGCTGATGGCGGCCATCTGCCTGGTGCTGCCCATCCCGTCGGCGGACAAGATGGTCTTCTTTGTATTCTCCACCATGCCTGCCATGACCCAGCTGGGGATCATGGCCAAGGAGAGCGGCTCCGACTACCGGTTCGCCTCCGCGGCGGTGGGGATCACCACTCTGCTTTCCATGGTGTCCATCCCCCTCTATATGTGGCTGATGCAGGCCACCGGCATCTTTGCATAGAACTTGACCGCCTCACCTGTCCTTGAAAGGAGGGATCCCTTTGCGGCCAATGGCAATCTATCTGCTTCTTCAGTGCCTGACCGTCTGTCTGGCCGGAGGGCTGGCCTGGGTTTGGCGGGCTTCCGAACACTTTTTACAGACAGAACTACGCGCCCCATACCCGCTTTGGCTTCTTGCCCTCTGCATTCTGGCGTTAATTGGAGGGCTGCTGTCAGTTGAGCGAAAAATTTGGGAGCGGTGTATGCCGCGACACAGACGGTTGTTTCAGGGCGGTCTTCTCTTGGCCCACCTGGGGATTTCCTTGATCCTTTTGTTGGCAGTAAAAAACCTCTTTCTTTTCGCTCTTTACTGGATCGTGATTGGGCATCAGGCAGGGACACTGCTGCACCTATTTGGGCGTGCCTCTCCGCCGGCGCCAAAAAAGGAACCCCATCGCTGATGGGGTTCCTTTTTCATACTTTTTCCCGGGTGCGGGCCCAATAGGCGGCCATGCTCTCCCCCGGGCGGCCGGTGAGCTCCTCCCCCAAACAGGCCGGGGGCTGGAAGGCCATCGCCTCCTCTTCCGAGTCAAACTCCACCTCCGCATAGTAGAACGCCTGGGGGGAACCGGCGTCCACCAGGCTGCACTCCAACCGGTGTCCATCCGGCAGAGCATACACCCGGAAATCCTTGCGAATGGGGTCGCCCTTCACCAGGGCCAGCAGCCGCAGGTAGGTCTCCTCCGGCAGCTCCAGCTCCACCTCCTCCCGCACAAGGCCCCCCTCCCCTTTGATGCACAGGCGGAAGCTTTGCCGCCCCGCACGCTCCTTTTTGCGGATGCGCACAGTGGGGTGGGTGCACAGATAGCTCTGCTCCATCAGGGCCCGCTCCACCTCGGGCAGGCCCTGGGGGAATCCCTCTATCCGCCATTTCCGTTCAATCTCCATGTCACCCCTCCAATCCGGCCAAAGCCAGCTTTTGTGCCCGGCTCATCCGTTTGATCTGGGCCTCCCGCCGCAGGGCCGCCGGGCGGTCGGGCTGCCACTCCCGGTAGACCAGCTCCACCGGTAGGCGGGAACGGGTATATTTGGCGCCCCGGCCCGCGTTGTGGGCCCGCAGGCGCTGTTCCAAGTCGTCGGTCCAGCCGGCATAGAGGGAACCATCGGCACAGCGGACCAGGTAGACCCAACATCCGTTCAAAGCCCCGCCTCCCGGATGGACAGCCGGCAGGCCGCCACCGCGTCCTCCAAACTGTCCGCTGCGATCAAGAACTGGTTTTTGTGGCAGAACCGCAGGGTTTTCAATCCGGAACAGGACCGCAGCTGTTCTGTGGGAAGCCCCGCCCACGCCTGGGGGAAGGGGCATTTCAGCTCGGTGCTCTCCTCTTTGGGCACTGCCTGGGCGCTGTAGCCCCCCCTCTGGGAGGGGTAGACCACATACAGTGCCGGGGAAGGGGCCAGTACCCCTTTCCAGGGGGCGAACCGCTCCAACACCACGATTCGGTCCTGGCAATTGGCCAGCGCCTGTTCCACCACCGTTCGGGCCCGCTGGATGCTGCGCACCGACTCCAGCCGCCGGTCCAAAATTTCCTGGGCCACCGCCACTGCCCGCCAAAAACAGCTGTCAGCGGTTTCATCCGAGTCCCAACTGGGGTTGAACGTCCCAATGGCGTCGGCCAGAGGATGTCCGCACCCGGTGTTGTCGTCCAGATCCAGAGGCTGGACAAACTGTTCATCAAACCAGCGGGCCTCCCGCTCCTCCAACAGGCGGGGACCAAACGCCCGCCACAGCAGGCCAAAGGCCGCATAGGGCACCCCGTTCTCCCGGACGGGGGCACCCTGTTGGTGGTGGTCGAACACCCCCCACCCAATGTCAAACGCCAGACCGGAGAACCCCTCCGGCACCTGGAACACCCGCTGCACTTGGATCTGTGGATTCAAAATCCGCAACAGCGCGGTGGAAAATACATCGTCCGCATGAAACCGCCCGGCGTGGGTCACCGCCTGGCTTGGAATCTCATACATCCGTCTCACCCCTTCGGTTCGGTTTTCTCTGCCTATTATACTCCCCAGCCCCCCGCCCGGCAAGCGGTTTTCTTGGGCAAACTTTTTTCGAGTGCCTTTCGCCGTTTTTCCCAAAAATGCGGTTTGACAACCGCCCTGGAATCCAGTATAATGATTCCACCGGGCGACGCCCGGCATCCAATGGTTTTTCAAAGAAAGGAGCTATGGCCCATGTATGATAATTCCGGTTCTCTAGCCCTGGAGCGGGAACGCTCCCGGCCTCCGATCTATAAGCATGTGGCAAAGACCTACGCCTGGATGTTTTTGGGCCTGGCCATCACCTTTTTGGTGGGGCTGCTGCTGGCCAGCACCGGCCTGATCTACGTCCTGTTCCTCATGCCGCTGCTGCCCATCATTCTGCTGGTGGCGGAGCTGGCCCTGGTTCTGGTGCTCTCCTCCCGGCTGGGCAAGTTGAGCGTCGGCGCCGCACGGGGGATTTTTGTCGGCTATTCCGCTCTCTCGGGCGTCACCTTCTCCGCTGTGCTGCTCATGTACGGGGTGGGGCAGGTGTTCTTCTTCTTCGGGATCACGGCCCTCTTCTTCGGCGCCATGTCGGTGGCCGGCCTGGTGACCAAACAGGACGTCTCCCGCCTGCGCTATCTGGTGCTGTTCGGCCTGGTGGCCCTGCTGGTGATGGAATTGGTGGCCCTCTTTTTGGGGTCCAGCACCTTTGAACAGGGGCTGTGCTTTGTGGGCATCGCGGTGTTCATGGGGATCACCACCTATGATTCCAAGCGGATGAAGGATCTGTTCTACGCCTTTGAGGAGCAGCCCGCCATGTTGGAGAAGGCCTCCATCTTCTGCGCGCTCCAGCTCTATCTGGACTTTTTGAACCTGTTCCTCTATCTCATCCGGCTATTGGGCCGGGACAACTGACCCTAGACACCCAGCGCCGGAAAACGGACTTTCGTTTTCCGGCGCTTTTTCCTTCTTCCACGCATCTTCTCCCCAGATCTTCATAAACTATCCCCGGAGGTGTCTTTCCCATGTCCTTGAAACTTCGCCTGGCGGCCGCTCTCTGCGCCGGCTGCCTGACCCTATTGGCTGGCTGTGATTCCCGGCAGCAGTCCTCCCCCTCCTCCAGTGTCCCGGAGCCCTCCTCCAGCGCTGCGGAGGCCAGCGTCTCGGAGCCGGCACCGCCCCCCGCCCTCTCCGTCCAGATCGGGCAGTCCTCCTGGGAGATCCCCGCCGGGGTATCTGAACAGGAGTTGGAGGTCACCGATCCCGCCGCTCTGCCCCAGGTGGCGGCGGACAGCCCCCTGGTTGCCCTCCAGCTGGAGGGGGAGATCGTGTTCCAAGGCAGCCCCCAGGAGCTGACGGCCTTCCAGCCAGCCCAAAACGGCCTCTACCGCTGTCTGGCCCGGGTGGGGGAAACCTCCTATGACTTTCCCCTCCGTTACGCTCTGCCGCCCCAGGTC
>CAJFPF010000079.1 GCA_904398655.1 uncultured Anaerotruncus sp. | reverse complement strand
GGTGGACGAGGCGGCCACCGCCCAGATGGTGGACTACGCCATGGCCCACGGGGTCAACTACTACGACACCGCCTGGGGCTACCACGGGGGCAATTCGGAGATCGCCATGGGCAAGGCGCTGGCCAAACACCCCCGGGAGAGCTTTTATCTGGCGGATAAGTTCCCCGGCTATGACCTGTCCAACATGGACAAGGTGGAGGAGATCTTTGAAAAACAGCTGGAGAAGTGCGGGGTGGACTACTTTGACTTCTACCTGTTCCACAACGTCTGCGAGCTGAACATCGACGCCTATTTGGACCGCAGCCACGGGATCTATGACTACCTGATGGAGCAGAAGAGAAACGGCCGCATCCGCCACCTGGGCTTTTCCGTCCATGGCAGCTATGAGGTGATGAAGCGGTTTTTGGAGGCCTATGGGGAGGGGATGGAGTTCTGCCAGATCCAGCTCAACTACCTGGATTGGACCTTCCAGGACGCCAAAGCCAAAGTGGAACTTTTGCAGGAGTGGAACCTGCCTGTCTGGGTGATGGAACCGGTGCGGGGCGGCCGCCTGGCCAAGCTCACCGCTGATGAGGCGGCCCGCCTGAAGGCCCTGCGCCCCCAGGAGGAGCCGGTGGCCTGGGCGTTCCGGTTTTTGCAGACGGTGCCCAGCGTGGTGGTCACCCTCTCGGGCATGTCCAACCTGGAACAGATGCAGGAGAACATCCGCACCTTTGAGGAGGAAAAGCCCCTGAGCCAGACCGAGTGGGATGCTCTGCAGTCTTTGGCGGGGGAGATGGTGCAGCAGAAGGTTCTGCCCTGCACCGCCTGCCACTACTGCGTCAGCCACTGCCCTCAGGGGTTGGATATCCCCATGCTGCTGGGCCTATACAACGAGCACCTGTTCACCGGCGGCGGCTTTATCGCCCCCATGGCCCTGCGGGCGGTGCCGGCGGATAAACGCCCGGAGGCCTGCATCGGCTGCCGCAGCTGCGAGGCGGTCTGCCCCCAGCAGATCGAGATCTCCCAGGCGATGGCCGACTTCACCCGCCTGCTGAAGGGCTGAATGGAGGAGAGTTTCGGTGGAATACCGTAAGCTGCCCCGGGGCGGCCAACAGATCAGCGTGTTGGGATTGGGCAACAGCTCCATGGGCCAGGCCGGCCCGGCGGAGATTGAGGCCACGGTGGCCCTGGCGCTGGAAAACGGCGTCAACTTCTTCGATATGGCCGCCGCCGACGGGATCCCCTTTGCCCCCTTTGGCCGGGCGCTGGCCGGCTGCCGCCAGAAGGTGTTTCTCCAGGTACACTTTGGAGCGGACTACCACACCGGCAAATATGGCTGGACCACCAACCTGGAGCAGATCAAACGGTCGGTGGATTGGCAGCTCACCCAGTTGGGCACCGGCTACATCGATTTTGGCTTTCTCCACTGCCTGGATGAGCTGTCCGATCTGGAAAAGGTCCTCTCCAATGGGGTGTTGGACCACCTCCTGAAGCTGAAGGAGCAGGGGGTGGTCCGCCAGATCGGCCTCTCCTCCCACACCCCCGCCACCGTCCAGCGGGCGCTGGATACCGGCCTCATCGACCTGGTGATGTTCAGCATCAACCCCGCCTATGACTACCACCACGGGGAGTACGCCATCGGCGGCGCGGACGAGCGGATGGACCTCTACCGCCGGTGTGAGGCCATGGGGGTGGGCATCTCGGTGATGAAGGCGTTTGGGGGCGGCCAGCTGCTGGATGCGGCCACCTCCCCCTTTGGCCGGGCCCTCACCGAGTTCCAGTGTATCCAATACGCTTTGGACAAGCCCGGGGTGGTGACGGTGCTGCCCGGGGTGCGGGACCGGGAGGATCTGCGTCGGCTGCTGGGATTCTTCTCCGCCTCCGCCTCGGAGCGGGACTATTCGGTGCTGGGGGAGTTTGCCCCCCAGGACGCAGCCGGGCGCTGCGTCTACTGCAACCACTGCCAGCCCTGTCCGGCCGGGTTGGATGTGGGGCTAATCAACAAATATTACGACCTGGCCCGGGCGGGGGACGCCCTGGCGGCCGACCACTACGCCCATCTGGACAAGCGGGCGGGGGACTGCGTGGCCTGTGGCCACTGCGACCTGCGCTGCCCCTTCCATGTGGCCCAGAGCCAGCGGATGGAGGAGATCCGGGCCTATTTTGGGGCGTGAGGGTGCGGCGGAAACCTTTGGGGCGGGGCACTGTGGATTTCCACAGCGCCCTGCCCCGTTGTCATGCTCGGGTGTCCTGGACGATCCGCCCATCCAGGATGCGCACCCGGCGGGAGGCGTGCTCCGCCACCCGCTGGTCGTGGGTGATAAGCACCACCGTGCGCCCCTGGCGGTGGAGGCGGGAGAGGATGTCCATCACCCCCGCGCCAGAGGCGGAGTCCAGGTTCCCGGTGGGTTCGTCCGCCAACAGGATGGGGGGCCGAGCGGCAATCGCCCGGGCGATGGCCACCCGCTGTTGCTGCCCGCCGGAGAGTTGGGCGGGGTAGTGGCGCTGCCGGTCGGCCAACCCCACCTCCGCCAGGGCCGCTGCCGCCAGAGCCTCCCGCTCCCGGCGGCCCAGCCCCCGGTAGGACAGGGGCAGCTCCACATTCTCCTGGGCGGTGAGGGTGGGGATCAGGTTGAACCCCTGGAACACAAACCCGATCTGCCGGTTGCGGATGCCGGAGAGCCGCCGCTCCCCCAACTGGGCCACGTCCTCCCCCGCCAACAGGTATTCCCCGGTATCCGGCAGGTCCAAGCAGCCCAGCAGGTTCATCAGGGTGGATTTTCCCGCCCCCGATTGGCCCAGGATGGCCAAAAACTCCCCCTCCTCCACCGACAGGGAGACCTCCCGCAGGGCATGCACCGGGGTATCCCCCATCTGGTAGACCTTGCTCACCCCTCTCAATTCCAACAATGGCATGGCAAAACACCTCCGCACACAATCTCCCTCTAGTGTGTGCGGAGGTGTTGACGTTTATGCGGTTTAGTGGGTGGAAAGGACCAGCGCCCCATAGGCGGGCAGCGCCCCCGCCTCCAGGCCGCCCAGCAGCCGGCGGGCCCCCTCGAAGTCGGCGGGTACCGGGACCGGCTGGGGTTCTCCGGTGCGGTTCACCGCCACAAAGAAGCTGTATGCCCCGCAGTCCCGGGTATAGGCGGCCACCTGGGGGGTGCAGCGGGTTACGCAGAACGCCCCGTCCGCCAGCTCCGGGAAGCTGGCCCGCAGCCGGCCCAGCTGGCGGAAAAACGCCAAAAGTTCCCCGTCCTCCCGGCCCCAGGGGTAACAGGAGCGGTTGAAGGGATCCTTGTAGCCGTAGAGCCCCGCCTCGTCCCCATAGTAGAGGCAGGGGGTGCCGGGCAGGGTGTATTGGAGCACCGCAGCCAGTTTCAGAAGCCGTTTGCCCAGGTCGTACCGCTGGGGGGAGAGGGTGTTGTTGTGCCCCTGCCACTCCCGGTCGTTTTGACCGGTGGGCTCCCCGGCCAGGGCGGTGATCGCCCGCTCCACGTCGTGGGTAGAAAGGCAGTTCATCAGCCCCGCCCACACCGGCCGGGGATAGTTCTCCAGGATCCCCATCACCGTATTGTAGAAGCCGGAGCAGTCCCCATACCGCACATAGTTGAGGATGGCGGTGCGGAAGGGGTAGTTCATCACCGAGTCCAGCTGCCCGCCCAACAGGTACCGGCGGCGCTGCCCATAGGAGACCTTGTTGGAGGCGTCCTCCCACACCTCCCCGATGATGGCGGCATCCGGCCGGTAGGCCCGGACGCTGGCGCACAGCCGGTCCAGGAAGCTGTCGGGCAGCTCATCCGCCACATCCAGCCGCCAGCCGGAGATGCCGCAGTCCAGCCAGTGCCGGAGCACCCCCTGGGGCCCGCAGATAAACTGGGCATACCCCGGATCGGCCTCGTTGAGGCTGGGCAACTCCAAAAACCCCCACCAGCTCTCGTATTTGTCGGGGTAGTGGGTGAACTGGTACCAGCTGCGGCAGGGGCTCTCCGGGTCGTTGTAGGCGCCGGTGCGGGCCCCATAGCGGCCAAACTTGTTGAAATAGACGCTGTCCGCGCCGGTGTGGTTAAAGACCCCGTCCAAAAGGACCCGGATGCCCAGCTCCCCCGCCTCCTGGCAGAGGCGGCGCAGGTCCTCCTCGCTGCCCAGCAGGGGGTCCACCTTGAGATAGTCGGCGGTGTTGTACCGGTGGTTGGAGTGGGCCTCGAAGATGGGGTTCAGGTAGAGGATGCCCACTCCCAGCTCCTTCAGATAGGGGAGTTTTTGACGGATCCCCTCCAGGTCCCCGCCGAAATAGTCAGAGTTGGTGTACTGCCCATCCCGGTCGGGGCGGTAGTTGGGCAGCTCATACCAGTCCCCATGCATCCGCCGGTCGGGGGGGACCCCCTCCTTGGGGGCGCCGGAGGCATAGAACCGGTCGGGGAAGATCTGGTAGTAGATCCCCTGGTGAAGGAAGCTGGGGGTGGAGAGCGCCCGGTCGTAGACGGTGAGCTGCCACATGGCCCCATCCTGGGGGGTGAGCACCCCGAAGCCGTCCTGGTCCCGGGCGATCTGGAGGGGCCCGTTCACCCCCTGGACCTCGAACCGGTAGAAATAGAGCTGGGGGTCGGGAGCATAGAAGATGCAGGCGTGGCTGGTGCGTACCCCGTCGCTGGACTCATACGCCATAGGGATCCGCTCGGGGCTGTCCCAGCGGTCGGCCTTATAGATCATCAGGCAGGGATCCCGCAGCTGGTAGAGGATGGGCAAAAAGACCCGGAAGGTGACCACCTCGTCGGTGGGGATGGCCCCGAACAGGGATTTGCAATGGGGGTCCCGGCTGTCGTAGAGGACCATGCTCATGGTTGGAGCTCCTTTCTAAATAAAAGGCGCCGCGCTCCGGCGCGGCGCCTTGGGCGCATTTTTTCAGAGGTGCCAGATCTCCCGGCAGTAGTCCCGGATGGCCCGGTCGGCACAGAAGTAGCCCGATTGGGCGATGTTTTGGAGGCTCATCCGCTGCCACAGCCGGTCGGGGCTACGATAGAGCTGGGAGGCCCGCTTCTGGACGGCGCAGTAGGAGTCGAAATCGGCCAGCACCATATAGGGGTCGCTGTACCGCAGGGAGTTGACGATCTCGGGGAACTGCTGGCCATCCAACCCGCTGGAGAGCAGGTCCAGCGCCTGGCGCAGGCGGGAGTCGGCGTTGTAGAACTCCTGGGGCTGGTAGCCGGCGGCCTTGCGCTGGTTGACCTCTTCGGTATTCATGCCGAAATAGAGGATGTTCTCCGGCCCCACCAGCTCGCCAATCTCCACGTTGGCCCCATCCAGGGTGCCCAGGGTCACCGCGCCGTTGAGCATCAGCTTCATGTTGCCGGTGCCGCTGGCCTCGGTGCCTGCCAGGGAGATCTGTTCGGAGATCTCGCTGGCGGGCATCAGAATTTCGGAGATGGTGACGCTGTAGTTCTCCAAAAAGACGATCCGCAGCTTCTCCCGCACCGCCGGGTCCTTCTCGATCAGATCCCGCAGGGTGCAGATGAACTTGATGATCTGTTTGGCCAAAAAGTAGCCGGGGGCGGCCTTGGCCCCGAAGAGGTAGGTCTTGGGGGTGAACTCCTCCTGGGGGTGGTCCTTGAGCCATAGGTACTCATGGAGGATGTGCAGGGCGTTCAGATGCTGGCGCTTGTATTCATGCAGCCGCTTGACCTGCACGTCAAAGATCGAGTCGGTGTTCAGCTGGACGCCCGAGGTCTCCAGCACATATTTGGCCAGGGCCTGTTTGTTCTCCTGCTTCACCGCGGCCAGCCGGTCCAGCACTGCCGGGTCGTTGGCAAAGGCGGCGAACCGCTTCAGCTGTTCCATATCCCGCAGCCAGCCGTCACCGATGGTGTCGCAGAGCAGCTGGGTGAGACCGGGGTTGGACTGGTAGAGCCACCGGCGGGAGGCGATGCCGTTGGTGACGTTCTTGAACTTGTAGGGGGTCAGGCAGTAGTAGTCGTGGAAGACGCTGTCCTTGATGATCTGGGAGTGGAGCTTGGAGACGCCGTTGACGCTGTGGCTGGCGATCACCGAGAGGTTGGCCATGCGCACCTGATAGTCATAGATCACCCGCATCCGGTCGATGTCGTACTGGTCGTAGTGCAGCCGGTCCCGCAGGTCGGCGGTGAACCGCCGGTCGATCTCTACCACAATCTGGTAGATCCGGGGGAGGATGGAGCGGAAGATCTCCTCGTTCCACTTCTCCAGCGCCTCGGCCATGACCGTGTGGTTGGTGTAGGCGAAGGTGCGGGTGACGATGTCCCAGGAGCGGTCCCAGGTGTAGCCGCAGTCGTCCAGCAGCACCCGCATCAGCTCGGGGATGGCCAGGGCGGGATGGGTGTCGTTGATCTGGATGGCATTTTTCTCCCCGAAGTTGTCCAGTGTGCCATAGAGGGCCAGATGGCGGCGGACGATGTCCGAAACCGAGGCGGCAGTGAGGAAGTACTGCTGCTTGAGGCGGAGCATCTTGCCCTCGGTGTGGTTGTCGTTGGGGTAGAGCACCTTGGAGATGGCCTCCGACACGGCGGAGGCGCCCATGGAGTTCACATAGTCGCCGCGGTTGAACGCCTCCATGTCAAATCCGGGGCTCTGGGCCTTCCAAAGGCGGAGCATGACCACCCCTTCGCCCCCAAAGCCGGGGACGTACATGTCGTGGGGGACGGCGTAGACCGTCTGGTAGTCCACGTGGTTCACCCAGTGGTGCTCCCCCTCCCAGCCCTCCTCAATGTGGCCGCCGAACCGGATGGGCACCGTGCGGTCGGGCTTCTTTTTCAGCCAGACGCTGCCGCCGGGCAGCCAGTAGTCGGGGGTCTCGGTCTGCCAGCCGTCGATGATCCGCTGTTTGAAGATGCCGTACTCATAGAGGATCGAGTAGCCCATGGCGGGCAGGTCCTCGGTGGCCATGGCGTCCAGATAGCAGGCGGCCAGC
>CAJFPF010000078.1 GCA_904398655.1 uncultured Anaerotruncus sp. | reverse complement strand
CTTCAGTACCCCTTCAGGGGTGAAGTCCGCAATTGCCCCTTCTAGGGGCTGTGCAAACCACCAGTTGAACTGGTGGTTTTGATTTGGAGACTGGATCCATCGAAAAATCACTCTTTTGATCGATCTCCCGCAACAGGGACAGTGATTTTTTTGCATCTTCATAGGTGAAGGTGTCCGCTTCGATACTGACTGTTTGAGTATATCCATGGCGTTTTAACCAAGAAAAAATTTGAGTATAGGTATCTCTATCCTGCTCCTGAGGATATCCTCGTTCCCAATGTGGGCCGCAGGTACTGATATGGACATGGCACAAATAGGGTAAAGCTGCTTCTACCTGAGAAAAGGGTTCTCCCATGACCTGTATGTGAAAAAAGTCCAGAACCAATCCACCTTGCTCAAGGGAGCTGCCTTGGACAAGTTGAACCGCTTCTTCTATGGAATTGACAAAATCACTACAATGGTCGTTTAGAGCCTCGAATCGAACCTGTAGTCCATATTCTTTAGCGATATCTGCAGTGATCTGTAAAAACTGAAGACATTGTTGGACAGCCAGCTCGTGGGGATAGGAAGGGGGGAGTCTACGGGCGGCCGGAGAACCAATATGTATGGCAGCAGCCCCCAAAAGGGCGCCTCTTTTGCAGACCTTTTGAGCATATGCCGATATATTTTGCGGAGAGAATCGATCACCAACGATCACAGGGGTCCCATTGCAATAACTGTTAAAGCCAATGCAGGGCAATCCGATTTCCTGTGCCAACTCCGCAAAGTGGAGAAAGTCCCTTTCCTCCATGGAAGCTACTACAGTTCCCGAAAATTCAAAAAAGTCATATCCCGCCTCCTTCACCAGAGAGAGATCTTGTATTTTTTGGATGCAGCAACCAAACTTCATGCCCTTTCCTCCTGCTCGATGAGATCCTTTTAAAAGGATACACCATTTTACCTCTATTTCTTATTTTTGGCGGACTCCAAAATGTGCTGTAACATGTGATCTCGGGCGGCGCCCTCATCATGTGCCTGGATTGCTTGAAGGATTTGGCAGTGTTCCTGATAACTGGCTTGGATGCGTTTTTGGAAGTCGGCTTGGGAGGCGGACATGGAGTATCGGATTAAATTTTGAATGGCCTGGGTAATACCAATTAATAACCGGTTGCGAGAGAGAGAGACGACTGTGTTGTGGAACTCTACATTGCAGTCCACAAATTTTTCATAGTCATCCTGCTCTACAGACCTCTTCATTCGATTCAAGATTTTTTCCATCTGCCGGATATCTGCGTCGGTGGCATTGTGGGCAGCGGCAGCCGCGGCAATTGATTCCAGGGCCGCACGTACATCGTAGATCTCCTGTTTGCTGATTTCCTTCCGATCCTTCAAAAATACAAGATACTCCTCCACTTTGTCGTAAGAGGATTCTCGGATATAGGTTCCAGAACCAGTTTTACTTTCCACAATTCCCAATTGAGAGAGCCGTTTGATCCCTTCCCGCAAGGTGTGCCTGGCGACCCCGAATTCATTGCAGAGTTCTGCTTCTGTAGGAAGGCGGTCCCCGGCTTCCAGATGTTGATCCACAATCCACTGTTTCAATTGCTCCGCCACTTGTACATCGGCGGTCACCTTTTCAATTTTGTTCATAGGATGGACCTTTCTAACTTTTCAATGGAGTTTCTTAAATGTAGAACATTTGAACATATGAAGCTTTGAAGATATTATATAATTAATTCTAAAAAAAGTCAATCTTTTTAAGGAATTAAGCTTTTTACGAAAAATAGCATTAATTATACTGGAAAAAGGAGAAGGTTTTCAATTTGATTAAGTTAAAATAGCTAAAAAATAGTAGAATTTTAGTCAAATAACCCAAAATGAGGAAATAGATATTGACTTTATAAAATGAGAGGAATATTTTAATTATAGAAATGTACAACAAATCAACAAATAAAAGGAGATGAAAACAATGGTCTATGTAAGATTTAGGACACAGGAAGGAGAGGAACTGTATGGAATCCAGCAGGGGGCCGAACTGCTGGCGGTGGAAGGCAGTATTTTTGGTACCTACCAAGAAACGGGGCAAGTTTATTCCCTCGATACGGTGCAACTCCTGGCACCCTGCCTTCCCAGCAAGGTGATGTGCGCTGGTACCAACTATATGTCCCACATTCAGGAGTGCAACGAAAAAATGAACCTCCATGTGGAGGTACCGGATCACCCCTTGATTTTTAGCAAGGGCCCCAATACCATTGTGGGACCTGGAGATACTATCCTATATCCTGCAGGTGTAGAACGGGTAGATTTTGAAGGAGAACTCGGCGTAGTAATCAAAAAGAGGTGTAAGAGCGTTCCAAAGGAACATGCTATGGAGATGATCCTGGGTTACACCTGTCTCAACGATGTCTCAGCCCGAACGTTGCAGTGGGGAGATGGCCAGTGGACCAGAGGCAAAGGTTTGGATACTTTTTGCCCCATCGGACCCGTGATCACCGATGAAGTGGACCCCAGTGATTTACCGGTGCGGACAAAGGTAAACGGTACTGTTTTACAGGATGGGACAACTCGGGACCTCATTTTCGATATTCCCGCGCTGATCGCTTACATCTCTGAGTGGATCACCTTGGAGCCTGGCGACATCATTGCAACAGGGACTCCTGCGGGGGTGGGACCGATCCATGATGGAGACCTAGTGGAGATCGAAATTCCGGGGATTGGAATTTTGAAAAACCCCGTAAAGGAGATATAAAAAACCCTACCGTTTTCTCATGAAGATAGACGACTAAAAGGAGGAAGAACGATGAAAAAAGGTCTGAAAAAATGGACCGTCTGTGCAATGGCAGCAATACTTCTATGGAATCTTACCGCCTGTGGAGAAGGGGGGGACTCGAACAGCAGCCCTTCCGCATCAAATAGTGGTGATACGTCAGATGCTACCTATACCTTTTCTTTTGCAACGATTGATACAGAGGAACATCCGACCACTTTGGCGGCTCGTAGGCTGGTGGAAATTTTGAATGAAAAGGCGCCTGGCAGATTCAATATCACTGTCTATGCCAATGGAACACTGGGACAGGCAGCGGAACTTGTAGAAGCGGTCCAGATGGGAAACGTGGATATTGCTTCTCCTACAACCTCCTTTGTGGCCAACTATGTCCCCAATCTAAGTGTATTGGATATGCCCTACCTCTTTGAAAATACTGCGCAAGCTGATGCCGTGTTGGATGGGGAGATTGGGAAATCTCTAGGCGCGGAAGTGGATGCGGCAGGGATGAAATTCTTGGACTTTTGGGAAGTAGGATTTCGGTGTTTGGCCAACAACAAACGCGCGATTGAGAATGCGGACGATGTGGCGCAATTGCGTCTGCGGATCATGAGCAGTGAAATCCAGGAAGCGTTGTTTACTGCCCTTGGCTGTGATCCTGTACCGATGAGCCTTTCGGATGCCTTGGTTGCCAATCAGCAGGGAACCATTGATGGGATGGATAATCCTTTAGCTTCCCTCTATACGACTTCTGTATATGAATTTGATCACTATATTGCCGTTACCAACCACACCTATACCACACAGTGCGTCATTATGTCGGAGAAAGCGTGGAACAGCATGACACCTGAGGATCAGGAGATATTTGCCGAAGCGGTGAGAGAGGCAACCCAGTTCCAGCGTGAGACAAATCGGAGCCAGGAAGAGGAAGCGGCGAATAACCTGATTGAACGAGGCTGCGAAATCACTTATCCAGATCTCAGCGGGTTTGCTGAAAAGATGGATGTGGTATATGAGCAATTTCCGGAATATAGCGATTTGATTGCTCAAATTCAGGAGGCGGCCGCTGGAGTGCAGTGATGAATTCCGGCAGCATCGGAAAGGGAGTCCATCTGATGCTGCCGGATACAAAAGGAGATGGTTCCATGCTTAGGATTCTTATAGATGTCAATAACAAAATCCAAAAGGCTCTCCAGGCGATCCTCATTGTGATCGCTTCGGTACTCCTGGCGGTCAACATTGCTCAGATTATTGGCCGAAATGTATTCTTTTATAGTCTCCCTTGGTCGGAACAACTGAGTACGGCACTGTTCATCTGGAGCATCTTTTTGGGAATCCATCTGGTTGTCCAGGAGGATGGGGAATTGAAAATTGAAGTACTTCATTTTAAATCCCTCAAAAAACAGCTTCTCCTTGAAGCAATCCAAGATGCCTTTTCCCTGGTAATGATTGTCATCTTTTTGATCTCGTCCATTCTCTTTTTACAAAATTCCATTCAATTTCCTCAGAAAGTCTCCTCTCTGCCCATCGATATGTCTGTGATCTATAGTGTGATGCCAGTCAGTTTTTTCCTTCTGACCCTCCAAAAATTTGCTAATCTGTTGGAACGGCTGGAGAAGTGGCGTACTTTTGAGAAATCGGACAATCAGGAGGTGAGGAAATGAGCACGGTGGCAATTGTATTATTGGTATCAGTGGCGGCCTTTGCCTTAATAGGTGTCCCTCTGACCTGGTCCATGGGGCTGGCCAGCTTTTGTGCAATCCTAACAACGGGGACGCTCTCGCTGAGCATGCTGGCCCAACGGATGTACACGGGGGGCGCGGTGGCGGCCTTCCTGGCAATTTTTTTCTTTGTCTTTGCGGGAAACGTGATGCAATATGGCGGATTGAGTCATCGGCTGGTGCGCTTTGCCAATAGCCTTGTGGGACATTTTACCGGAGGAACCTCTATCGTCTGTGTTTTGGCTTGTACTTTCTTTGCGGCAATCTCTGGATCCTCTATTGCAACAACGGCAGCTATCGGAGGCATGATGTATCCAGAACTGAAAAAATATGGTTATCCAGACGATTATGCTGCCATGTTGCCAGCGGTGGGGGGCGTATTGGGCATTGTGATTCCGCCCAGTGTTACATTCATTGTGTATGGGACTACCACAGGGGTCTCTGTAGGGCGTCTCCTATTGTCAGGTGTGGTCCCCGGCGTCTTGGGGGGATTGGTACTTTGCGTACTTTGCTGGTATTTTGCTAAAAAAAGGCATTATCCCAAAGGGGATCATTTTTCTACGAAAGAAGTAGTCCTTTCTACCAAAAGTGCTCTAGCTGCTTTGGTAATGCCGCTCATCATCATGGGTGGAATCTATTCAGGTATTTTCACTCCCACCGAGTCTGCCGCCGTGGCTACAGCATATGGGTTATTGGCCACTCGGTTAATTTACCGGGAAATGAATTGGGAGATGTTTAAAAAAGCCGTGCGGGAGACCACTCGTACAACGGCAAATGTGATGATTTTGGTAATGAGCGCGGCTTGCTTTAGTTGGCTTTTGACCATCAACAACATTCCTGAACTTTTAACGGGGATTCTTCTCGAGATCATCCACAGTAAATTTACATTCCTGATAGGGGTGGTATGCCTATTGACCTTTTTGGGAATGTTCATGGATGTCTCCACCATCATCCTCATTATTGCGCCGCTGTTGGTCCCTACAGCGAATTATTTCCAGATCGATCCGGTACATTTTGGCCTGATTTTTGTCTTTACCTTGGCCATTGGACAGGCCACTCCGCCCTTTGGAGCCTGTCTGTTTGTCTCCTGTGGGATGAGCGGCCATGGCGTGATGCGCTTGGGAGTCAAAGCAATCCCCTTTGTATGTGCTCTTTTGGCGGTAGTAGTTGTCGCCTGTTTTGTCCCTCAACTGGCAACGTTTTTGCCGGAAGTGATGTCGGTGGCAGTTTAAAATGGAAGGAGAAAGAGCTGGATGAAAATTATTGATATTAGAACCTATCCACTCTGCGCGGCTGCGCAAAGGCCCACTTATTATTCCCAAGAGTGGATTGACCGCCGGATGTCTCTGTTGGTGGAGATTGTAACAGATGAGGGGATCACCGGATGGGGGGAGGGATTTTGTTCTGGGCAACATCCAAAAATCCTCCAAGCCATGGTGGAGTATGCTTTTCGGGAAAAATTAATCGGACGGGACCCCTTTGACAATGATGTCATTTACGAGACTTTTTATAATATGACCCGTGCTTATGGACAGGGGGGCGTGGCCACCATCGCCCTTTCCGCCCTGGATGTGGCCCTGTGGGATATCAAGGGCAAAGCCTTGGGAATGCCCATCTACCGATTGTTAGGGGGTGCTTATCGGACTCAAGTGGTTCCCTACGCCTCCGCACCCACCAGGGCGGCGGGGGAAACTTATCCGGAAAAGGCGGTAGAACAGGCTCTTTCCTATGTGGACAAAGGGTTCCGTGGGATCAAATTCAAAACGGGGTTTGGTGTTCAGGAGGATGTCGCCCTGATTCATGCGGTCCGAAAGGCTGTGGGGCAGGATATCCGCTTAATGGTGGATGCCAATTGTGCTTATGATGTAGCAAAGGCCAAACGGATTCTCTTAGATACTCAAGAGGACGATCTCTATTGGTTCGAGGAGCCCATTTCCCCGGAACACCGCAGTGGATATGCGGAGTTGAAAAACCTGACAAAGACCTATTTGGCTGCCGGAGAGTGTGAATACTCTAAAATTCATTATAAGGATTGGCTGGAAGCCCGTGCATTGGATATTTTGCAGCCGGATTTATGTGTGATGGGCGGGTTCACCGAGGGGAAAAAGGTGTTAGCCTTAGCGCAGGCCTATATGGTACAGGTGGTCCCACATATGTGGGGGACCGGAATCGGACTGGCAGCGGGGCTCCAATTTCTGGCCAACATCCCACCCACACCATTAGCGCTGTTTCCGGATGAGCCTATGATGGAATATGACCTTTCGGACCATCCCTTCCGCGACGATTTGATCTGCCATTCAATCCGCTATGAGGATGGTGTGATTAAAATTCCGAATGGGCCGGGGTTGGGCGTTGAGGTGGACCGTGAGGTCGTGAATCGCCTCCTGATCCGGTCATAAAACTGATTTTATAATTATGTAGAAAAGAATGGCTGGCACAAAAGTGCCAGCCATTCTTTTTTAATGAGTAGATGTGATCTCGTTTCCAGCCGTCGCTAGCGTTCTAATAGGAAGTGTAATTCCTGATAGCTGCAATTTTATAAAATCGGAGGATGAATAGGGGACTGGAAAACTTCCTCTGTTTTTGGAGGCTTATAGAGCAGTTTAAGAGAATTGTAAGATTTTTGTCGAACCCTCTGAAAGAACTTCCCTGTATTCTAAAAGCAGAAACACAGTTGCCAAACAGAAGGGGTGTGGTACAATGTGAAAGTACGGATTGCCGCTGGACGGTTGGGGACTGCTCGTCCGGCTGGACAAAACAATGGGGAGGAAAAGGGAAGGATGAGCGAGCGGTATCATGTGTTGGTGGTGGACGACGATCGGGAGATTGTGGAGTCGATTGCAATCTACTTAAGTCGAGAGAATTTGGAAATCTACCGGGCATACGACGGCCTACAGGCCTTAGATATCCTGGAGGGGAACGCCATCCATCTGATCCTGTTGGATGTGATGATGCCCCGATTGGATGGGATTAAGACGATGCTGAAGATTCGGGAGCAGAACAACATCCCTATCATTCTGGTCTCCGCCAAAAGCGAGGATACGGATAAGATCTTCGGCCTGGAATTTGGAGCGGACGACTATATCACCAAGCCCTTTAATCCCTTGGAGCTCATAGCCAGAGTGAAGAGTCAGCTGCGCCGATACTTCACTTTGGGCACGGCGGTGGATGCAGGCGGCACCTCGGAGGTGCTGCGCTGCGGAGGTCTGGAATTGGATATTCACCAAAAGCGCTTGACGGTGGATGGAGAGGAGGTCAAGTTGACCCCTATCGAATACAAGATCCTAGAACTGTTGATGCGCAATCAGGGCCGTGTATTTTCCATTTCAGAGATCTATGAACGTGTGTGGAATGAGCCAAGTTTTGCACCGGAAAATACGGTGGCGGTACATATCCGCCGGATCCGGGAGAAGATTGAGATCAACCCAAAAGAACCGAAATACTTGAAGGTGGTGTGGGGAATTGGATACAAAATTGAAAAAGCGTAGGCCGGGGATCACGTTTGGTTTTTTCTTTGTGGCCGTAACCATCCTGTTGGTGGCCGCTTTGATTGTTGGCACACTCTGGTTCAATGGAGCAGTACGTCCAGATTATAAAGACACTGTTTCCTATCAGAGCACGGTTGAGAATATCCTCCAAGAACTGGTCCAATTAGGGTTGGGACAGGCGGGAGGAGGACGCCTGGAATGGGAAGGAAGCAATATTTCCTATCTGGTGGAGGCTGCGGAGGGAGGCGTTTGGGGAGCCAACAACAGTGCCCTCAGCACACAGGAGTTGTATGAACAGTTGTCAAAGGGGTATGACAGAGGCCAATATGACCACATCTTCCTATTCCAAGATGGGGTTTTGCAGGAACAGGAGCGGCTGGCCTACGGGGAAGTTTCCTCTCGATACGACTTGGCCAACGAGTATCCGCCCTATCGTGGGTTGGAGGAGTTGGCTGGAGACAACGCCCACAATAGCCAGATTTCCTTTGCGCTGGGAATTCAATCGGTCGAGAACCTCCGTAACATGGGAGGTATCTATAGCGCCTATTACACATGGTACCAGATGGCCATATGGATTTTGTTTTTAGGGGGATTGGCCGCTCTTGCCCTTCTGATCCTGTTGGTGACGCTGGTCAAGCATCGTTCGCTGGGCATGGCTCATCAAGCAATTGCTCGGGGGATCAACCATCTTTGGATGGAGATCAAATTGCCCACCCTAGCCTTAGCCGTTGTAGGTTTTTGCTGGACGGTGCTAGAAGTAATCACCTTGGAAGTCCCGATCGCTGTGGGAACCGCGATGGTTGTGGGATGTTTTTGGTGGTGCTGGTTGGTGGGGACCGACCTGGTTGTCTATGGGAAGGCGTTTTTTACCCGCAATATTCTCACTTCTGTTCAAAAGCTATTACGCACTTTGGAGAGCGGATACCCATTTTTGGCCCGCATGAAGCGCCGCCTGCTGCTCTTTTTGGTCACAGAGGTGGTGATTGTGGCTCTATTGGCCTTATGTGCGCTGGGAGTTTTATTCGGGATTGGGCTCTTTGCCGAATTGGCGATGGTACTGCTATTTATTATGGTGATTCTAGCGGCAGTTGGGGTGGGGCTTCTCGTGCTCTATATCCGCCAGTACAATCAGAATTTGGATAACTTTGCCCTGGTGAACGATTATGCCCAGGCCATCCGGCAGGGGACAGCCCAGGAACCGTTGCGGCTGGAAGGGGACTTTGCCCCCCTGGCAGACAACCTCAACTGCATCCATAGCGGCATCAGCCGGGCGGTAGAGGAGCGGGTGCGCAGCGAACAGATGAAGGTGGAATTGATCACCAATGTTTCCCATGACCTAAAAACGCCGCTCACCTCCATCATGAACTATGTGGATCTTTTGGGGAGGGAAAACCTCCAACCGGATTACTGCAACGACTATGTAAAGGTGCTGGAACAAAAATCCAACCGCCTAAAAAATATGGTTCAGGATCTATTTGAAATATCCAAGGCCAATAGCGGCAATATTGACTTGAATCTGGAGCAGTTGGATGTGGTTGCCCTGATAGAACAGACTCTGGCGGAGATGGGGGAGAAGAGCGGACAGGCAAATGTGGAAATTAAGACGCAATTTGCGGTGAACCATCTGGGCGTCTACGCGGATGGACGAAAGCTGCACCGTGTATTTGAGAATCTGCTTGGAAACGCCCTGAAATATGCCATGTCTGGGACCAGGATCTATCTATCGGTGGAACAGGAAGCGGAAATGGCCGTGATTTCCTTTAAAAATGTCTCCAGCTATGAGATGAATTTCACCGCACAAGAGATTGTGGAGCGCTTTCAACGCGGGGATCCCGCCCGGGCAACCGAGGGGAGCGGGTTGGGACTGGCCATCGCCAAAAGCTTTGTGGAACTATGCGGCGGCTCCCTGACCATCGAATTGGATGGGGATTTGTTCAAGGCCATCGTTCGCGTCCCCTTGGGGAAAACGTTTCGTGTCACATCTGCCCAGCCGGAAGAACCTGCCCAAGAGGAGGCCTCCGATCAAGCTCCAACCTTGGAGACCGATCCTCTTTGCCAACAGGAAGATCCCGCCGAGGATCATTCCGCAATCAATTAAATCGTCAAGTACCATTTTTGCAGGGATGCCCATCCTCTCGATGGGCATCCCTGCGGCCTTTCCCGACAGTCCCGGTATGACGGAACCGATGATTGCATATGAATGGGATATGGGAGGGAAGAGGTATGATTATCCACACAGTTCAGCGAGGGGAGACTCTGCGTTCTATCGCCCAACGATATGATATTTCCATCCAGCAGCTGCTGCGGGACAACGGGATTTCTACTGTTGAGACACTGGTTCCAGGGCAGACCCTAGTGATCCTCTACCCGGATTTGGTCCATACCGTCCAACAGGGGGAGACGCTTTATACAATTGCCAGGGCCTATGATATTTCTGTCAATGAGCTCTATCGGAACAACCCTGGGTTGGCTTTACAAGCTCAGATTTATCCGGGGGAAACTTTAGTCATCCGGTACGATCAACACCGCATCGGAGCGTTGTATACAGGTGGCTATGCCTATCCGACCATAGACTTGCAGCTATTACAGCAGACATTGCCCTATATGAGCTACCTGATGCCGTTTACTTATGAGATTACAGAGGAAGGGAATTTACGGGCGCCGGAGGATGAACAGTTGGTAGAAATGGCTCTGCAGGCGGGTGTGGCCCCCCTGATGCATCTGTCTAATCTCCAGGAGCCCTATGGTTTTGACAGCGATGTTGCCCACCTAGTATTGAATCACCCCCAAATACAGGAGCGGTTGGTGGAGGAGATCCTGCGCACAATAGAGGAGAAGGGCTATCTTGGGGTGGATTTGGACTTTGAGAATGTCTACGGGGTGGATCGCCTGCGCTATCCTCAGTTCATTCAACAGCTGCATGACCGTTTAAGCACCTATGGCTATGAAGTTTTGGTGGCGCTAGCCGCAAAGACCAGCGATAGTGCCACCGGAATTTTGGTAGAGGGACACGACTACCAGGCGGTGGGGGAGGCAGCGGATATGGTGCTTCTGATGACCTACGAATGGGGGTATCGGGAGGGCCCGCCGATGGCAATCGCCCCCATTGGAAAGGTACGTGAAGTGCTGGACTATGCGGTAACTAGGATCCCTCCCGGCAAACTGTTATTGGGAATTCCCAACTATGGCTATGATTGGCCACTGCCATTTGTAGCAGGCGCCACCCAGGCCCGTTCCCTATCCAACTTACAGGCAGTAGATTTGGCCAGGGAAACAGGTTCTGAAATTCAATATGACAGCGCCTCCCAAGCGCCGTGGTTTCGCTATCGGAGGGGGGAGACCGAACATGAGGTCTGGTTTGAAGACGCTAAGAGTATTCGTGCAAAGTTGGAACTGGCGGGGGAATACGGATTGCGCGGGGTAGGTTACTGGAATTTGATGCGTCCCTTCCCCCAGAACTGGAGGGTATTGAACGCGCTCTATGAAATTGAGCAGACCTTATTTTAGGCAAACGCATAGCCGCATGGAATTTTCCAAGGTTCCATGCGGCTATGCTTTTCCCTTTTTGTTTCCCATTTTTTGCAAATTTTCTCTCTGAAGCTTTACAACATCTGGGAGAGTTGGTATACTGGGACGTGTCCCTCAAATCAATTGGAGAAGGCGGTCCCATGAGAAATTGGCTCAAACGCTACCCATTGGCAAAGATCCCCCTATGTTATTTCACTCTGTTTTATCTACCGGGATTCTTCCTGTTGGAGCGCCTGGTTGTGCCCAAATATACGATCCACTGTTTTTTAGACGATTGGATCCCTTTCTGTGAATACTTTTTGATCCCCTATGCCCTGTGGTTTCCTCTATTGGCGGGTTCGCTGCTCTATTTTTTATTGAAAAGTGACCAGGATTTTTTGCGCCTTTGCTTTTTGATGTTCGTTGGAATGGCGATCTGTCTTTTGATCTATTGGATCCTGCCCAATGGGCTGGATTTGCGGCCAGAGATCCAGCGTGACAATCTATTTTGCCGTTTAATGCAGTTTACCTATACGGTGGATACCCCTACCAATGTCTGCCCCTCGATCCACGTCTCCAGCACCACAGCGATTCACTGGGTGGTGTGGCATTCCCCCCTATTGAAGAACCGCCGTTGGATTCGGTGGGGAAGCGGCGTTTTAACAGTTCTGATCTGTCTGTCCACTGTTTTTCTAAAGCAACATTCGGTGGTGGATGTTGCCTGTGGGATATTGCTCACAGCCGTCCTG
Organism: uncultured Anaerotruncus sp.; assembly: GCA_904398655.1. Taxonomy (GTDB): domain Bacteria; phylum Bacillota; class Clostridia; order Oscillospirales; family Ruminococcaceae; genus Anaerotruncus. The sequence continues at coordinate 10,740 of CAJFPF010000078.1, read as the reverse complement.
ATTCCGGTAGAGTCTTTGTTACGCCGGAGGCTTGCCAGAAAGCAGCTGGTCGTGGAGTAGTTCTAAAAGAGGCGGAGCTTGATAGCTCCGCCTCTTTCTTTACAGTGTCGAAAAATATTGTACCACCGCGTCCGCAATGGCGTTCCCATAACAGAACATCGCAAAAGGATTACAGATTTCCTCATACTCCAAGGGGTTACAGATATATCCGGACTCCACCAAAATAGCGGGGCAGAGGGTGGTCATCGTCACCCGGTAATAGGATTGCTCCACCCAGCGTAGCCGCCGGCCGGTGTCCTCTGCCAGGCTGGCCCCGGCCGCCTGGGCGAATGGGCCTGCCTGGTCCTCATAGTAGTAGACTTCGATCCCGCTCACTTCGTTGGAGTCTACCAGCTCGGAGATGGAGTTGTGGTGGCAGGAGATGAAGACGTCCGCATCCAGCTGCGCGGTCCTCTCCATTCGGTCATTGAGCGTCATGGATGTATCCTCCTGCAGCAGGTGGACAGTGGCCCCTAGAGCTTCTAGACGCCGTTGAAGCGCGTACGCATTGGCCAAGTTTAACTGCTTTTCAGTGGGGCCGCTCTCCCCGGGGACCCCCAGGGCACCGGGATCATCACCGCCGTGGCCCGGATCGATGGCAACCACAAGCCCGGAGAGGGGCTGTGCGGTTTCCCACTGAAAGAGAGGGGCTTTTTTCAGATAGATGATCGTGGTGTTTTCCTCAAACTGGACATCCCAGCCCAGTAGGGTTACCCCCTCCTGAAGATGAAATGCCAGCTCTACACTGCCATCTTCCTGCTCCTCTGCGGTGATCGACTGGCACAACTCGCTTTGGAGTGCGGCTGGATTCAGATTTTCAAAGCCGCCGGTGTGGTAGAGGGTTACCCGCAACGTATCCTCCTCCAATTGAGTGACGAACGCTGGGCGGACGGTTCCGGTGAGCAGAAGTTTTTCCCCTTTGTCCTCTTGTCTCAAGGTCATCTGCGTGACCTGGTTTTCCGCGTCTCCATCCCCCTCTAAAATATCTACGGTGGACTTTAGCACATATCCCCCATAAGAGAGTTTGTAATAGGAGCCCGTATTCTCTGTGATGTAATCTACACAGTCCCGCTTCAACACCGAGCGGTACTCTCCATCATCGGCAGGATTGGCGTTGGAAGGGACCACATAGGTTTCCATTTTCGCCACAGGGATAGCGCCTGCTCCGGCGGCGTAGACCTCACCGGCGCTCTGTTGTGTGGATACCAGTCCATTGTAGGTCAGCCGGTAGGTAACCACTCCTAGATTGGTCACTTCGCCGGGTGTGGTGAGGGCGGACAGATCCAAGGTGGCCTGATAGGTGAGAGGAACCCCCTCCTGGGCGGAATCCACCGGCTCCAGCTGGACAGTAAGCCCTCCCACCGAGGCCGAAACGCTCCCTCCCGCAGGAGCGGTACAGGAGAGTTTTAGCGCGTCACCTTCCAAAACGGCCTCTGAGTTGGAGGGATAGAGGCTGGATTTTACCAGATTATCTATGGTAGACGTTCCAGAAGGTTGCAGACGCTGGATGGTCACCGTTTCAGAACTGCTCCCTTGGGAGATTGTAAAGGTGTTGGTACCATAGGCCAGGTCCACCAAATAGCCCCAAAGGCCGGTCTCTGTATATCGTGGGATCTCTTGCCCGTCAATGGTCAAGGGCTTCTCCGGGTCGGAGGTACCGGTGATAAAATAGTTGGTCCAGTCGTAGGTGAGTGTGATCCCGCTTGTGGGCCGGGTGACTGAAAAGGTCTGTGGATAGCTCAGATCGATGGGCAGGGGAGAGGTATCCTGCTGAAAAGCGGCGGCCACTTGGTATGCAGCGGTACGCCGGTCGGTGTGTAGGGAGCCGTAGTTGCTGATGACAATCCCCGGCACCCCCATCTGCCGTTCATAATAGAGAGCATTATCCACCGCATGGGTAAAAGCGGTTTCATCCGAGATTGCATGCAGTGGGTAATAGGCCACCTCCCCACAGAGTGCCTGCCAGGCGGACAGCTCCTTGACCAACTCCTCCCCCTGTGCGCCAGAGGCAGTTCCCACCAGGAAGTCCAGGGCGCCAGCCTCCAGAGCGGATTGGCAGACAGGGGATCCATCCTGGGAGATGGCGCCGCCAGAGACCACCATTCCCAGCCGCTGGCCGTTGTCGGTGCGCAACACCGCGCGCATGGCCTGCGCAGTGTCCGCCAGACAGTCCCCATAGTTGGCTACCTCGTCAAAGGCGGCGGAATCCACCCCAGAGAGCACCACCCCTGCAATATCATATTGGGATAACTCTCCGGCCACCCGGCCCAATAGGTTTTGTACCTCTGGAATAGAGGGGTTCAGCATTTGATTTTCCATCACCCATTCGGGATGTTGGGCCGCTGGCGAGCCCTCCGCCGGTGTGGCAGACACATCGTAGGGATCTATAACTGCATAAATTTGAAGTCCCGCGGCGTTGCCCTGCTCTACCAGGTAGGCCAGAGGATCAAAGAAGGTATCCTCCCCCTGCTCCCCTGTGAGGGCTGCACTGGTGGGGAGCAATTGGGAGCTGTAAAAGGCATCTGCCTGCCCAACCACCTCAAAGAAGAGCGCATTGTAATGATAAGTTTGTGCAAATGCGATGAGGTCATCCAACTCCTGTTGGAGCAGCTTGGCCGGCAGATTGGGTTGACTGGGGAAATCCGCGTTGTCCTGGGTGCGTACCGTCAGCGCCCGCAGCTCGTCAGGCAGGGAGGGGATCTGCCCGTCTGATTTCTGGGGGGATCGAATGGGGCCGTAGAGGAGGTCGCTGGCCACCAGAACTGTACCTGTGACGGCTATCGCCGCCAGCAGGCAGAGGACCATCCGAACCAACCTGTTCAAAACAGAAACCTTCATAGGGAAATCTCCTTTGGGGATTAGAGTTCAAAATCGCCTGCCTGGAACTTGGGCAGAGGCTTGGGACGGCGGGGAATCCGCTTCAACGGCGCATACCGGTATTTCTTACAGGAATAGAAGGGGTCCACAACCCCCTTTTTTTCGCAGAGCACATGAACTCCGTCACTGGAGAGAAATCCAAAGCGACAGTATTGACATGCCGGCGTGATTTCATCGGAAAAATAGCTGGAGTGAAACATCCGTCACCGCTCCCATCATCCTGCATTTCCTTTTATCATACCGCAATTCGACGAAAAATTCTAGGGAGAAATATGAACAATCAGCCTCTTTGCCGGGAGGGAAAAAGTACCAGGATGGTACACATGCAGATAAGGCAAAGGGTGGTAGCCGCCATGTGGGGAGTGGTTTTGGGAATGAGCGCTCCGGAAAAATTGCCTGCGGGAAGTGCTGCGGAAGGCAGTAAACGGAAGAGGAGGGATGCAAAGCCGGTCGTCAAAGCGCCATGCAAAAACCGGGAGCCCGCTAGCCTTCGGAACTGGACCGGACTGTCCACGGGAAAACAGCTGCGTACCTGAAACAAAATTGAAAGAGAGGAAAAAGAAACCAAAAAGGCACAGAGTAGAAAGCCCTGCTCCCCGCCCAAAGCCGAGGCATTCAAACAACCGGCAGTGACCTCTAGGATCCCGGTGAACAGAGCAAGTGCAAAAGACGTCTCCATTCCGGTCATTTCTCCCAATCCTCTTGCCATGGCCTCTAAAAGCCCGGTGGAGCGCAGTAGGGCGGTGATTGCAGAGAAGGTGATGACAAAGGCACAGATCGAGAGAATTCCGCCGCAGGCGGAGCGGACGGATTCCACAAAGGCATTGGCGAAAGGCGGATAAGGGGGAGTGGGACCAACGGGGAATTCCCTCCTTTTGGGGAAAGAGAGGCGGGCAATCACCAGAGCGGAGGCCACTTGGGCGCCCAAGAGCGCCAATCCCGCCGGACCGCTGCCCAGCATGTTGACCCCTACAGCAGAGATCAAAAAGGATGGTCCCGCATTGACACAAAAGCAGAGCGCCCGGGAGGCGGTATCTGGATCAATCCGTTTCTGCTTTACAAGATCGGAGAGCATGCGGGCCCCCACCGGAAACCCTCCCAAAAAACTCATGAGAAATACAGCTCCCAGCTGCCGCGGCAGGGGGATGAGGCGATGGGTCAACTTCCATACTCCACTGCTGAGGACCTGGCCCACAGAGGTTGTGGAAAGAATCCCGGCGAGGACCATAAATGGAAACAGGGAGGGAATCACGATGGAAGCGCAGGTGTTTAACCCCGCTCTTACACCCGTTGTTACCTCCTGTGTTTTCCAGAGGAGAGCCCCCGCCACGACCAGAGCCATCCCAGCCCCCAAGAACTTTGGACTCCTCATCCAAAACCACCACCATCACATAATTTTTATCTGTTTTTAATACCTATGTAGGGGAACAGACCATCATGCGAAAGGAAGGTACAGATGGGAGAAAAAGAGATGCCCAAGGCTCCTCGGCACCGGATACGCACGGCCGTATCCAAGGCATTGGAAATGCCGGAAAATCTGTTGGAGGGCCTTCCCCAGGTGGAATTGCTGGGCAACCGGGAGGCGGTGGTGGAACGGTGCCAGGGAGTGTTGGAATATACGGATGAGGTTGTCCGTCTGGACGCGGGAAGGTTGCAGATCCGCTTTTTGGGGCGGGATCTACGCCTGAGACGGATGGATGAGTCGGGGGTGACGGTGGAGGGGTTTATCGTCGCCATTGATTTTTCCTAAGTGGGGTGAAGCCTTGTTTTTTATCAGGTTGTTGCGCTGGTTGCGAGGATCGGTGGCATTTATTGCCCGCTCCCGATCCGGGGGAGCTGAACGTTTTTTCAATCTCTGCGCCCAACGCAGAATTCCGCTCTGGAACTGCCGGCCGAAGGGGAGAGACCTGGAGGGCTATACCACTGTTGATGGCTACCGCAGGATGCACCCCGTGGCCCAAAAGACAAAAGTGTACCCCCACATCCGGGAAAGGCGGGGGGCCCCCTTTCTGCTGTACCGTTACCGGAAACGAATGGGACTGCTGATGGGATTCCTGTTGGCGCTGGTGCTGTTAGGCGCCTCACAGCAGTTTATCTGGGTGGTCCGTGTGGAAGGCTGCTCCAGCCCAGAACAAATGCAGGAGCTCACTGCCGCTCTCCAGGAATTGGGTGTCCACCGTGGGGTACTAAAGGGGCGGATAGACGCGAAGCAAATTCAACAGAAGATGCTCTACCAGGTGGACAGCATCGCTTGGGCAGGGCTCAATATCCAAGGTGTTACGGCAACGCTCCTGGTACGGGAACGTGTGGTTCCGCCAGAAAAGATTGATACCAACCTGCCCGCCAATGTGGTAGCCTCAGAGGATGGACAAATCCAGCGGCTGGAGGTGACGGACGGACGGGCTGTGCTCCAAAAGGGGGACACCGTGCGTGCGGGGGAGATGGTGGTCAGCGGTGTGTTGGAAGATCGATGGGGAATGACCCACCTGGTCCGGGCAAATGCAAGGGTTATCGCGCATGTGCCCCGTTCTCTGGAGGTGAAAGTTCCACTTTTACAGACCCAGGTGTCCTTCACCGGCGAAGTCCTTCAGCGCCGTTACCTGGAATTGGGAGACTTGCGAATCCCGCTTTTTCTCTACCAACCTGTCCGAGGGGATTATAAGGCGGAGCGGGTGAGCCGGCCGATGGAGCTATTGGGTTTTCCATTGCCCTTTTCCATCTCCCGGGAGAGCTACTTGTTCTATGAAAAACAGGAGGGACGGATCCGAGAGGAGACCGCCCTGCGGGAGGCGGAAAAGGAGCTGGCCCAACGGGAGAAAGCTCTATTCGGAGAGGACACGGTCGTGGACCGGAAGATATCTGCTTCGATAGAAGGGGACGCTGTGGTGCTCCGAGGTGATTATGTGGTGGAAACCGATATCGCGCGCCAGCAACCAATCACTGTGGAGGATCGCCGTCAACAACAAAATCAACGTCCACAGAGGCCCAGTGGCTATTGAACAGATAGCGGGCTTCCGGTACCCTGACCGCAGCGTACTGGAAGCTCGCTTTTTTGTAATTCTAGGAAAAGTTAACAAAATACTAACAAATAACTGTGAAAACTGCTTGTTTTTGTCCGCACAATTTGCTATACTAGAAAAAACAACCAAATTTGTAGCTTTTCGGGATTTCCCCTAGAAATTTTATAGATTTGGATAGAAAGAAAAAGATAGAAGGAAAAACATGGTTGAACAATTGATCAATATCGACCGAATGGAGCACGCCCTGGCCCTATTCGGAAGCTTTGATGAGAATGTGCGCTTGATTGAGCAGGAATATGGGGTCACTGTCACCTGCCGCGGCACAGAAATTAAGGTTTTTGGGGAGGAAGAGGCGGTCTCTTTGGCCTGCCGGACGATCTCTGGTCTGCTGTCCCTGATTAATAAAGGGGAGGCGATTACGGAACAAAACGTCCGTTATGTGATCTCCATGGTCAGCGAAGGCCGGGAGGATAAGGTGGCATCCTTGGCGGATGATGTGGTGTGTATCACCACCACCGGAAAGCCCATCAAGGCCAAAACCTTGGGGCAAAAGCGGTATTTGGAGGCCATCCGGGACAATACCATTACCATCGGTGTGGGCCCGGCCGGAACAGGAAAGACTTACTTGGCGGTGGCCGCTGCGGTGAGGGCGTTCCGAGCCCATGAGGTGAACCGGATCATCCTGACGCGCCCCGCAGTAGAGGCGGGAGAGAAGTTGGGATTTCTGCCCGGCGATCTTCAAAACAAGGTGGATCCCTATCTCCGCCCCCTCTATGATGCGCTCTTTGATATGTTGGGTTCGGAGAATTTTCAAAAGTATGTGGAGCGCCAGAACATTGAAGTTGCCCCTCTGGCCTATATGCGCGGCCGTACATTGGATGAAAGTTTTATCATTTTGGATGAGGCGCAGAATACCACCCACGAGCAGATGAAAATGTTTCTCACCCGGCTGGGGTTTAACTCAAAGGCAATTATCACCGGAGATGTCACCCAGATTGATCTGCCGGATCCACGAAAGTCGGGTCTGCTGGAGGCGGTGAAGGTATTAAAACATGTGGATGACATTGGAATTATCCAGTTCAATGAAAAAGATGTCGTACGCCATCGGTTGGTACAGGCAATCATCAAGGCGTATGAACGGTATTATGAGGAGGGCAAAAGGAGCAGATGACAGAGAGTGTAAAAGTGTTGATTTCCAACCGGCAAAAAGAAGTGAAGATTCCTAGCGGTATTCGTCTGCTAATCCGTCGTTGTTGCCATGCCGTACTGGTTTCTGAGGATTTCCATGGGAGCGTGGAGGTCAGCGTGAGTTTTGTGAACAACGAGCAGATTCGGCAACTCAATCAGGAGTTTCGCCAGAAAGATGCCCCAACGGATGTGCTCTCTTTCCCTCTGGGGGAAAATGGAAATTACGATAAAAACCCAGAGACAGGCGCGCTGCAGTTGGGAGATATTGTGATCTCTATTGAAAAAGCTGTGGAGCAAGCGAAGATCTACGGCCACTCCCTTCAACGAGAAATCGGTTTTTTGACCGTCCATTCCATGCTCCATCTTTTGGGATATGACCATGAGGCGGGTGGACTGGAGCAGGTTCGGATGCGGGAGAAAGAGGAGAGTGTATTGGCGAAATTAGGTCTGCGCCGGGATGCAAGCTATGTACTGACAGAAGATGAAATCTGAGCTGCGCCGTTTGTCGAAGAGCTTTTTCTATGCGCTTCAAGGGGTCTGGCACTGTATCTGTTGGGAGCGCAATTTTCGCATTCATCTCACTGCGACCTTCTATGCGTTGTTGCTGGCTGTATGGATGGGGCTCGATGCCTCGGAGTGGGCGCTCCTGCTGTTGACGATTGCCCTTGTATTGGCGATGGAGCTGTTGAATACCGCTATAGAGGCGGTGGTAAACCGCCATTCGCCCCAGCGAACCTCTTGGGGGAAAATTGCCAAGGACACAGCGGCAGGTGCGGTGCTCTGTTGCGCGGTGGCCAGCCTCGGAGTAGCAGTCGCCCTATTTTGGCGTCCAGAACGCCTAAAAGCCCTGTGGGAATTTTTGAGGGCTGATAGGTTAGCCCTATTGTTATTGCTGGCCACTTTGATTTTAGCGTTGGGGTTTATCTTTGGCCCGGAAAACAAGAAAGAGAGGAAATGAACCGCTTGAATCAGCCAGAATGTGAAACGAAGTCTGCCTTTGTGGCAATTGTGGGGAGACCCAATGTGGGGAAATCCAGCCTGCTGAATGCCCTGATTGGGGAGAAGGTGGCGATTGTCTCCAACAAACCTCAGACTACACGCAATCGGATCACCGGCGTACTTACGAGGGACAATACGCAGATGGTGTTTATCGATACGCCCGGGCTGCACAGGCCTCATACCAAGCTCAGTGAATATATGAATAAGCAGGTAACTGACAGCGTAGCGGATGTGGATGTGGCTGTGCTTGTGGTGGAGCCCCAGGAGGGAATCCAAAAGACGGAGGAGCAGTTGATGGAGTCCTTCCGTGCCCAAAGGCTCCCCGGAATCTTGGTAATCAACAAGATCGACACGCTGGAATCGAAGGAGCCCTTGATGGAGCAGATCCGCCGTTATGCTGATGTGTTCCCATTTGAGGCAGTGGTTCCCATTTCAGCGTTGCGGAGAGACGGTTTGGAGGAATTGCTACTGGAGCTGGAAAGGTTCGCGGCTCCATCGCCCTTCTTTTTTGATGAGGATACCCTTACCGATCAACCGGAACGGGTGATCGTGGCGGAGATCGTCCGAGAAAAATTATTGAGGTATTTGTTTGATGAGATCCCCCATGGGACAGCCGTTTCTGTGGAGAAAATGCGGGAGCGCCCGGATGGATCGATGATTGATATCGAGGTGCAGATCTACTGCGAACATGCCAGCCACAAAGGGATGATCATCGGCAAGGGCGGAGAAATGTTGAAAAAAATTGCCACCCAGTCCCGTCAGGATCTGGAGCGCTTTTTGGGTTGCCGCGTCAATTTACAGTGCTGGGTGAAGGTCTCGGAAGATTGGAGAAACCGCGAAAATGTGATCCGTAGCTTCGGTTATAATTAATTGCTTTGATTTCCATATTTTTCTCAATTTCTCTTGACATAGAGATGTTTTCATGCTAAAATAATCAACGCGGTTCCAAAAGAACTGCGTTTCATGGGGGCGTAGCTCAGCTGGGAGAGCGTACGGTTCGCATCCGTAAGGTCGAGAGTTCGATCCTCTTCGTCTCCACCAAACAAAAGGCTTGAAGTCAAATTGACTTCAAGCCTTTTGTTTTTTGCAATTGGATTTGCGCCTAAAATGTTTAAACAGACAGCGTATTAGGTCAGTCCCTTTCGGATTTTGTTTCTGCAGAGAGGATCAACTCTGCAACACTCTGCAAAAGAGCGCGAATCTGGGGTTGATATTGGATCGGGAAATTTTGTAACCTTGCAATTTCTCCTTTCCAGGCCTCTGGATTGATTTCCTCCCCAAACAGGAGGCTATCGCTACTACAAGAAAGAGACTGGCACAGAGACACCAACGTATCAATACTGATACTGGAATCGCCGGCTTCCACGTTGGCAATGAACCGGGGAGAAAGGCCGGAAAGTTCGCTTAACTGTTCCCTCGTATATTTGCGCAGTTCCCGCCAAGCACGAACACGCCTTCCAATCTCTTGTTTTTTTTGAGCCTCCAACCGGTCCACCCCCTTTTTTCAGTGTAATAGGTTCAAATACATCTTGAAATGTGACAATATCACAATTATAATATGTGATATAAGTTGAAGCCTGATTTGATCTGAAATATTTTAAGTCTGGAAAAATTTTTTTAAAGAACTCAAGGAAAATCGTACTTCATTTTATATAATTTTTTCTGAACAATCTTCTTTTTTCACAATATATGATATAATAAACTTCACAAAGCGATAATGTTGTTCTATCGGAGTCGCTTTTGACTTTCAAAAAATGCGATTGGCCATATGGAATGAAAGCCTTCATGTGTTGCGTCTATAGAATATCCCTCTCAAGATATTTCATGAAAGATGTACGCCGAATGACGTTGAAGAGATGAAAAATGTACGTAACTTTTTTTGTCCGGCCACAACAGATATGGTAGTATCTTCACGGTTAAAAACCGTGAAGGATTTCTATGCCATTTTTATACTCTGTAAAATTCTGAACCAAGGGATTTTACAGAGTTTTCTTTTAGAGAAAAGTGGACTTGCTTAAAAATGAATATTGGCCAAATCCGATGCGCTCTGTGGTTTTGGGTTATGAAAGTTGTTTCAAAATTAATTTATAGCCTTTTTCCTATGATCGCTTTATCCTATTTTCTATAACGTTTCCCATTGAAGGGGGAGAGCGGTAAGTGGTGGAAAAGTAAGAATGGAGATGAAAGGGCCCTTCTTATGTGTGAGTTTTGTAAGGATACTCTACTTGGAGAAAATTTGACGCCCCCAAGGACTATCTGGCCTGTATTGCCTATATTCAGAAGCTGGTGGGACAAGGCGAATTTGGACTAATGGCAGAGAAATCCACCTGTCCGCGGGAGAAGGTAAAGACTGAGGATGGGCGGTCAGACGAAATGATGGCTCACATGATTAGGTGCAAACACTGCGGCCAGATCTTCACCTGCGTAGTCAACACCTGGCGAGGCAGCGGACGCTTCAAAAAAGGCAAAGGATGACTGGAAGGAGGACCTCTAAATGAACGGTGAGCAGATCACAGCTTTTTTACAGGCATACTGGGAGTGGGTAACTTTGATCATGGGCATTGTGTCCGTGGCTGGCTCAATTCTGAATTGGAACTGGATGTGCGACCCCACCGGT
>CAJFPF010000077.1 GCA_904398655.1 uncultured Anaerotruncus sp. | reverse complement strand
GCGCCTCTGCCAGCGCACCTTTGCCAAGAAGGTGTTCTTCTGCAACTCGGGGGCGGAGGCCAACGAGGGGATCATCAAGGCCGCCCGCAAGTATGGCAGCGACCATTACGGCCCCGACCGGAAGGTGATCCTCTGCCTGGAGAACAGCTTCCACGGCCGCACGGTGACCACCCTGGCCGCCACCGGCCAGGAGGTGTTCCACAAACACTTCTTCCCCTTCCCGGCGGGCTTCCGGTTTTTGAAGGCCGGGGACCTGGAGGGGCTGCGCCTGGCGCTGCAGGAGCCGGACGTGTGCGGCCTGCTGGTGGAATTGATCCAGGGGGAGGGCGGCGTGGTGCCGCTGGAGGAGGACTATGTGCGGCAGGCTTGGAGCCTCTGCCGGGAGCGGGATGTGCTGTTCATGGTGGACGAGGTCCAGACCGGCGTGGGCCGCACCGGCAAGTTCCTCTGCTGTGAGCACTATGGCATCACCCCCGACCTGGCCAGCCTGGCCAAAGGGCTGGGGGGCGGCCTGCCTCTGGGGGCGGTGCTGTTGGGGGAAAAATGCGCCGATACCCTGGGCCCCGGCGACCACGGCAGCACGTTTGGCGGCAACCCGGTGGCCTGTGCCGGGGGCTGCGTGGTGCTGGATAAGCTGAACAGTGCCCTGTTGGACCAGGTGGCCGAAACCGGCCGCTATCTCACCGAAAAGCTGTTGCAGATGCCCCGGGTGGCCAGCGTGGAGGGCCGGGGGATGATGTTGGGCATCACCCTGCGGGAGGGGGCCAGCGGCCAGCTGGCCGCGGCCTGCCTGCAGGAGGGGGTCATGGTGCTCACTGCCAAGGAAAAACTGCGGCTGCTGCCCCCCCTCACCCTCACCCGGCAGGAGGCCGACCTGGGGTTGGAGCGGATGGCCAAGGCGTTGGCCCTATAGACGCCGGTTATAGCAGAGAAAAAACCCGGGGCGGGCAGCTTTTGGCTGCCCGTCCCGGGTTTTTGGAGGAAGCGGAGACATTTTAGAGGATGGCGTTGACCACACAGCCGGTGAGGAAGGAGAACGCCATGACAAACGCCAGGTAGAGGAGAAACCGCCCCATTCCCAGGACGATTTTCACCGCCCCCAGGTTGGTGATCTTGGTGGCCGGCCCGGTGAGCATGAAGGCGGCGGCGCTGCCCAGGCTCATCCCGTCCAACAGCCACTGTTGGAGCAGGGGGATCGTCCCGCCGCCGCAGGCGTAGAGGGGCACTCCGATGGTGGCCGCCATGAGCACCCCAAACGCCTCGTTGCCGCCAAACAGGGCGGTCATCGCCTGGGCGGGGACATACCGTTGGAACAGGGCGGACAGGGCGATGCCCAGCAGGAAGTAGGCCCCGGTGGCCTTCACATTCCGCCCCAGGTTTTTCAAAAAGCGCCAGAGCGGGTTGGGGTCGGTGTCCCGGCTTTGGGGCTCCTCGAACCCGGAGAAGTTGAAGAACGGCCGTCCCCGGTAGAACGCCCGCACCAACAGCCCGGCCGCCGCGCCGCAGAAAAAGCAGGAGACCACCCGTACCGCCAGCGCCGTGCTGCCCAGCGCGGCGCTGTAGAGGATCAGCTGGGGGTTGAGCAGGATGGAGCTCATCATGAACGCCGCCAGCCAGTCATCCTGGATGCCGCTGCGGGAGAAGGAGGCCGCCAAGGGGATGGTGCCATACATGCACAGCGGGGAGGCGATCCCCAGGGCGCTGGCCACCCCGATCCCGACCAACCCCAGGCGCTTGCCCTGGAGGGAGCGGAAGGCGTTGTGGATCCGGTCCTTGGCAAAGACCGAGATGGCCGACCCCAACACCATGCCCAACACCCAATAGGGGAAGATCTGCCGCAGCTGAAGGGTGAAGTAGTACCAGAGATAGACAAACTCCCGGTGCAGAATCTCCCAGAGTTCAGCCATCGATGCTGACCAGCTCATAGGTGCGGCTGCCCAGCCCAATGGCCTCGGCATGCTCCAGGGTATGCAGCCCCTCCCGGGACTCGATCCGCTCCACCAGGGAGGCCCCATCCCCATCCGCCTGGGCATAGACCAGGTCGATGCAGGCTTGATCCAGGGCCACCGGGTCGGTGGAGGCCAGGATGCCGATGTCGTGCATATCCGGTTCCGCGGGGTTGCCGTTGCAGTCGCAGTCCACCGACAGCCGGTTCATTACGTTCACATAGGCGATCCGCTCCCCGTTGCCCAGATAGTCGGAGACCGCCTTGCCCGCCTCCGCCATGCTCTCGGTGAAGGCGGTCTGGTCGCCGCCCATCATACTGGTGCTGCTGGCGCCGCCGGTGTGGATCAGGCATTTGCCCTCGCTGGAACCCAGGCCGATGGAGATGTTCTTGATCGCCCCGCCAAAGCCGGCCATGGCGTGGCCCTTGAAGTGGGAGAGCACCAGGTAGGAGTCATAGTCCCCAAAGGCGGCCCCCACCAGATTTTCCGTCAGGTTGCTGCCCCCCTCCACTGGAATGCTCATGGAGCCGTTTTCATCCAGGATCTGGAAGTCGGCAATGGCGGTGAATCCGTGGTCCTCCGCCACCTGGTAGTGCATGGCGGTCTCCGCCCGGGAGCCGCCGTAGGCGGTGTTGCACTCCACAATGGTGCCGCCCACCGCCTGGACCAGGTCGGAGATCAGCTCCGGCCGCAGGTAGTTGCTGGCCGGGGGCTCGCCGGTGGAGAGCTTCACCGCCACATTGCCGGTGGGGGTCCAGCCCATGGCCTCATATACCGCCATCAACCCCTCTGGGGAGATATCGGTGGTCATATAGACCACCGGGGCCGCCCCCGCCTGGTCCGCTGCCGCCGTTTCCCCTTGGGAGGCGGAGGAGGAGGCGTCCTCTGTTGGGGTAGAGGATGATTCCGGTGCGCTGGAAGCCGCACTGCTGGAGGCGGCTTGGCTGCTGGGGGACGGCTGGGAGACTGTCTGGCTGGTAGTTCCGCCGCCGGAACAGCCGGCCAGCGCCAGGCCGGCCGCTGTCAGGGCCGCGATCCATCTTTTTTTCATAAAAAATCCCTCCTTATTGGCATGGGTGTGTCTGGGCGGGCGGCTTGGGCCGCTCTTTTTTTCCACCATACCATCTGGAGTAAGCTCTAGATCAAGTAAATTTTTTATGAACGAAGGAGGGCGCCCGCCGGGCGGAAGGCCGCCCGCCGGGGCGAGACCCGGCAACCCCTCCCGGCGGCAGCCGGGAAATCTAAAAGGTAGGGCCCCCACCGGCGCTGGCGCGCCACCTCCCCCACGGGGAGGCCACAGCCGCAGAGAGGGTGCAAAAAAGGGAGGCCCTGGGGGGATTTTCTCTTGCAAAATCCCCCCAGACCCCCCAAATGCGCCTGAAGCATG
>CAJFPF010000076.1 GCA_904398655.1 uncultured Anaerotruncus sp. | reverse complement strand
TGAGGAGCTGCCCTATAAGATCCTGCCGGGGGAGCGGGCCAAATACCGGGATTCCATCTTTCTGGAGAGGGCCATTGTTGGGGAGCGCCTCCGTCTGGCCATCGGCCTGCCTCTGCGGCCGATGGACGAGCACGCCCCCCTCTCCATGGGGATCGATGCCAGCGCCATTGCGGAGAAGTACTACGACCCGCCGCTGATCAACATCATCAAATTTGCCTGCAACGCCTGCCCGGACAAGGAGTTCCGGGTATCTGACGGCTGCCAGGGCTGCCTGGCGCACCCCTGCGTGGAGGTCTGCCCCCGGGGTGCGATCTCCATCGTCCATGGCCGCTCCCAAATTGACCAGAGCAAGTGTGTGAAGTGCGGCCGCTGCAAGGATGTCTGCCCCTATCAGGCGATCCTGAAGCTGGAGCGCCCCTGTGCCAAAGCCTGCGGCATGGACGCCATCAAGAGCGACCAATATGGCCGCGCTGTCATTGACTACGACAAGTGCGTCTCCTGCGGCATGTGCCTGGTGAACTGCCCGTTTGGAGCGATTTCGGATAAGGGCCAGATCTTCCAGTTGATCCAGTCCATCAAAAAGGGGGACCGGGTGATCGCCATCCTGGCTCCGGCCTTCTATGGCCAGTTTGGCCCCGACTTAACGCCTGGGAAGATGAACGCGGCCATGAAGAAACTGGGCTTCGACCAGGTGGTGGAGGTGGCCATTGGCGCTGACCTGTGCACCATTGAGGAGGCCAAGGACTTTATGCGGGAGGTGCCGGAGCATCAGCCGTTTATGGCGACCTCCTGTTGCCCATCCTGGTCAGTGATGGCCAAAAAGTTGTTCCCGCAGCTGGCCCCCTATATTTCCATGGCCTTGACACCGATGGTGCTCACCGCCCGCCTGCAAAAGAAAGAGCATCCGGGATGCAAAATCGCATTTGTAGGCCCCTGTTCCGCCAAAAAGCTGGAAGCCAGCCGCCGCAGCATCCGCAGCGATGTGGATTTTGTGCTCACCTTTGAGGAGCTCATGGGGATGTTTGAAGCCAAAGAGGTCAAGTTTGAGGATCTGCCGGACGACAAGCCCCTCCAAGAGGGGACTGGCGCGGGCCGGGGCTTCGCGGTGAGCGGGGGCGTGGCCCAGGCTGTGGTGGAGGAGATCAAGCGCTTGGATCCCACCCGCGAGGTAAAGGTGGTCTCTGCCCAGGGCCTCCAGGAGTGCAGGAAAATGCTGATGGTGGCCAAAGCCGGCAAGTATGACGGCTACCTGCTGGAGGGGATGGCCTGTCCTGGCGGCTGTGTAGCTGGCGCCGGCACCCTGCAGCCAGTGGATAAAGCTGCCGCTGCGGTGCAGAAATACAAGAAGGAGGCCTCCAAACAGGTGGCTGGGGATTCCCAATATGAGATCAGCTTGAGCCTGCTTCACGATTAAACTGTTTTTCAATCGGATGAATGGGAGGACTGGGCATAGACTGCCCAGTCCTCCCATTTTTTGAATCCCTCGTTATTTTGGAGGAAGTATGTTGAAAATTATTCACAAATTTCTAAAAAAACTTGTGAAAAGTATTCCAAATTTGTTCGAAAAAAAATAAAACCCAGATAAAAATTCTCTCCTAAAATAAAGCCAGTTCCAAAAGGAAACCACTTCTTAGGAGGTTTTGAATATGTATGAATATGGATTTGAACCGGAACAACAGAATTCTCAATCGGAAAACCAACAGGGTTTGAACTATCTGAATGACCCCACCCGTCGGGATCCCATCCCGGTGGCGCCCAGAACTAGGAAATCCCATCGGGCGGCCAAGCGGACAGCGGCAATCTTTTGTGCCTGCCTTTTGACCTCAGCTGCGGCTGGATTTGGCGGCGGCTATCTGGCGTCCACCTTGACCGAGCCAGCGGTGTCCGCGGCTGCGGGCAGCCAGAGCGGCACCACGCTCTCCACCTCCGCCAGCCCTGCCGCCAATGCTTCCACTACTCCCAACACCACTTCTAGCGGCGCTGCAATGACCGTCTCTCAGGTGGTGGAGGCGGTCTCCGATTCGGTGGTGGAGATCAGCACCGAAGTTACCCAAGAGAACATCTTCCGCCAGATGGTTACCGCCCAGGCAGCCGGCAGCGGCGTTATCATTTCAGAGGACGGATACATTGTCACCAACAACCATGTCATTGAGAATGGCCAAAATATCACCGTCCGCCTGAAGGATGGAACCAGCTACCCCGCCACTCTGGTGGGCACCGACCCCCAGACGGATGTGGCGGTCCTGAAGATTGAAGCCACCGGTTTGACAGCGGCCCAAGTGGGTAGCTCCGAGGGACTGCAGGTGGGCGATACCGTAATCGCCATTGGGAACCCGCTGGGTGAACTGGGCGGTACCGTCACCAACGGCATTGTCAGCGCCACCAGCCGTCAGATTGAACTGGAGGGCGAGACAATGACCCTCCTGCAGACGAACGCGGCAATCAACCCTGGCAACTCCGGCGGCGGCCTGTTCAACGACCAGGGCCAGTTGGTGGGCATTGTGGTGGCAAAGTCCTCTGGTTCCGGTGTGGAAGGCCTGGGTTTCGCCATCCCGGTGGACACTGCGAAAGCGGTTTGGGAGGATTTGATTACCAACGGCTATGTAACCGGCCGTGGTGAGCTGGGCATCTCTGTGATCGATGTCACCGATCAACGGATGGCCTTGATGTACCGCCTGCCCCAGCTGGGGGTTTATGTGGCGGGAATTGAGAACGGCTCTGCCGCCCAGATGGCGGGTTTACAGGTAGGGGACGGTGTCCTGGCTGTAAACGGCACAGAGGTCTCCAGCACGAGTGAGCTGAAAGGTGAATTGGAAAAATACGGCGCAGGCGATCAGGTGACCCTGACGGTGCTCCGCGATAATGGCCAGCAGGATGTGGAAGTAACCCTTCAAGAGAGCGTCCCTGAATCGGCCAGGCAGACAGTGCAAGCGTAAAAAAGAAAAAACCGGCGGCCTCAAGTGGGCCGCCGGTTTTTTTGCGCCGTTTATTTGGCATATTCGATGACACGATTTTCCCGGACACAGTTGACCTTGATCTGTCCAGGGTAGTCCAACTCGTCCTCAATTTTCTTGACGATCTCCCGGGCTACAATGGTCATCTGATCGTCGCTGACCACATCCGGCTTGAGCATGATGCGGATCTCCCGGCCGGCCTGGATGGCGTAACTCTTTTCTACACCTTCAAAGGAGTTGGCAATCTCCTCCAATTTTTCCAGACGTTTGATGTAGTTCTCCAGATTCTCCCGCCGTGCGCCGGGACGTGCAGCGGAGATGGCGTCCGCGGCCTGCACCAAACAGGCCACAATGGTGCGGGGTTCCACATCGTTGTGGTGGGCCTCGATGGCGTGGATCACCTCGGGGCTCTCTTTATATTTACGGGCCAGGTCCACACCGATCTGAACGTGAGAACCCTCAATCTCATGGGTCATGGACTTGCCAATGTCGTGGATCAGACCGGCCCGGCGGGCCAGCGCCTCATCCACCCCCAGTTCGGCGGCCATGATGCCCGCCAGCTGGGAAACCTCAATCGAGTGACCCAACACGTTTTGGCCGTAGCTGGAGCGGTAACGCATCCGGCCCAGCAGGCGGATCAGTTCAGGGTGCATGGCATGGATGCCGCACTCCAAAACCGCCCGTTCGCCGTCCTGCTTGATCTTGCTTTCAATCTCCCGGCGGGCCTTTTCCACCGTCTCCTCAATCCGAGCGGGGTGGATCCGTCCATCCTGGATCAGGCGCTCCAGAGAAACCCGGGCGATCTCCCGCTTCACAGCGTCATGGCTGGAGAGGGTGATGGCCTCGGGGGTATCGTCAATGATTAAATCTACGCCGGTGAGAGTCTCCAGAGTGCGAATGTTGCGCCCCTCCCGGCCGATGATCCGGCCTTTCATCTCATCGTTGGGCAGGGGGACAACCGAGACGGTAACTTCTGCCACATAGTCGGCGGAACAGCGTCCGATGGCGGAAGCGATGATCTCTTTGGCCCGCTGGTCGGCTTCATCCTTCAGCTGGGCCTCAAACTGGTTGATCTTGACTGCCTTTTCGTGGGTGAGTTCGCCCTCCAAGTTGTCCAACAGGTAATTTTTGGCCTGTTCGGTGGTGAAGCCGGAGATTTTTTCCAACATGTCGAACTGGTGGGCTTTGACCTGTTCAGCTTCCGACAGCTTTTGATCGGCGTCTTTGAGTTTGGCCTGCAGGGCCTCCTCCTTTTTCTCCAGGTTGTCGATCTTTTTGTCCACCGACTCCTCTTTCTGCTGAATTCGCCGCTCCAAACGGGTGACCTCGCTGCGGCGCTCCTTCATCTCCTTTTCGTTGTCCTGTTTGAGCTTGTAGATCTCGTCCTTGGCCTCGATAATGGCCTCCTTCTTTTTGGTTTCGGCTGCCTTAATCGCGTCGCTGAGCATACGTTTCGCCTCTTCTTCGGCGGAACCCAGGGCTGCCTCAGCCGCTTTTTTCCGATATTCGATCCCTAGAAAAAAAGCGATCACAGCGCCAACCAGGAACGCGACAATCACACAGATCACAAAAGGAATGGTACCGATTGTGCCGTTCATGCCTAGCATCTACCTCCTTTATGAAATTGTCAATGTCCGCAATCCGCTGGGAGCGGATAGAATATTTTCAGGCAATTCGCAGGAATTTGAACAGAATATGCATGGATATTTTATTCAAAATGAATATCACAAAATTGCCATAAAACATGTTGCATGACATTCCTATTTTATATGGATTCTGCACAGATGTCAAGAAAGAATGTGGGATTTTCTGTGGGGAATTGGTGAGGGCCCCGGAAGGGGATATTCAGAGGGTGATCAACGCCAAGCCGACTCCGCAGACCGCCATCCCCAGCAGTTGGCGCAGGGTGACCACCTCCCGATAGAAGGCAACTCCCACAATCAGCAGGACACACGCCAGCCCCACGTTGGCCACGATGGAACCGACGCTCACCCTCCAGCCGGCCCGGTAGAGGTAGACGTACCCCAGTTCCAGAAAGAGGACAGCCCCTCCCAGGGCAAAAGCGGTCCAGTTGGCCTTCCCCCAGGCCGCCACAAGGTTCTTGTCTGGAGAGGTGACAAAAAAGGCGGCAATCGCCAAGAGGGCTGCGGTCAGATAGGTGAGGGACAGGGAGGCAAAGGGGTTCACCGCCCCAGGGGTGGACTTCGTAGCAATGTTGTAGAGGGTGTTCGCCCCGATCACCACAAAAATCGGCCAAAGCATCTGGAACATCAAGATCCCCTCCATAAAAAATACACACAAAGAAAAACCTTTGTGTGCGTTGAATATTCGCCAGTCGAAAACTGTCGTTGCCACCCCTATTATAACAGTTCCCTTCTGTCGGCGCAAGGTTCCGGAATGTTTTTCCCGGGATGGCAAAGTTTGTGATTGACAGCAGGCCGGATGCGTGCTAACATGAAGAGGAACAACCGCATCCCATCAAAGACGTGGATGGGGGAGGTCCCACGCAAAAAGATGCCCCAGAGAGAGGCGGCAGAGCTGCAAGCCGCCTTGCGTCCGGCGAAAGGGACTACCACCCCCGGAGTGCGTGCGAAGAGTACGCCGGCTGACCCCGTTATAGGTCATCGAGGGGCGCCTCTGGCGCAATTCGGGTGGAACCGTGGAGCATTGCCTTCATCCCGTGGTGGGATGGAGGATTTTTCTTTTTTCGGAAAGAACAAAGGAGACGGTCAAAATGATCAAAGTGACACTGAAAGACGGCGTTGTGAAGGAGTATGAGGCGGGCACCACCGTGGCGCAGATTGCCAAAAGTTTGGGCGCCGGTCTGTATAAGGCGGCCTGCGTGGCCAAGGTGAACGGCCAGGTGGTGGATCTGCGGACCCAGGTGGATTCCGACTGCTCGGTGGAGATCCTCACCTTTGATGCCCCGGAGGGCAAGCATGCCTTCTGGCATACCGCCTCCCACCTGCTGGCGCAGGCGGTCATGCATCTGTATCCCGACACCAAGTACACCATCGGCCCGGCGGTGGAGAACGGATTCTATTACGACTTCGATGTGGAAAAGCCCTTTACCCAGGAGGACCTGTCCAAGATCGAGCAGGAGATGAACGCCCTGGTCAAGACCGGGGAGGAGCTGGAGCGGTTTGAGCTGGATGTGCCCGCCGCCAAGGAGCTGATGAAGGATCAGCCCTACAAGCTGGAGCTGATTGACAAGCATGCGGCGGAGGGCCAGACCATCAGCTTTTACCGCCAGGGGGATTTCACCGACCTGTGCGCCGGGCCCCATCTGTTGAGCGTAGCGCCTCTCAAGGCGGTGAAGCTGCTCCAATGTACCGGCGCCTATTGGCACGGGGACAGCAACAACCAGATGCTCTGCCGGGTCTATGGCATCGCTTTCCCCAAGGCCTCCCAGTTGGATGACTATTTGAAGATGATGGAGGAGGCCAAGCGTCGGGATCATCGGAAACTGGGACGGGAACTGGACCTGTTCGACCTGTATGAGGAGGGACCGGGTTTCCCCTTCTTCTTCCCCAAGGGAATGGTGCTGCGCAACACCCTGGAGGGGTTCTGGCGGGAACTGCACCGGCAGCGGGGATATGAGGAGATCCGTACCCCGCTGATCCTCTCGGAGGAGCTGTGGCACCGGTCGGGCCACTGGGACCACTACAAGGACAACATGTATACCACCAAAATCGACGACAAGGACTACGCCATCAAGCCCATGAACTGCCCGGGTGGCATGCTGGTCTATAAGCGCAAACTCCACTCCTACCGGGATCTGCCTGAGCGGATGGCGGAGCTGGGGATTGTCCACCGCCACGAGCTGTCCGGCGCCCTCCATGGCCTTATGCGGGTGCGCTGCTTCACCCAGGACGACGCCCACATCTTCATGACCCCCGATCAGATCGAGTCGGAGGTGCTGGGGGTCATCAACCTGATTGACTCTATCTATAAGGTGTTTGGCTTCGAGTATTTCCTGGAGCTGTCCACCCGTCCGGAGGATTCCATGGGCACCGAGGAGCAGTGGGAGATGGCCACCAACGCGCTGCGCAGCGCTCTGGAGAAGAACGGCAAGCCCTATGCCATCAACGAGGGGGATGGCGCCTTCTACGGCCCCAAGATCGACTTCCACCTGCGGGACTGCATCGGCCGTACCTGGCAGTGCGGTACCATCCAGCTGGACTTCCAGATGCCCGAGCGGTTTGATTTGACCTATACCGGGAAGGACGGGGAGAAGCACCGCCCGGTGATGCTCCATCGCACCGCCTTCGGCAGCATCGAGCGGTTCATCGGCATCCTCACCGAGCACTATGCCGGGGCATTCCCCCTGTGGCTGGCCCCTGTTCAGATCAAGGTGCTGCCGGTGACTGACGACCATATCGCCTATGCCCAGAAGGTGGCTGATGCCCTGGAGAAGGTGGGCATGCGGGTGGAGATGGACAGCCGGAACGAAAAGGTGGGGTACCGGATCCGGGAGGCCCAGCTTCAGAAGATCCCCTACATGCTGGTGCTGGGGGACCGGGAGGCCGAGAGCGGCCAGGTGGCGGTACGCGACCGCCGGGACGGCAAAACAACAAACATGTCCCTGGAGGCGTTTTTGCAGAAGGTCCAACAGGAAGTGGCCGATAAGGCTCAGTGAGCCCGGCTCTCCGTCAAGCAGTGGCTGTCGGTTTTCAAATCGGCCTGGAAAGCTGAGAAAGGATGTCGCTATATGCAGGTCTATCTATCCTATACCCTAGCTCCCGGTGATGTGGTTTGGCCCGGAGAGCCCACCGTGGAGATTCATCAGTTTACCAGTGTGGAAAAGGACGGATACAACTCCTATAAGACGCTGCTGCCAAATCACCATGGCACCCACTATGACTCTCCCAACCATTTCAACGCCGATGGGCCCAAGATCACCGAGCTGCCTATGGAATATTTTTGGTTTGACCAGGTCTGCGTGTTGGATCTGCCCAAGGAACCCGGACAGGGGGTGACCTGGGAGGACCTGATGGCCCACCAGCAACAGATCCAGAATGCTCAACTGTTGTTGTTGAAGACCGGTTTTGCCCGTTATCGCGCCGAACAGCCCCGCGTATATGAGAGCAACGGTCCCTTCCTCTATCCGGAGGCCTGTGCCTACCTGGTGGAGAACTTTCCCCGCTTGAACTGTATTGGAATGGATTTCCTGTCCATTGGTTCTCCCAGCAACAAGCTCTCTCCGCTGGCCCATCGGACGCTGTTTGGCTGCCACAACGGCAAATTCATCACCGGCATCGAGGACATGGATCTGCGCCCCCTTTACCATACCCAGAAGGCGCTGAAAACGGTGATCGTGGCGCCGTTGCGCCTGGTGGGGGTGGACAGCAGCCAGGTAACCGTATTCGGCGTGCTGGAAGACTAAAAATGAAACGATTCCCCCGCAAAGGGATAGAATAGGGACGCCTCCCGGTGGGACGGCGTCCCTATTCTATCCTGAACCTCCAGCCGATACAGAATATTCACAAACTGTCGAAACTCTCGCCATATAAATTGTGTTTACTAGAAAAATAGAGCTGTCTTTGGAATTGGGGTTGCGGAAAAAGTGGTTTTCTTGTATAATAAACAGGATCTTTCACTCCAAATGAGTATCTGATATGTCACAGACTTTCTATAGGGTTTACCCATTTTGTCGAAGATGATACCGCAAAATTACCACAGCCGCCGCGCTCTGCGCGGGGGGTGTGGGTTTTGCGGCTTTTCCGGAAAAAATAGGCGCTCCCAAGGAGTGCCGGGGGAAAGGAGGGGATGTGCTGTTGGCATGGCGGAGGAAAAAACAGCCGGAGGATCTGTCTGAGCAGAGATCAGAGAACTCTGGACAGGGCCAGACAGAGCCCAACCAGAAACCGCCACAGGAGCAGGCAGGCCTGCGAGGCTGGTATTTTCTGGCAGTGAATGCCATCTATCGGTACTGCTATTTTGTGGGGCTGCAATTGCTGCGCTCCACAAGAGGACACCGTAGACATATGGTACGCCTGCTCTCCCAGCTGGCCGAGGGGGCCGGCCGCCGCTTGCGCCGCAGAAAGCGGGCATTCAAAGAGGCTTTACGAGAACTGCGGCACAGTTTTTTATCTCCAATTCAGGAGATACGGGACCACTATCGGCTGTTTGCCCAGGAGCTGCAGAACGCCAAAACGTTTGATACCGGGGATACGCCCGCGCAAGTAGTCTTGCGCATGCTTCGGTTGGTCTGTTCCTCTTTTGGCCGCATTACCCGGTTGCTGCTCAGTTATCTGGCGCCAATTGCGGCGCTGGTAGTGCTGGTCGCTGCAGTGGACTATTTTAGTAGCTTGGAGCTGGCCTTGCATGTGGAATACAACGGTTCCAATGTAGGCTATATCTCCAATGAGGCTGTATTTGTCCAGGCGGAAAAGGACATGCAGGACCGTATGATGCTGGATGATGTGCTGGTCACAGACCCCACCCAGGAGAATGTGGATCAACTGTTGGAGGAAGCCCAGCAGGAGCAGGAGCTCCAGCAACAGGCACGGATTGTACCCCGGTTTGAGCTGGCAGTGGTGGATCGGGAGGATGGCTCCCTCTCCGGCCGGATTTTTAACCACTTGGTTGGTTTGGTGGGGATTCAAACCGTCCCCCAGGACCAGCTCTACACAGCAGATGAACTGACCAACGAATTGATCCGCGCAGTGGGACAGAGCTCCGCCCACCCGGATGGATTCGCGGTGGAGGAGGCCAGTGGCCTCTATATTGATGAAGTATATATCGGCGCGGTTTCTGATGGACAGGCTCTGTTGGATGCGCTCTATGAGATGAAGGAGCAGTATCGTACAGAGGAGTATCCAGATGCGGATATCCAATTTATCAAAAAGGTCGAGCTCAAAGAGGGGCTGTTCCCCTCCAATTCCATCCGCCCCTTGAGTTCTATCCTGGAACTGCTCAACAAGGAGGAGCGGGGAGAGCGCTACTACACGGTGGTGGAGGGGGATACCCCATTGACCATCGCTGCCAAAAACGGCATCGCTTTTGCAGAACTGATCCAGCTCAATCCGGATGTGGAGACCAGTCTGCTGCCTGGGGATGAACTGTTGATCTCCCAGTCGGTTCCCTATATGGGGGTTCAGGTGCGCGTCACTGTTACCGAGGAGGAGGCCATTGACTATGACATCACCCAACAGGTAAATCCGGATCAGAATGTGGGCTACACCCGCGTGCTCCAGGAGGGCCAGGAAGGCCTCCAGAATGTCACCTATGAGGTCATCATGATTGACGGCTTGGAGACCGAACGCAACGTTTTGAATACAGAACGGATCCGCGATCCGGTGACCGAGATCATTGAGGTGGGCGGAAACCGCCCCTTGGAGGTCATCCCCAAGAATTCCAGCGCGCCAGTCACCTCTGGAGCGTTCGCCTGGCCCACTGCTAGTGGGAATACCGGAGGCAGCCCGGGGTGGATGGGTTATTACGGGCACACTGGACAGGATATTTCCTGGTCGGGATGCTATGGCGCACCGGTCTATGCCTCCGCCAGCGGCACGGTGGTTGCCGCGGGCTGGGGCGGCTGGTATGGTTACCGTGTGATCATCAACCACGGCGGCGGCTATCAGACCCTCTATGCCCACTGCAGCCAGTTGTATGTGAGCGTGGGCCAGACGGTGGAACAGGGAGAGGCTATTGGCGCCATTGGTCGTTCGGGAAATACCACCGGACCACATTTGCACTTTGAGGTGCGGATCAACGGTGTTCCGGTCAACCCCACCCCCTATCTCTACGGTTAAAGCAAAAATAGTGCGCCCCGGAGAGTCACGGATGGGTACAAGATTGGACCCATTGGCATTCCGGGAGACGTGGTGAGGTGGGCAGCTCTGGCTGCCCGCCTTTTCCATTACATAGAAAGAGGTTGTATTGCGTAGCAAGGGGCAACTTTTAAAAACGGGGCAGCACATCGGCGGCTCAACAGCCGATGTGCTGCCCCGTCCTTTGACCAAGCGGATCTGTAGAAGCATTTCATCCAAGCCTAAAAGGACTTTTGGACAGGAGACGTTTGAGACTTGATCCCGGGATATATCACTGGGGAATAGGAGACCCCAAAAAGATTCTGCCCAAAAGCGGAAAGAGCCGCTCCAAAGGGTATAAAATCCGGCATCCTCGGGGCATTTGCTCCAAGGATGCCGGATTTTATAAAACTGGTTTTTCCGAGGTGCGACATCGCACCAAAATCCGTTTGCTGCGGTCGGAATTGCAGGTGAGAAGGGTCATGTCCCACTGTTCTGCTTTTAGCTTTTCGGGCTCATCTGCAGCAATCTCGGTGACTTCTTCCACCACAAGCGTGTATTCCTCTCCCTCCAGAGTTTGAAATGTGACTTCTGCCCCCAAAGGGAGCTCTCCAATATCCTTAAAATGGATACGATAGTTGTGCCCGGCAATGACCAGGCCCTGGGGCCCGGCCTCCCAGCTGCCCGCAAAAACACAAGGGGCCACCGCCAAAAGATCATGGCTATATTCCCCGAGTATGGGAAGGGTCAGCCACAAATCCGGAATGGTGAGCACGCCGACGACATCATAAGCAGCCCATGGAGTGGGCCTTTGGCTTTGGCTCATGTCGGCCGACTCCTCTACGGAGGAAACCTGTGAAGGCTCCTGTGGTTGTTCTTGCAGGATCTTCTCTGCCTGGATCAAGAGTTCCCGTGTCTGCACTTCAACCCGGCGTTCCTCTCGAAAATCCCCTATGAGAAAAATGCCTGCTGCCAGCAGTAGGGCAAGTCCGACCAAAAGAGTGGCGATTCGGAAGGAAAACGTTCGAGGATCAATTTTCATGAGGACCCCGCCTTTTTTTCCTGGGAATGAAACTGATTGCTACGAAACTGCCTCCTGCCAACCCCAGAAGGAAAGGAGCCCGTTGGGTGACTCCTGTGTCCGGCAATTCTTTCAGAGGAGGTTCCGCAGGATCTGCATCGGGCGAGCGGTCAAGTCTGAAGGGTCCGCCGCTGTTATCCTCGTTTCCGCCTCCATCCCCATGTCCATCGTGATTGCCGTTGTGTTCTGGTCGGGATGGATCGGGTTCAGGTTCCGGCTCCGGTCCGGGCTCAGGCACTTCCGTGGGGTCGAAATAGGTGTTGTTGAAGGTGAATTCACTCTGGGCGGTATCCGTCCCGCCCTTTTGCATCGACGGGGTGACCGTCAATTTTCCATCCTCGTATTCCACCTCTACGATATAGGTGTAGACGGACTGATCGTAGGTCCAGGGGCTGGTTTCCCCTTCCGCTGCCTCGGGGACTTTCTCCCGGATGGTATAGATATAGGTGCCCGCGTTTACTGGATGGTAGGTGATATAACCGAAGGAGGCGCTTTCTCCGCGGCCCGCGGTCACGGAATCCTCATGGTGGGCGGGCATAGGGACATAGGCGTTTCCATCTCCCTCCTTTACCCCCTGGAGAGTAAAGGTAAATTCTTGCGCCGGGACATTGTTGCCGCTGACATATTTCCGCACGGCGGGGAGGGGTAGGTACACGGCTGGCTCACCGGAGGTGCTTCCAGGGACATTGTGGAACTCCAACTGGACCTCTGCCCCGCCGGCCATGACGCCGGTCATCTCCCGGACCACAGGGGTGTAACTACCATATTCCTCCTCATACACCCGGTAGGCAGCGCCGGCAGGGATCGTGACAGGGTCAGAAGTTTTACCCGTTTTCAGATGGATGTGGTCCACCACCGTATCGCCGTTATTATCAGGGTATTCCACATGGAAGACAAACTCCGCGTCGGGGTCGGGGTTCGTCCCATCAACGATCTTTTCGATGGTGAGGGTTCCAGGTTCTGCTGTTTCATCAGCATAGGTGTTAATAAAGGTCAGGGTCAGTGTCCCCTCCTGGGCAATGGTACCCCTTTGGGTCTGCACCAGGGGGGTAAAGTCCTGTGCCTCCGGAGCAGGTTCCGTGGGCTCAGGCTCATTGGCCGGGATGGGGTCGTTGGTCGGGGGCGTGCCGCCGTTGGTACCATCGCCCTCCGGGAGCTGTCCGTCTTCAGGAATATCGTCATCATTCGGGGTATCATTGCCGGGCGTGTTGCCGTCCGGGGCGTCCCCATTCCCACGGGTGGTGTCGGGAGTGGAAGTTGGATCTCCGGAACCGGATGGGGTGCTGACAGCGGAAAGGGTACGCACTGCCAGGAGGGGCTCCCCGGTGGTCCCGGCGGGGTCGGCCTGCTGGCCTTCCTCCGAAGCCTGATCCTCCTCGGGGGGGCGGAGCGGTTTCGCCTTCACCGGCACTGTCAGGGGACTGGGAATCCCCGCTGTCCTCAACATCATCCGTATCTGCCGGGTTTTCATTGCCGGCAGGTTCCCCGGAGCCGGGCTGGCCGCCAGTACCATCATCGGGGAGCTGGGGATCGCCGTCCCCGCCGCCAGGAGTGGCGGTGTCATTGGAATCAGGCTCCCCCTCGCCGCCCTCAGTGTTTTCGGTATTCTCCTGGTCGCTCTGCTCGGGAATTTCACTTTCGCCGGGCTGTTCTTCCTCATCGCCGGAGGATTCTATCACCTCGGTGACAGTGTAGGTGGTTCCCAACGGAAGATCTGTAAAGGTTTCCGAGTCACCGTCTTTCAGTTTGAACTCATTAATTGTCGGGTCCTCGCCCGGCTTCTGCAGCGTGATTTTGAACTCATACTGGGCGTTCTCCGCGTCTGGCGGGATATCGCCCTCAACTTCCTTTTTCACCACCAGCGTGCCGGTGGGGGCCTGATAGAGATTGACGAAGGAAACCACATCCTCCGCGCCGTGGTGGGCGATGGTTCCCGAAGCGGCATTGCCGCCGGAAGTGACGCTGCCGGCGCTGGTGACATAGGCCGTGACTGCGTAGTTCCCATCCCCGTCCGGATTCTCCGTCACCGTCCAGCGGGTTCCCTTGGGAAGACCCTGGATGATGATGCCCTGGCCGTTCTTCAGCGTGATGGTTCCAGAGCCGTTCATTAGATTCAAGGTGCCGTTAGCGGGCGCTTCCACATCGAGATCGGAAGCAGCGCCGGTATAGTTGAAAGAGCCGGTCAGCGGATTTTTACTGCCATCCGTAAGCTGGACGGTAAAGGTGAACCCTGTGTCCGTTTCTTCGCCCACCACAAATTTGCCGATGGAGAGGGTGCCCACGGCAGGGTCGGGCGCACCGGCGGTCACCCTGCCGTTGTTGCCCAGATACATTTTGAAGGCGCCCGCCCCGTCAGCGCCTCCCTCATAGGTGGGATAGTAGAAGGTGGAGGCGGTGCCGGTGTAGTTGCCGGGGTTGGTATCCACGCCGCCGTCGCCGTCGGGGTCATAGTAGTGGCCGTAGCTGGCATCTTTATAGCGGATGAAGTCGATGAGGTAGCCCAGCCGGGGGCGGCCTGCCTGGATTTCCAGTTGCCCGCCATCTCCTGTTGGTTGAACATCCCAAATGGGGTCGTTATCGTCATTGGCCATAAAGGATTCCGCGGGGCGCTTGACCACGGCTGTTTGCAGGCTGGTCCCCTCATAATAGCGGATCTGGAAATAGTAGTACTTCCCGGTTTGCAGCTCATCCGTGGCTTTCTGCGTCAGCCCTTCGTCTAAAAACAGGGGCGTATCCTCTTGGACAAAGTAGAAGGGATTATCTCGTGCCGGGGTAAAGGTGGTATAGGCGTCCCCGACTGTCGCGGCGTTCTCGGCGGGGTTATTTACAATTGACGCGCCGGTCTGGTCGGCTCCCATGCCGGAATAGCGGTTGGCGTAGAAATTGACGGTGCCGTCCTCGTTGGAATGGGTATCCAGGTAGTCGTCCGATACCGCCTCAGTGATGACCTTGCCGGTTTGCCGGTCCACAATCCCTTCCCGCAGGCCCACGGTGTAGAACAGCCGCAGGGGGTATGCGTTGTTGGAAACATTGGAAACGGGGTTTCCATTCACATCCAGGGTGACGGTGTTGGTGCGCAGGGGGATGAGGGAAGCGGGGATTTCCACGGTTAGGGTTTCGGTGTTTGTATCTTCGTCAGGGGTAACGTAAATATGGACATCCTCCAGGCTCACCATGCCGCCGGCGGGGCTGGGGACCTGGGTCCCGGCAGAGAAGGTGTAAACGGTGCTGCCGTCGTCCTGCTTTTCACCCCGGGGATTCTCCAGATGGTACACCTGATGGTTGAAGATGAGGGTTTTGACCGCCTTCACCTCCATGTACTCCCCGATGGGGTCCACATAGGTGATATAGCCGTCGGAATCCAGGTCGCCGGTATTCACGTGGGTTGGGACCTTGGGCACGGTATCGGTGACATGGGCGATCACTTCCTCCAGGACGGTGCTCCAATCCAGGTTGGAACCCTCGCCGGTGACTTCATAAAAACCGTTGTTGTACTTTAAATCGTCAATGTCGTTAAGGCCAAGGGCCGGATCAGGCTGAAATGCAGTGGTATGATTGTCCTTACCAGCATCGGGGATCTCTACTTTTTTGCTGTCCAGATAACTCTCTATGTAACCAATGAAATTATCGCTGAACTCACTGGCGCCTTTCTCCAGGTTCTTCTGGGGATTTAAAACAATCTTGGCCAGGCCGGGGGAGTTGGCGCTGTCCATCCGCACGCCGATGGTGTAGAGCTGCATTTCACGGGTTTCCGTGCCGCTGCTGTACTCCTGGCTCACCCGGGCCTTCCAGTAGGCGGCGGTGAGCAGGGTGGCGAAGGTCTGGGCGCGACGGAGGTTGTTGTCCTCATCATCCGAACCCTGGCTGTCCGGCAAGCCGAAATTCCGCCAAATTTTTACGCCGCCGCGTCATCGTCGATCGCAATGGTTAACCCATCGCTTCCAGCGGCCGGGCCGTAGACAACGTAATCCTGTGTGCTCACCGTCTTGTCGGTTCAGATGCGCCCATCGTACCGGGTGGAATCGGACGAACCCAGCACGAAGGGGTCCTGGAAGGCGTAGCGGGAGTCACCATCCGCTACTGTTTCCATTTCAAATGCTGTGGGTTCCGCGGCAAATACTTCCGCTGGGGCCAGCGGGACCAGCATACAGACTGCCAAAAGCAGAGACATCCATTTTTTTCGCATTTTCAAACCTCCTCGTTCCTTTGCCATAGCCGCCTAAATGCGGGAATTTTTACACAAAAAAATGCATTCCGTCACAACCCTGTGGACGGAACGCACTTTCATGAAATATGATTCTTTTTAAGACAACACAAAAGGCAGAGACCGGCTCTGCTCTGCTCATTATCCAACGAATATCATCTTTGTCAACCTCTGCGGCAAAAAAAGTTCACCAAATTTTTATTACGTTTTTTATTCTACATTTTTTTTCAAATGTTGTAAAGAGGGACAGCTTTCGGATGATTCCGTAAAAAGGCCGTGCGCATTTTGCTCCACATAGCACAGCAGGAGCGCGGGATATGCTCTGCGCTCCTGCTGTGCGGTACCGGTTTATGGAGCGGGGAAGGGAAATGTTCCCGGCAATTGAGAAGTTTTGGGGAACCTCTGAAAAAGCAAAAGAGAACGCCATGAGCGGACCAAGCGGAAAAGTTTGCACGAGAAAAGAAAAAAATCCTCTTTTATTTTACCTCTTGAAGTGGTATAATAACCGCAAATGGATGAATCACCATCCAAACGCCGCCCGGCAAATTATGAATCCGGGGGCGGCTTTTTTCGGAATAATTCAGGTACACGCAGGATAGGCGTGCCTTTTTATGAGATGATTTGGAGCTGGCCCTACGTACCGCGTAGAGTGGGACTGGCATTGAATTGTAAAAGCGCGGAGAAATGGCGGAGAAATGGAAAAATTTATTGTGGAAGGCGGATGCCCTCTGGAGGGAGAGGTCACCATCAGCGGCGCCAAAAATGCGGCTGTGGCAATTATCCCCGCGACCATTCTATCCCAGGACGTCTGTGTCATAGAGAATATCCCCAATATCAGCGATGTGACCGTATTGTTCCAGATCCTGAAGGGACTGGGTGTGAAAATTCGGATTATTGACCGAAATACAGTGGAGTTTGACGCGACCCAAATCAAAGAGCCCGTGGTCCCCTATGAGTTGGCCAGGTATATGCGGGCCAGCTATTATCTGTTGGGGACGTTGCTCACCCGTTGTGGGCGGGCCAGCGTAGCGATGCCCGGAGGCTGTGATTTCGGCGTGCGGCCCATTGACCAGCATATGAAGGGATTTGAGGCGCTGGGCGCCACAGTCACCATCGAGCCGGGGGGCATGATCAATGCCCGTGCGGATATGCTGCTGGGGGCTCATATCTATTTTGATATGGTTTCGGTGGGGGCTACCATCAATGTGATGTTGGCCGCTGTGAAAGCCAAAGGGGTCACCATCCTGGAGAATTGCGCAAAAGAGCCCCACATTGTGGACCTGGCCAACTTCCTCAACTCCATGGGCGCCGATATCCGCGGCGCGGGCACCGACGTCATCAAGATCCATGGAGTGGATATTCTGCATGGGACAAGCTACTCCATCATTCCCGACCAAATTGAGGCGGGGACCTATATGGTGGCCGCTGCAGCCACAGGGGGAGATGTGCTCATTAAAAATGTCATCCCCAAGCATCTGGAGGCAATTACGGAGAAATTGGAAAAGGCGGGCGCCCAGGTCACTGAATTTGATGACTCCATCCGGGTGAGCCGGACCGGCCCGCTAAAACGGGTGAATTTGAAGACAATGCCCCATCCGGGATTCCCCACCGATATGCAGCCCCAGATGACCGCCATGCTTGCCCTGGCGGAGGGGACCAGCATCATCACCGAGGGGGTCTGGGATCACCGGTTCCGCTATGTGGAGGAGCTGCGCCGCATGGGGGCGCTGATCCAGGTGGACGGTAAAGTGGCAGTAGTAGAGGGCGCTCCACGCCTTTCCGGCGCGCCAGTGAGGGCAGTAGATCTGCGGGGCGGAGCGGCGATGCTGATTGCTGCGATGACCGCCGACGGGATTACGGAAATCGAAGACATTGAATATATTGAGCGGGGTTATGAGGATATTGTGGAGAAACTCCGCGGGTTGGGCGCGCACATCCAAAAGAGAGTGGTTCCCGATGGAGCCGCTTTCCGGGAGGCGTTGTAAGCCGACCGCCTGTTCCGGGCCGCCGCAAGGCGGCCTGTCGTTTTATTGGGTATTTTGAACATCTTTGGGAGGGTCATCTGTAGTTATGGCGCGTTTTTGCACCTTGTTCAGCGGTTCCAGCGGGAACAGCACCTATATCAGCAGTTCGGATACAGCGGTTTTAGTGGATGCGGGCCGTTCCTGCAAACAGCTGCTACAGGCCATGGAGGCCCGCCAGATCGATCCCCGCGCTATTTCTGCCATATTGGTGACGCACGAACATGTGGACCATGTCAGCGGCCTGCGGGTATTGTTGAAAAAGTTAAAGGTGCCGGTCTATGCGTCCCCAGAGGTGTTGGAAAAACTCCGATGGGACGGCCGGCTGCCGGAGGGGCAGCCGGTCCAGGAGGTGGATTCCGCCCGGCCGTTTGCGGTGGGGTCCCTGCGGGTGGAATGTTTTGATACCCCCCATGACAGCGTCCACAGCTTGGGGTTCCGGATCACTACCCCTGACGGGCTGCGGATGGCGGTGGCCACCGATATGGGATACATCAGTGATGAGGTGCGGGGGATGCTCACCGGCTGCAACCTGGTACTCCTGGAGTCCAACTACGAGTCCAGCCTCTTGAGCCTCTGCGACTACCCCTACTACTTAAAACGCAGGATTGCCTCCAACACCGGCCATCTCTCCAACGATAGCTGTGCCCAGGAGCTGGTACGGCTGGTGCGCACTGGCAGCACCCGGCTGATCCTGGGACACCTTTCGGAGAACAGCAATACCCCGGAGAACGCCTACCAGGCTTCTACCTGTGCGCTGGAATCGAGTGGGATGCGGGAGGGGCTGGATTATACACTGGAGATCGCCCCCCGCAACGAGCCCTCCCGGATGGTGGTCCTATGATTGGGTTGACGGTTTTGACGGTGGGAAAGCTGAAGGAGTCTTGGATGCGGGAGGGCTGCGGGGAATATCTGAAGCGGCTGCGGCTGTGGAGCCATCCCCAGGTGGTGGAAGTGGAGGAGTATCGCCTGCCGGAAAATCCCGCTCCCGCCCAAATTGCCGCCTGCTTGGAACGGGAGGGGGAGCGCCTTTTGGAGCGGGTTCCCAAAGGGGCGGTCATAGCGGCTCTGTGTATTGAAGGACGGCAGATGTCCTCGGAGCAGCTCTCCCAATGGATCGAGCGGTCCGCGTCCACCGGACGGGGGGAGTTCTGCTTTGTGATCGGCGGCTCTTATGGCCTTTCGGAGACGGTGAAACGGGCAGCGGATCTGCGGCTTTCCATGTCCCCCATGACCTTTCCCCATCAGTTGGCCAGGGTGATGGTATTGGAGCAGCTCTATCGGGCGCTCTCCATCTCCGCCCACGCCAAATATCACAAATGAATAGGAGAAGAGCCCCCGCACGGGTATCCGATTGCGGGGGCCCTTTTCTATGCGGGCTTAGGAGAGATTTTCCAAGGTGAAAAAGCCCACATGGTGGTCGGCGTTCACCTGGCAGCGGTAGTTGCCTGCGGCAGGCAGGGAAATCTGGGCGGGGAAAGCATCTTGGGTGGTGCTATCGAATAAGATGGTCCCATCTTCCGCCAGGATTTGCAGTTGGAGAGAACCACTTTCGGTGGCCAGATCCACCAGAAGCTGGGTGGGCCCATCCACAGGGAGGTCAAATAGGAAGCTGTGGGCGCTCATCCCTCCCTGGGTGTCATAGCGGACAAAGTCGGGCCAGCTGTACACATACCCCGAATCAATCTCCAGCCCATCCAGCTCCTCTTCTGATCCCTCCAGTTCCTCTTCAGGAGACTCCACCATGGAGGCCAGTTGCTCTGGAGAAAAGTTCAGTCGGAAGGGGGAGTTGAGATAGAGGGAGAAGTCCGGCCCTTGGCGGCAGGAGAACTTCACCCAGTTCAGCTGCTCCTCCAGACCCGCCAATTTTTCCAAAATGAGAGCGCAGTCCTGGGCGAACGATTGGGCGTCTCCGTAAGGACCGAAGAGGGCAAAGTGCAGGCGGATATTCGATTGGGGCAATAGCTCCTCGTAGGAGTCTGTGGCTGTGTAGCGCTCATAGTAGGGGAGTTCCACCTGTAGGTACATGCCCTCGATCTGTTGCTGGTCGCTCAATTTTTGGCGCAGCTGGGTTTCCAGCTGCCCCTGAAGCTGGCTGCGAGCCTCCATGGCCGGTGGTCCCAAGTAGTTCCAGAGGGAAGGGATCACTGCCAGGCAGGCGGCGGCGCACAGCAGGAAAAAGCAGACCACCGTGCTTAAGAAGTCGTACTTCAGGCGGACGTTGGGAAACTGAAAATGGGCAAGGATCAATTCCGCCCCCAACAGCAGGAAGATCAAGGGGGAGAGTCGGAAGGCCAAGGTGGGATCAAACCCGGGGAAAAACATGGCGGCCAGAGCGGTGATCCCTGCCGCCACCAAAGCAACACCCATGGTAAAGGTTCCCACCCGGCGGATTGGCTGCTCCCGGACAGGCGGTGAGGCGGGTGTTTCCGGGGCCGGTGTTGTCTGGTTCTGTTCAGTCATGTTGCTCACCTCGATACTCCACAAAATCCTCCTCCCTGGGCTTTTTCTTCCCGCGCACCAGATGGATGCCCAGCAGGATCACCGCCACTGCGACTGCCGCGGAGGGGATCTGGTTGAGGAAATAGTGGAAATACCAGTTCTCCGCCAAGGTGGGGAAGAGCAGCTCCAACAGAGGAACGACAAAGTTCTGGAAGAGCACCCAGCCCCCTAGAAGGATCAGCACCACACCGGCCCACAGATGGCGGCTTCCCAACAGACGGGGCAGTTCTCTGGCCCCCAGGCGGCTGGTGAGCTTTTGGAAGAACAGCTGGTCGTGCTGTTGGATGATATCCAATGGGAGATCACGGATATTAAACGTCTCAAAGAAAGAATAGAACCAGATCACCGGCTGCAAGCAGAGCAGGACGCCCATCTGCAAAAAAATGGACAGGGTGTTGATTCCCCAGAACAGAACCATTAAAAATACGCCCTTGCGCATCATCCCCAGATACATCTCCCCGCAGCCGGGGATAAAGGCGAATAGGAAGGTCAAAAGCTTACTCTTTCTCATGGCTGGCAAAACCCCTCTCAAAGGAAAAACGTTGGAAAATTTCGTTTAAGGCGTCGGTAAGATTTTCGGAGATGGCGGCACTGCGCTGCCGGAAACTGATGGAACTCTGGGTGAGCATCTCGTCGAAGGGGCGGGATTTCTGGATATCGAAGGTGAACACCCCCAGGTTCCAGAACAAAATGGCGAAACAGGCGGCGGCCGCCACAGTGGCATAGCGGTTGAAAAAGAGCCGGCGGGCCTGGCGCCTCAGCCGCTGCAACACGGTTGGGGCCAGAGGCTCCGGGGGTGCCTGCAGGGGCGCCTGTTCCATCAGGGCGGCATAGCGGGAGACACACCGGTCGCAGAAGGAGAGATGTTCCGCGATCTCCAACCGCTCCAGCTCCTCCAGCGGGCTGTCCTCTATCAAACTGTGCAGGGCAAAGTCGGTGAGGCAACCCTCCTGATCAAATAGCTCGTTCATCTCTTCACTTCCTCTCGCAATAGCTCCTGCAGTTTGCCCCGCGCCCGGTAGAGCTGGGTTTGGACCGTCTTTTTTGGACGGCGCAGGGCCTGGGCAATTTCATCGATGGATTTTTCCTCCAGGAAAAACAGGACGGAAACTTTGTGGTAAGGCTCCTTCAAATTGAAGATGGTCTGGCGGATATGCTGGGCGTTCTCTCCGTGGATGTAGAGGCGTTCCGGGGAACTTTCCGCCCGGGCCAGATCCAGTTCGCTCATGTCTTCCTCCAGGCAGACACGGCGGTTATAGGCGCTTTTGAGATAGTCTTTGGCCTTGTTGGCCGCGATCCGTGTCAACCATCCCTTCAGGTTCTGTTCCTCCACCTGTTCCCGGTGGGCATAGGCCGACACAAAGGTGTCTTGAGCAAGATTTTGCGCCTCGTGATAATCCCGTACCAGCTGGTAACAGACGGTGAATACAAGCCGCTCATACTGCTCTATTAGACGCTGGAATTGTTCATTTGTCATTTTCGGCTCATACTCACCACCTTGGAAGCCTTACATCCTTAATAACGACAAAAGCTGCCGGATGACTTCAATTATACCACAGCCTTCTTAAAAAAATTCCGACGAAAATTGACCTGTCCCGTCCCAGTGTGGTACAATAGCCGAAGGCCCGCCCGTTGCGCCGATTTGAGCAGCGTTTTGCCGGGCCGTTTTTTCCATAACATCGTTCCGCTTTGCATTGTGGCTTCAAAAGCCGGAAAGGATGGGTCCGGATGTTGAAAAAGTTGTTGGCGTTGGACTTGGACGGGACAACCTTTGGGGAACATGGCGTCCTCTCACCGGGAAACCGATGTGCCCTGGAGGGGGCCCGGGCCGCGGGGGCGGTGGTCTGTTTTGTCTCCGGCCGCAAAAACCTGCGCCGGATTGAGCACATCAAGGATCTGGCGGACTACATCCTTTTGAACAACGGGGGAACCCTGCTCAAGATGCCTGAAGAGCGGCAGGTCTATACCACCCTGGTGCGCCGCCGGGATCTGGAGAAGCTGCTGGACTTCTGCAATCAAAACGGCGTCATGCTCCACATGCTGTCCGGGGATTACTGGGGCATCAACCTGGTGCGCCCCGAATTGGAGCAGTTGGAGCGCCGGTATCAAAATAAGCCGGTGCTCTACCACACTGCCGCAGAGCTTCCCTTTGAAACGGTGGACGGCTTTGTCACCACTGGCAACAGCCAGGCGGTCCAGGAGTTTGTACGCCGGGAAGGGCTGGATCTGCACTGTATGGTTTCAGACCCGTTGACAATGGACGTGATGCCCGGAAAGGTAAATAAGTGGTATGGCGCCCAGCGGGTTGCCCAGTTGGAGGGGATTCCCCGGGAGCGGGTGATTGGGGTGGGCAACTACTACAATGACCTGGAGCTGATCCAGGGGGCAGGCATCGGCATTGCGGTGCGCAACGCCCCGGACGATCTGCAGGCCCAAGCGGATTATGTCACCACCCGCACCAATTTGGAGGACGCGGTGGCGGAAATTGTGGACCGGTTCATTTTTGAAAGGGGAGGGGACTGATCTATGCGCTTGGAGGAGACAGAAATCCGGCGATATTTGTGCGGAGGGTTTGGACGGGCACTGACGGTCTATGAGAGCCTTCCGTCCACCAATGACACCGCCAAACTGCTGGCACAAAACGGCGCCTCTCAGGGGACGGCGGTGCTGGCCCGGGGGCAGACAGCGGGAAAAGGGCGCCAGGGGCGCCGCTTTTTTTCCCCGGCGGATGCGGGCCTTTACCTAACGGTCATCCTGCGCCCCACCGCCCCCCAATTGCAACTGCTTACAGCCGCCGCTGCTGTAGCGGCTTCAAGGGCAGTGGAAGAGGTCTGTGGACTGGAAGTACAGATCAAATGGGTAAATGACCTCTATTATAAAGGTAAAAAACTCTGCGGCATCCTGACCGAGTCCGCTTTCGGGCCGGATGGTTCACCAGATTATGCGGTGGTGGGGATTGGGATCAATCTGTCCGACAGCGGCTTTCCCCCTGAACTTGCGGGGAAGGCCACCTCCCTAAAACAGGAGGGGGCCGCCTGTGACCCCAACCGGCTGACTGCTGCGGTGTTGGATCAGCTGGAAAGGATATACAGCCAGTTACCGGCGAAGGAATTTTTGCGGGAGTATCGAAAACGTTCCTGCGTGTTGGGAAAACAGGTGACCGTGCTGGAGGGAAGGGAGCGCTACCAGGCTTTGGCGGTGGAGATCGACGATCAAGCCCAGTTGGTGGTGAGAACCCTTCAGGGACAGGAGCAGGCCCTTTGCGCGGGGGAGGTCCATTTAGAGGGGGATTGGCACTGAGGAAAGTTGACCAAAATTTTACGAAAATTCCCGGAAACCAGAGGAAATAGAAGAATTTCATCAACATTTCTTCAAGATAGACTGATAGAAGATTAGCGTTTTACTACGATAAAATATACAATAAAAGCAATCGGCTTTGGCCGCAAACATTGTGATTAGGAGAAAAAGGTATATGAAAAAGACACTTTCCTTTTTGATGGCGCTTTTGATGGGAGCCATGTTGTTCAGTGGCTGTGGCGGTTCCACCACAGCTTCCTCAGAAGCAGCTCCCGAGGCTGCTTCCTCTGAAGCAGCCGCTTCCGAAGCTGCTGCCTCGGAGGCCGCTTCGTCGGAGACCGCCTCCGAATCCACCGACGCTGCTCTGCCGGAGACCTTCATCCTGGGTCTGGACGCCTCCTTCCCGCCCATGGGCTTCACCGATGAGAACAACGAGATCATCGGCGTGGATATCGACCTTGCCAAGGCGGTGTGCGACAAGCTGGGAATGACCTTTGAAGCCAAGCCCATCGACTGGGACGCCAAGGATATGGAGCTGGCCACCGGCAAGATCACCTGCATCTGGAACGGGTTGACCATCACCGATGAGCGGTTGGAAAACTATGAGATGAGCAGGCCCTATATGGAGAACGACCAGGTCATCGTGGTGATGAATGACTCGGATATCAACGCCAAGGCGGATTTGGCAGGCAGGATTGTGGCCGCCCAAAAGGATTCCTCTGGGCTGGAGGCACTGATGGCGGATGAGATCTGCGCCTCCATCCAGGACGGCACCCCCAAGGAGTATGCTGATTATGTCACCGCATTGGGGGACCTGGAGTTGGGCCGGTGCGACGCCATTGTCATGGACTCCATCGTGGCGGACTATTACATCACCGCCAATCAGAAGGATATGCGGCTGTTGGACGAAACCATGGCCGCTGAGGAGTACGGCATTGGCTTCAAAAAAGGAGATACCGCTCTGTTGGAAGCGGTGGAGAACGCCCTGTCCGAGCTGGCCGCTGAGGGCACTGTGGCGGAGATCTCCCAAAAATGGTTCGGTCGGGATGACGCCATCATTACCTATTGAGCAGCCATTCCCTTAGGTCGCCGCACTCCCGTCTATGGCGGGGGTGCGTGCTTTTTATGAGGACCCCGATCTTTAAAAGAGCCCGTATGAATGTTTGTGGAGGCGTATGTAATGAGCTGGAGCGAGATCCTTACCACGACCTCAGCCCTGATGCAAGGGCTGGGTGTGGTTCTGGTGCTGTTCTTTGTGGTGTTGGCGGCTTCAATGCCCCTGGGCTTTTTGCTGACCCTATGCACCCGATCCCGGTTTAAGCCCTTGAGTTGGCTGGTGAACGCTTACATCTATGTGATGCGGGGTACCCCGCTGATGCTGCAGCTATTTTTTATCTACTTTGGGCTGCCGCTGCTGGGGGAGCCGTTTCGCACCCTCTTTTTTGATGCGCTTACCTGTGCGCTGGTGGGCTTTACCCTCAACTACGCCGCCTATTTCGCGGAGATCTTTCGGGGTGGCCTGCTCTCCATCGATGTGGGGCAGTATGAAGCCTGCAAGGTATTGGGCCTCAACCGCTGGCAGACTACCACCCGGGTGATCCTGCCCCAGATGGTGCGGGTGGCGCTGCCCTCCATCACCAACGAGTCGATCACTTTGATTAAGGATACCGCTCTGGTCTTTTCCATCGCCATTCCTGAAATCCTCCACTACGCCAAGGTGGCGGTGAGCCGTACGGGCAGCATCGTGCCCTACGCCATTGCGTTTGTGATCTATCTGGCTTTGAACACGGTTCTGCAGATCTTTTTCAACTGGTTGGAAAAACGGTTGGCCTATTGAGGGAGGGTGGAAGATGGAAGCGTTGATGCATGTGGAGGGGCTTTGTAAACGGTTTGGCTCTTTGGAGGTGCTTTCGGATGTGAGCTTTACGGTGGACCGGGGGGACGTGATCGCCATGATCGGACCCTCTGGGGCGGGCAAAAGCACCATTCTGCGCTGCCTAATCGATTTGGAGAAGGCGGATGGCGGCACCATTGAGGTGGAGGGGGAGGCCCTGGTCAAGGACGGGGTCTATGCCCCGCCTCAGCAGGCGCGCCAGATCACCTCGAAGATGGGGATGGTGTTCCAGTCGTTCAATCTGTTTCCCCATTTGAACGTGCGGCGGAATCTAACCATGCCCCTGATGATGGTGAAAAAGGTCAGCCAGCAGGAGGCGGACCAGCGCGCCCAGGAACTGTTGGGGAAGGTAGGATTGGCGGATAAGATGGAGGCAATGCCCTCCACTCTGTCTGGCGGACAGAAACAGCGGGTGGCCATCGCCAGGGCGTTGATGCTGAATCCGGACATCCTGCTGTTTGACGAGCCCACCTCCGCTTTGGATCCCCAACTCACCGCCGAGGTGTTGGGGGTGATGCGCCAACTGGCCGCCGACCATGTGACCATGTTGGTGGTGACCCATGAGATGAGCTTTGCCCGAGAGGTTGCCACCAAGGTGTTGTTCATCTGTGACGGCGGTATCGCGGAGGCGGCACCCCCTCAGGAACTGTTCCACCATCCCCGGGACCCACGGGTAGCGGCTTTTTTGGGTGCAGCGGGGAAAAAGGACTGAGTCTACTTTTTCACGCCTTTGGAAACAACCATGGTTGTTTCCAAAGGCGTGTTTTTTTATGGCCGGTGAAGTAAATCAAAGGTTTTCGCATACTGTATAGGGGGCCCGAAAGAGATGGGTCTGCAATTTAATTGGAATTAGGGGGATTTACTGATGAAAAAATGGATGGTTCGTTTTTTGGCGGCAATTTGCTGCCTGAGTATGTTGGCAGGCTGTGGCAGCCAAGAAGGACAGGCAACCTCCGGAAAGACGATGAAGGAAGGGGAGAGCGTCCAGACAGTGGTGGATCAAATTGCCGAGGAAATTGGCATTCAGATGCCCGCGGATGTGGATGACAGCATCCTGAAGGACATCTTCTATTTAGAGACCGACCAGGTGGAAGCCTACGCGGGAAAGATGGCTGTCACAATGACCAGTGCGGACAATGTCATGGCGGTACAGGCCAAGCCCGACCAGGTGGAAACGGTGAAAGAGGCGTTGGAGCGGCGTTTAACAGATGTCCAGAACGCCTTTGCCCAATATCTGCCGGATCAGAGTGAGAAAGCACAGAAGGGGCAGGTGGTTCAGCGGGGGAATTACGTGTTCCTCTTGATCCTGGGGGAGAGCTCGGATACCTATGACAGCGATATGGAACGGGCTATCCAAATCATTGACGATGCCTTTTGAGAGGATTTCTCCCAAAAAGGATCACGCCCCCTTGCATAATGTGGGATGATTTGGTAAAGTGTACTGGTGGCGGAGTTCCATATCCTCCATTTTGAAAAGGAGGGGGCTCCGC
>CAJFPF010000075.1 GCA_904398655.1 uncultured Anaerotruncus sp. | reverse complement strand
GCGGAGAGAGTGGGATTCGAACCCACGGCTCTTTCGAGTCACTGGTTTTCAAGACCAGCTCCTTAAACCGCTCGGACATCTCTCCGTTCAGTGTAACGGAGATTATTATAACACACAGGTTTGTAAAATGCAAGGGGAAACCGGAAAAAACCAGGGCAGTTTTAGCGGCGGCGGCGCTTTGGTTTTTTACGCACCGAAAATCCAAAGGTGCCCAACGGCTTCCCCAAAGCAAAATAAGCTCCGTGGGCAAAGGCTGCCAGCCCCGCCCGCTCCAGATGGAGCCCCCCTTGGCTGTCCACCAAGCTCTCCTCCACATCCACTGCCACAACATCGGCCAAAAACATATGGTGGCTGCCCAGCTCCAGCACCTGGCGTACCCGGCATTCGATGGATAGGGGGCTTTCGGCCAGCAGCGGCGCGCCCACCTCCGAAGCGGCTTGGGTCGTGAGGCCGCAGGCCGCGAACTTATCCAGATCCCGGCCGGAACGCACCCCACAGAAATCGGCGGCGGGCACCAGCTGCTGGGTGGTCAGGTTGATGACAAATTCCCCCGACTCCCGGATCAACGAATAGGAAAACCGTTGGGGCCGAACGGAGATGTAGGTCATCGCCGGATTGGTATTCACCGTGCCAGTCCAGGCCACAGTGAATAGGTTGGGGCGCTCCAGCGTTCCGCAGGTGACCAGGGCAGGAGGCACTGGGGAGAGCAGGGCGCCAGGCTTCCAGGTCAGTTTGGACATCGGGCAGCACTCCTTTTTGAAGTTCCGGATTCCCGCCCTGTCCCCATTTGGTATGTGGGGCGGTTTTTTCTGTAGCTGGTCTGTATTATAGCATGGGGTATCCCTTTGGTGCAAGATCTTGTCCGATTTTGCCCTCAAATTTTGGATAAATAGGTCGATATATTACTATTAGTAATATATTTAAGGAGGAAGCTGAGATGTTCTGGGGATTTTCGCTGTTTGAGAGCCTGTTTCCCATCCTATTTTTGGCAGTCTTTGTCCTGGTGCTGGGGATTTTTGTCACTACGGCAGTGCGGGGAATTCGAACCTATCGAAAGAACAACGCCTCCCCCGTTCTCACAGTGGATTG
Source organism: uncultured Anaerotruncus sp. (assembly GCA_904398655.1). Classification (GTDB taxonomy): domain Bacteria; phylum Bacillota; class Clostridia; order Oscillospirales; family Ruminococcaceae; genus Anaerotruncus. The sequence continues at coordinate 6,667 of CAJFPF010000075.1, read as the reverse complement.
CAGGATCGTGGCGAAACGGACAGAGGTCTCCCGCCAGACGAACGGGGAATCCCTCTCCCACTCGTTCACCCGCTACTATGCCACCTTTCAGGTGGAGAGCGGGGACCGTTTGGAATTTGCGGTGGAGGGGCGGGACTATGGCCAACTGGCGGAGGGGGATTGCGGCCGCCTCACCTTTCAGGGGACCCGCTACCTGGGGTTTCAGAGGCTCCATTAGTCTGACAAGTATATCACCTTGTCACTTATACATCCCCCTTTTCCATTTCCAGGCTTGCGACTTTGCGGGCTGGGCACTATAATAGAAAGGAAAAGACGGACGCCGCCGGCGGACGGCTTGTAATTCACAAGGACGGAGGCGTTCCCATGCGGGATGGTTTGATTCGAGTGGCGGCGGCGACCCCAGAGATCCGGGTTGCCGACTGCACCTTCAACGCAAGAGCAGTGATTGAAATGGCCCAACAGGCTGCAAAACAACGGGTGCGCATTTTGGTGTTCCCAGAGCTCTGCCTGACCGGGTATACCTGCGGGGATCTCTTTTTCCAACCCACCCTGTTGGAAGGCGCCTGGCAGGCACTGGACCAGGTACGCCGTGAGACGGCCTCCCTGGGGATGCTGGTATTTGTGGGGCTGCCTGTCCGGCATCTTGGCAAGCTATATAACTGTGCGGCCGCCCTCTGCGGGGGGGAGCTGCTGGGACTGGTGCCCAAAACCCACCTGCCCAACTATGGGGAGTTCTATGAACGGCGGTGGTTCTCCCCCGCACCCCAGGATGCCAGCTATTACAATGCCTACACCCCCCAGGCAGTGGGATTTGGCGCCAACCAGCTGTTCCGCTGCGAACAGCTCCCGGATCTGGTGGTTGCGGCGGAGCTCTGTGAGGACCTATGGGCCCCCTGCCCCCCATCGGTAGGGCATACGGCCGCCGGAGCTACGGTGATCGTGAATCTCTCTGCCTCCGATGAGACGGTGGGCAAGGCGGATTACCGGCGGTCGCTGGTGGAGGGGCAGTCCGCCCGACTGGTATGCGGCTATCTCTATGCCGACGCGGGGATGGGGGAGTCCACCACCGACATGGTGTTCGCCGGCCACAACCTAATTGCGGAAAACGGGGTGCTTTTGGCTGAAACGCCCCGCTACAGGACCGGCCTGGCGGTGACCGAGCTGGATGTAAGCCGGCTTGCCTACGAACGGCGGAGGATGACCACCTTCCCGCCCCAACAGGACCGGGGCTACCTCACCAGCACCTTCTCCCTGCCGCTGGAGGAGACCCCTCTGAGCCGGGTAATCTCCCCCACCCCCTTCATCCCCCAAAGCCCGGAGGCACGCAAAGCCTGCTGTGAGGAGATTTTGCAGATCCAGTCCTGGGGGTTGCGCCGCCGCTTGGAGCATTCCCACGCCAAAACGGCGGTAGTGGGGGTCTCCGGCGGGTTGGATTCCGCATTGGCGCTGCTGGTGGCCGCCCGGGCAATGGATCTGCTGGGCCGGCCCCACAGCGATCTGCTGGCGGTGACCATGCCCTGCTTTGGCACCACCGCCCGGACCAAAGGGAATGCCGAGCTGCTGTGTGAGCGGCTGGGGGCCACCCTGCGCCAGATCGACATCAAAGCGGCGGTGGATCTCCATTTCCGGGATATCGGCCACGATCCGGCGATGCGGGATGTGACCTATGAAAACGCCCAGGCGCGGGAGCGCACCCAGGTGCTCATGGACCTGGCCAACGAGCACAGCGGCCTGGTGGTGGGGACCGGGGATCTGTCCGAATTGGCACTGGGATGGGCCACCTACAACGGAGATCACATGTCCATGTATGGGGTGAACGCCTCCATCCCCAAAACGTTGGTGCGCCATCTGGTGGCTTATGAGGCCCAGCGAACTTCGGATGCCGCCCTGCGCCAGGTGCTCCTGGATATTTTGGATACCCCGGTGAGCCCCGAGCTGCTTCCCCCCAGCGAGGGAGAAATCCAACAGCGGACGGAGGACCTGGTAGGGCCGTATGAGCTCCACGACTTCTTCCTCTACTATATGATCCGCTGGGGATTTGGCCCCGCAAAGGTACTGCGGCTGGCCCTTTACGCCTTTAAAGGCGCCTATGACCGGCGGACGGTCCTCCATTGGCTGAAAAACTTCTGCCGCCGGTTCTTTGCCCAGCAGTATAAGCGCTCCTGCCTGCCGGACGGCCCCAAGGTGGGCTCCGTCTCCCTCTCCCCCCGGGGAGATTGGCGGATGCCCAGCGACGCCCAGTCCTCCCTATGGCTGGCGGAGCTGGACCGCTTGGAGCAGGAGCAAAAATAGCCCCATGCAAACGCGCGCCACAGGCTTTCTCCCTGTGGCGCGCTGTTTTTTCCGATCAAAGACTATGTTCTTTCAGAATGCGTTCATAGTGGTCCAACGTACGGTCAAACACCTGGCCAGCCAGGCCAAAGTCCATCGCCCGGACATAGAACCCCTCCAGCTGGTCGTGGAGCTGTTTGGCCTCCCCCAGAAGTTGCCCGGCAGAGTCCAAGAGCTGGGCGGAAGCCTTGCGGTTGAAGGTCAGACGCTTTTTGTTCCGACGCAACTGGTCAGGATCGGTGAACCGGCGGGAACGGACCACCCTTTGGACAGCAACGTTGGGCCGATGGGCGTCGTTCGCGGTGAAAAACCCAAGCCGCAGGTCGGGGATCATCAGATGTTCCAGTTTTTCATAGGGGGACAGCGGACAGTAGCAGCTGATGACGTCCCACCCTGCTTCCAGGGCCGCTGCCCGCAGGGCTTTGAGGATCAGGCGGGAGGACGCCCCATAGAGGTCCTCCAACAGATAGACCCGGTCACAGAGTGTCTGGACTGTCTCATGGAAAAAGACCTGCCCCTTATTGGAGACACAGGAGAGGAACCGTACCGACTCCCTTCCCTTTGTCTGGGGACCCCGGCGGAACTCCAATCGGGCAATCCGTCCGGCTGCCCGCACCGCCTTTTCCACGTCGGTGGCCTCCAAAGCGATGCGGTAGCTGTCGGAAAGGAGGCTCCCCGCCGCTCCCAAGAGGCGGCAGCAGTGTTCATGGCGGCGGCTGATCCGTTCGGTCAGTGGGATGATCTCCCCCCGGTCCTGGAACAGTTGTTCCTGATCCCAGCAGGAGGACAGATCCACCAGCTGTTCAAACGCCCCTGGAAATTTCGGTTCAATGACATGGGGCGAAGTGCCGTCCGCAATGGAGGTCTTCACGTCCTGTAGGATGACCCCATCCAGACTGTCCACATCTGAGGAACAATGGATCAGCTCAATCCCCTGGCAGCGTCCCTGGGCCTTTTCGGCGATCCGCCTCATGAGGGTGGATTTCCCCGTGCCCGGCCCCCCTTTGATCACAAACTCCCGCCAGCCCGCTTGTCGGTCCGCCAGCTGGTCAAACCGGGAGACAAACCCCTGGGGGGTGTTGGCACCTAAGAAAAAATGGAGTGGTTTCGCGGTATTGTTCATAACAGCTCCTCCCAAATTGATCGTTAATCCATGGTATTCCGCCAGTGGGGATTTGGTCACCGGCGGCGGAAGGTTGGATAGACAGACAAATAGGCGGATGTCCTTTGGACATCCGCCTATTTGATGGGGAAGAACATTTATTTTTCCAACAGCCGCTGGGCCAAAGCCTGGTCCGGCTCCACCACAGCCGTCTGGTAGGGCTCATAAAGCACCAATCCGGGCTTCCCGGAGGGGTGTTTGCGCACATTGCGGATCTCGGTATAGTCCACCGCCACCTTGCCCGAGTCCCGGGCTTTGGAATTGCACGCCGCGATCACCGCCGCCTGTTCCAGCGTCCGGTCGGGAGGGCGCTGCCCCTGGGTGACCACCACCACATGGGAGCCGGGGATCTTCTGGGTGTGGAACCAGATATCCCCATTGCGGCTGTCCTTGAGGGAGAGGCGCTCATTTTGCAGGTTGTTGCGCCCACAGAGGATCAGAAAGCCGTCGTCCGAGCGGTAGCGCAGGGGGGAGAGCTTGCGTCCCTCCTGCCTTCCGCCCTTGCGGCTATTTTTCCGCACATACCCCTGCCCCGCCAACTCCTCCCGGATGGCCAACAGCTCGCTCTCCAGGCTGGCGCGACTGAGCTCATCCAGCACCGTATCAAAGTAGTCCAGCTCCGCCTCCCCTTGGGCAATCAGCTCCTGGAGTTTGCGCTGGGCGGTATCCGCCTTGCGGTAACGGGTATAGTACCGCTGGATATTCTTGGAGGGGGTAAGCATGGGGTCCAGCGGGATCTGGATCTCTGGGGCGTCCGGGGCATAGTAATTCTGCACCGTCACCGAGGACATCCCCTTCTCCAGCTGGTAGATGTTGGCACTGAGCAGGTCCCCCAGCTCCTTCCACTGCTCCCGTCCCTGGGACTGGCGCAGTTCCTCCCGCTGGGCGTTCAGCTTCCGGGTGGTGCGTTCAGTGAGGTTTACCAGCAGTTTCAAAAGGTCTGCCCCTCGTTGGTGCACCCGGTCGATCCGATCCCGTTCGCTATAAAACTGATCCAGCAGCTGGCTATAGGTGGAATAGGGGCGGCAGACCAGTGCCACTCCATACTGATGGATCTCCAGATAGGAGAAATCCTTGGGACGGCCCTGGGGGTCCACCAACATGGTGGGCTGGGTCCTCCCCTCCCGCAGCTGGTCGGAAAGCTGGGAGAGGAAGAATTTCAGCCGGGTCTCCAGCTCCCCATCCAGCTGAGAAACCAGTACCTGCTCCCCCCGGGCCACCTGATGGGCGATCTCCCGGCAGACCAGCGGGCTCATCCCCTCCAACACCTCTTGGAGGGCCTTGGAGAGCTCCCCATCCCGGCCGGCCCGCAGGGCCTCCAGAATCTGGGCGGGGGTGGCGGTGAAGATGGAGAGGCGGGACTTGGCGGGCACGGGGGTGTAGGGCATTCCGGGCAGGACCGGACGCACCCGGCTCATCTCATCGGTGATCCGCTTCACCGCGTCGATCACCCGGCCATGCTCGTCCACCAGGATCAGGTTGCTGTGGCGTCCCATGATCTCCATCGACAGGGTCAGCACCACCCGATCCCCCAGCTCGTTGGTGGTCTCAAAGTGCAGGTGGAGCACCCGGTCCAACCCCTGCTGCTGGATGTCCAACAGCTTGGCGCCCGACAGATGCTTGCGCATGAGCATGCAGAACATGGGCGGATTCATGGGATTGTCCTGGGGCAGAGTGGTCAAATGTGCCCGCGGATTGGAGGCGGAGGCGCAGAGCAGCAGCTTCTGGGTTCCCCCCTGGGAGCGCATGGAGAGCACCACCGTCTCCCGAGCGGGCTGGTGGACCCGGTCCACCCGTCCACCCACCAGGGCATCCGCCAGTTCTTGGTTCAATTGATGCAGGAAAATTCCGTCCAGTGGCATTGATAACTCCTTCCGCCGCCCAAAGCGGCGGCGATTATAGGCTGTTCAGGAAGCGCTCGATCCGTTTGAGGGCCTCCAGCAGATGATTGACTGAGTAGGAATAGGAGATCCGCACGAACCCCTCCCCACAGGCGCCAAAGGCGTCCCCCGGCACCACCGCCACATGTTCCCGTTCCAGCAGCGTCTCGCAGAACTGCTCACTGCTCATGCCGGTGCGTTGGATGCTGGGGAAGACATAAAACGCCCCCTCGGGGTCAAAACAGGTGAGCCCCATGCGGTTGAGCCCATCCACAATCAGCCGCCGGCGCATGTCATACTGCTCCCGCATCTCCTCGATGGCATCGTCACAGTCCTTGAGGGCGGTGATCGCGGCATACTGGCTGGTGGTGGGGGCGCACATGATGGCAAACTGGTGCAGCTTGGTCATCTGGGCAATCACTGGGGCCGGCCCCACGGCATAGCCCAACCGCCAGCCGGTCATGGCATAGGCCTTGGAAAAGCCGTTGACCACGATCGTCCGCTCCCGCATCCCCGGCAGCTCGGCAATGGAGACATGGCGCTCGCTCCCATAGGTGAGCTCCGCATAGATCTCATCCGAGAGCACCATCACATCGGTGCCCCGGAGCACCTGGGCCAACTCCTCCAAATGTTCCCGGCGCATGACCGCACCGGTGGGGTTGTTGGGGAAGGGCAGCACCAGCAGTTTCGTTTTGGGGGTGATGGCCGCCTTCAATTGGGCGGCGGTGAGGCGGAATCCGTCCTCTGCCCGAGTCTCCAACGGCACCGTGACCCCGCTTGTGAGGGTGGTGATGGGGTCGTAGCAGACAAAGGAGGGCTGCACCACCAGCACCTCGTCCCCGGGGTTCACCAGGGCCCGGATGCACAGGTCGATGGCCTCCGAACCGCCCACCGTCACCAGCGTCTCGGTCTTGGGCTCATAGGTGAGGTGGAAGCGGCGCTCCAAATAGCGGCAGATCTCCTGGCGCAGCTGCGCCAGGCCCGCGTTGGCGGTGTACCAGGTGCGCCCCCGTTCCAGGCTCTCAATCCCGGCCCGGCGGATGCTCCAAGGGGTCTTGAAATCCGGCTCCCCCACCCCCAGGGAGATCACCTCCTCCATCTCCGCCGCAAAGTCAAAGAAACGGCGGATTCCGGAGGGCTTTAGGGAAACAGCCCGTTGGCTCAAAAGCTTGTTGTAATCCATCACAGGGAGGTTACCTCCCTCTCATCCTTCTCATCCCCCACCAGGATGACGCCGTGGTATTTGTACTTTTTCAGTACAAAGTGGGTGCTGGTGGACTGGACCGCATCCAGG
>CAJFPF010000074.1 GCA_904398655.1 uncultured Anaerotruncus sp. | reverse complement strand
GCAGAATGGGCGCAATACCCCCTGCAAATGTCACGCTGTCTATTATAACGGTTTCCATCCGGGATGTCAATAGCCGAACTGCCCAAATTTATCCGCTAAAACCCCAGTTCCATGGGCTTCAGCTCCGGGGAGACCTCCACCGGGAACCCCAACAGGTCCAGGATCTGCGTTTGGGGGTCCACCCCCGGGGCCACCTCGGTGAGCACCAACCCCCGCTCCCCCAATTGGAAGACGCAGCGCTCGGTGACATATAGCACCCGCTGGCCCGACTGGTGGGCATTTTTGGCGGAAAAGCTCACGCTGCGCACCTGGGGAACGAACTTGCGCACTTCCCCCTCCCGCAGGATCCGCAGGCGGCCGTCCTCCACCGCCACCGAGAGCCCTCCGGCGGTAAAGCTGACGCAGAAGACGATCCGGCCGGTGGACTGGGTGATGTTGGCGAAGCCGCCGATCCCCGGCGTCCGGCCAGGGAGCCGGTGGGCATTGACGCAGCCGTCCGCCCCCACCTCCAGCCCGCCCATAAAGCAGATGTCCAACCCGCCGCCGTCATAGAAGTCAAACTGCTGGGCGGTATCCACCACCGCGTCCGCACCGATGGCGGCCCCAAACGCCAGCCCCGGCGCCGGCAGCCCGCCGATCCCCCCTGATTCCACCGTCAGGGTCAGGGAGTTGAGCAGTCCCAGGCGGGCAGCCGCCGGGCCAACCGTCTCAGGGATGCCAATGCCGATGTTCACCACATCTCCCGGCCGCAGCTCCCGGGCCGCCCGGGCGCCAATCACCTGGTGGGCGGGGTTCTGACTGCCGCCCCGCTTGCCTGGCAGGGTCAGCTGTTTTACCCAGTAGTCCATATGGGCGGGAGGGACGTGGATGTCCCCCGAGAGGGATGGGTTATAGCCCCCCACAGGGGCCACCTGTTTCTGGTCGGGGCAGACCACCACCGCGTCCACCAGCACCCCAGGCACAATCACATTCCGGGGGCGGGTAAAGTCGGAGCGCAAAGACTCCACCTGGACGATCACCTGGCCCCCGTTGGCCTTGGCCGCTTGGGCCAGGGCCAGGGCATCCACCGTAACACACTCCTTGTCAAACGTGATGTTGCCGTTGGGGTCGGCGCTGGTGCCCCGGATCAGGGCCACATCAATCTTAGGGGCCTTATAGAACAGCATCTCCTGCCCATCCAATTCCACCAGCCGCACCCACTCCTCCTTGGAGCGGTCGTTGAGGCCGGGGCCCTCCAGCCGGGGGTCCACAAACAGATTGAGCCCCACCCGGGTGAACAGCCCCGGCTGGCGGCCGGCCGCCGCCCGCTGCAGGTGGGAGAGCACCCCCAGCGGCAGGTTGTAGGCTTCAATCTTGTTTTGGGCAATCATCCGCATGGCGGCGGGCATGCTGGACAGATGGCTGGCCACAATGCTGCGCACCGCCCCTGCCGCAATATAGGGGTCGGCGCACAGCCGCTCATCCCATCCCCCAAACCCGCTGGAACAGAACATCTCCAGGTTGTTGGGGTGCCCGGTGGCCTCATACCGCCGCCCAATGGCCTGCTGCAGCTCCGCCGGGTTCCCCAGTGATAAAAATGCATTCACCCCAATGGTGGCCCCATCCGGAATGAGGGCCGCCGCCTGATCCGCTGTCAAAATACGAAACATCCAAAATCCCCCCGTTGTCTACCAAGAAAAGGAGCGGGGCCCCGCCCCGCTCCCGCCGCCCCAGGACGCCCTGCCTGGGGGAAGGTCCGTCTTTCAAAATTAGGCCGCAGGCTGCGCCGCCGCAACCTGGGCGGCCAGGGCCGCCTCATCCAGGTAGCTGTCCAGGTCCGCCGGGAACTGGAGCTGAGTATCCGCCGCCAAAGGCTGGTAGGAGATCTCCATCTGGATGGTGCAGGGGACCACATCCTCACCCTCATAGAGGAACAGGTTCATCCGGGCGGTCTCCGATTTGGTGTTGTAGTCCTCATCCACCACCATGGTCCCATCCATGCTGCCCAGCTTCATCACATCCAGCTGGGCCTGCTCCTCGGGAGTGAGGGCGGAGCCGGAGGCGGCCAGCACATCGGAAAAATATTGGATCATGCCCGCCTGGGGGATGCGGTAGGTGAGCACCGCGTCCTTGCCCTGAGGCTCCAAGGTCAATTTATCCATATAGGGCACCGGGGAGAGGGCGGAGGACTGGGTGCTCACCAGCGCCATCATCTGGTCCAGAGGCATCTGGGTTTTCACCTTTTGCCCCAAAATGTCCATGTAGCACCAGTCGTCCAGGTAGTAAAGTTCCATGGGCAGCTCCTGGCCCAACAGGCTGAGATTGCCGGCCATGGCCATCTGATAGCCATCTTGGCCCTGGACCACTTGGGCGGTCAAATCCATCCCCAAATCCAGCGTCTGGGCGCCATAGCGCATGGTCATGGTCATATCACAGTCCATCTGCCGGCTGGACGTCTCCAAAGACTTGGCCAGAACCTGCCCATAGACCTGGGCCGGGTCATCTTTGGCGGTAAAGCCGGAGAGGGAGGCCACCAGGCCGGCAGCCATCAGGATCGCCAAAAGCTTTTTCATGGAAACAACTCCTTTTTCTGATTCATTTGCCCAGGACGGCCTCCTGGGTCTTTCATCGCCATTGTAACCGGTTTGTCATCGGTTGTCCAGTCGGAAATTCCTGGAGAATCCAAAAGGAGCCCGGCCGCTTGCGGCCGGGCTCCCGTTCCCGTTGGGTATCAGGTTCAGATGATGTATTGATGGATCCGCTCGGGCAGGTCGCTTTTGTCGCAGGAGACGGTAAAGGTCATGGTGGCGCCGTTCTCCTGGGTAATGGGGACCAGCTTCTCAATCATCAGCGCAAAGGCCATGAAGTCCTTGCCGCCCACCTTGAAAGAGCCGTCCACAAACACCTCCGTGATGTCATAGTTGCCGGCGAACAGGCCGCAGAAGAAGCCATAGAAGGCGTCGAACCCCTTCACGCCGTAGCTGTCCACGTCCACCAGGCGGGCGCGGTGGCTCACATCAAAGGTCAGGGTATTGCCCTTCTCCACGCAGACCACATTCCCCTTGGAGGTCTCCACCGCCTCATTCACCATCCCGATAAGCGCCTTGGTCTTTCCGGAACCCTTGTTACCAACAATCAGTTTAATCATCACTATTCCTCCAAATCATCGTTTATTTGAAACGCCGGCGGCGAACATTCCGGACGCTTTATCCCAGCTGGGCTTCCAGGGCGGCCTTTTGGGCCTCATAGCCCGGTTTGCCCAGCAGTGCGAACATGTTTTTCTTGTAGCTCTCCACCCCCGGCTGGTCGAAGGGGTTGACCCCGTCCAGATAGCCGCTGATGGCGCAGGCCCGCTCAAAGAAGTAGACCAGGTAGCCGAACTCATACTCGTTGATCTCCGGCACCTCCAGGATCATATTGGGCACGCCTCCCTGGGTGTGGGCCAGCACAGTGCCCTGCATGGCCTTGTGGTTGACCACCGACATCTCCTGGCCGGAGAGGAAGTTGAGCCCATCCAGGTTCTCCGGGTCGTCCTTGATGAAAAAGTCCCTGGCGGGGCGCTGGATATCCACCACCGTCTCGAACAACATCCGGCTGCCGTCCTGGATATACTGGCCCATGGAGTGCAGATCGGTGGAGAAGATCACCGATGCGGGGAAGATTCCCTTCTGGTCCTTGCCCTCGCTCTCCCCAAACAGCTGCTTATACCACTCGTTCATCATGGCAAAGGCGGGCTCATAGCTGACCATCAGCTCCACCTGTTTGCCCTTGCGGTAGAGGATGTTGCGGCAGGCGGCGTAGCGGTAGGCGTCGTTCTCCCAGAGGTTGGGGTTGGAGAGCTTGTCCACCGCAGCGGCAGCGCCGTCCATCACCCGTTGGATGTCAATGCCCGCCACCGCCATGGGCAGCAGCCCCACCGCGGTGAGCACCGAATAGCGGCCGCCCACATCGTCAGGGATGACAAACGTCTCATACCCCTCCCGGTCACTGAGCTCCTTGAGGGTGCCCCGGGCCTTGTCGGTGGTGGCGTAGATCCGCTCCTTGGCCCCCTGCTTGCCATACTGCTGCTCCAAAAGCTCCCGGAATACCCGGAACGCCAGGGCGGGCTCGGTGGTGGTGCCGCTCTTGGAGATGATGTTCACCGACAGGCGCCGCCCCTCACACAGGGAGAGGATGGTGTTCAGATAGTCGGGGCTGATGCTGTTGCCCACAAAGTAGATATCGGGGGTGGCCTTTTTTAGGTTGTTATAAAAAGGAGATCGCAACAGTTCCAGCGCCGCGCGCGCCCCCAGATAGGACCCGCCGATCCCGATGACCACCAGGACGTCGGAATCCGACTGGATCTTATGGGCCGCGGCTTGGATCCGCGCGAACTCCTCTTTGTCATAATTTTTTGGGAGCTGCACCCAGCCGAGGAAATCACTGCCCGGTCCGGACCGCTCCTCCAGCAGACGGTGGGCGGCCTCCACCTGGGGCTCCATCCCTTGGAGCTCTTGTTCCCTGACAAAGGCCTTGAGATGCTGAAGATTGAGTTTCGTTGCCATGCCATCTCACCCTTTCAGACAAATTGTTGGATATTTCGCACAATCGAACCCCCGGAATCGGCGGGGAATTCTTATACACATTGTACCCGATTTGCCGGCCCTTTTCAAGTCGCGTTTCCAAAAATTCCAAAAATAATCCCAACCGCGGGGAGAGCAAAAGCGGGGGCCCAAAAGGCCCCCGCAGGGTGCTACAGGCGCAGCAACCCTTCCAGCAGCCGCTCCAGGGCATTGGAAAATGTCATCTCCTCCACCGCCTCGGCGGCCACCAGCTCATATTCACAGATGGGGCTGCCGCCGGCCAGCACAGTCACCCGCCCCAGAATCTGCCCCAGCTCCACCGGTGCCTGGACATCCTCCGCCAGCTCCACCTGCTGTTCCAGCGCCTGGCGGTCGGCCGAGCGCACCACCACCGACTCCGGCCCCTTGGACATCCACACCACCTGAGAGGCCACCCCGCCGGTCACCGGCACAGTGGGCTCCGCCTCCGGCAGGGGAAGCGGCAGGTTCACATAGTTGGCGAACCCATAGTCCAACAGCCCCCGGGCGGCGGAAAACCGTTCATCAGAGGAGGGGCTGCCCAGCACCACCGCCACCAGCTCCAGGCCGTCCCTCTCGGCGCTGGCGGACAGGCAGCTGCCCGCCCCGTCGGTGGTGCCGGTCTTGAGCCCGGTGCAGCCGTCATAGAACCGCACCAGCCGGTTGGTGTTCACCAGCTGGGTCTCCCCATCCCGCAAGGTATCCATCCACACGCTGGAATAGTCCTTGATTTTGGGATGGGACAGCAGCTCCCGGCTCATAATCGCAATGTCCCGGGCGGTGGAGACATGGCCTTCGGCGTCCAGGCCGGTGGCGTTTTCAAAGTGGGTGTTCTCCATTCCCAGCTCCTCTGCCCGCTGGTTCATCCGCTCCACAAACGCCTCCTCGCTGCCCGCGGTGAGCTCCGCCAGCGCCACCGAGGCATCGTTGGCACTGGCGATGGCGGTGGCCTTCAAGAGATCCTCCACCGTCATCTCCTCCCCGGGCTCCAGCCAGATCTGGCTGCCGCCCATGGAGGCCGCGTGTTCCGAACAGGTAGTGGTCTGGTCCAGCCGCAGCTGTCCCTGGTCCAAAGCCTCCATCACCAACAATAGGGTCATCACCTTGGTCACCGAGGCAGGAGGCAGCGGTTCATCCGGGTTCTTCTCCAGCAGAACCCGCCCTCCCTGTGTCTCCATAAGCACCGCCGACTGGGCGGGCAGCCCCTCCTGGACCGCCGCCTCCTCCGCGCTCACCCACACCTGCACCCCCGGACAGACCCCCAGCAGGAGCGCCCCCAATACCGCCGCAATTTGCCTTTTGGACATAGACCCACCCCTTTTCACGGATAGTCCATTTCTATGCGGCGGAAACAGCAGGTATGCTGTCAGCGTATACAAAAAGGCCCCCGCCAGAGGCGGGGGCCTTTTTGTACGCCGGCTTTGGCCGGATTACTTTTCCACCATAAAGGGCTGTACTTCCTCCAAAAAAGTCGGGCAATCGTCCGAATAGACCTCCATTTTGATGGGTTTCGCCAAGTCCAAGGAGAAAATGCCCATGATGGATTTGGCATCCACCGCATAGCGGCCGGAGATCAGATCCACATCGAAGTCGTATTTGGAGACGATGTTCACAAAGTTCTTCACGTCGTTGATGGTGTCCAGTTTGATCATCAGAGATTTCATATGATTACCTCCTTTACAAAGCAATCTGACTTATTTCTATTTTTACCACAATCCCACTATATCAGCGCGGAATCTTTAAGTCAACTGCTAATTGTAATTGTTTGGGAAATTCATTATAATAGGTGTAAGTATCCCTGTTCCATTTCCTATTTATTGTGCATTTCGTCTATTCTTTTTAATAAATTTTAGCTGGAGTGTCTAAATGAAAGTCGCATTTTACACCCTCGGTTGCAAGGTGAACCAGTATGAGGCGGAGGTTTTGGCGGAACTGTTTGCTGCCCGCGGGCACCAGGTCGTCCCTTCCAGCCAGCCAGCCGACCTATATGTGGTCAACTCCTGCACCGTCACCGCCGCCGGGGACCAGAAGACCCGCAAGATGCTCCGCCACTTCAAAGCCCAGGCACCTGGCGCAAAGGTGGTGCTCACCGGCTGTTTCCCCCAGGCATTCCCCCAGGCCGCCCAGCAGATCCCCGAGGCCGACCTGGTGGCTGGCGCCCGGGACCGGACGCGGCTGGTGGAGTTGGCGGAGGCGTGCGTCGCCACCGGACAGCGGATGGTCCATCTGCTCCCCCATCAGCGGGGGGAGGCATTCGAGCCCATGCAGGTCGGCGCCTTCTCTGAACGTACGCGGGCGTTTGTAAAAATCCAAGACGGATGTGAAAACTACTGTTCCTACTGCATCATCCCCAAGGCGCGCGGTCCGCTGCGTTCCAAGGACCCCCAGGCCCTGCGCCGGGAGCTGGAGGGGCTGGCGGCCGCCGGCTACCAGGAGGTGGTACTGGTGGGGATCAACCTGTCCTGCTACGGCCGGGAGCTGGGCCTACGATTGGCGGACGCGGTGGAGCTGGCCTGTGAAGTGGAGGGCCTGCGGCGGGTGCGGCTGGGGTCGGTGGAACCGGAGCTGCTGGAGCCCCGGGACATCGCCCGGATGGCTGCCCAGCCCAAGCTCTGCCCCCAGTTCCACCTCTCGCTGCAATCCGGCTGTGACGCCACCCTCAAGCGGATGAACCGCCACTACGATTCGGCTGAATACGCCCGGATTGTGGCGGCTATGCGGGCGCATTTTCCCAACTGCGCCATCACCACCGATGTGATGGTGGGTTTCCCCGGGGAAGATGAGGCGGAATTCGCCCAGTCGATGGCCTTTGTCCAGGAGATCGGCTTTGCCAAGGCCCATGTGTTCGCCTATTCCCGGCGGCCGGGCACCCGGGCGGCCAATATGCCCGGCCAGGTCTCCCGGGCGGAAAAGCAGCGCCGCTCCGCCCAAATGATCGCGCTCACCGGTCAGAGCCGGGCGGCATTCCTCCAGAGCCAGGTGGGCCTGGTGGTGCAGGTGCTGTTCGAGAGCCGGCTGAAGGACGGGCTTTTGGAGGGCTACGCCGACAACTACACCCCCGTACGGGTGGCGGGGCCGGAAACCCTTCAGGGGAAACTGCTCCCGGTGCGGGTGACCGCCGCCGGGGAGGATTGGTGTCTGGGGGAGCTGGCGGAAAACGTTTGACCGCGCCGCTTTGGGGCGGCTGGAGCCATACAGTTGAGTTCGGATAGAAAGAGGTTTTGTGATGAGCGTCTATCGAATCTATGTGGAAAAGAAACCCGCCTTCGCGGTGGAGGCGGCGGGGGTCCTCGGCGACCTGCGCACGGTGCTCCAGCTGGAGAATGTCACCGGCGTACGGGTGATCAACCGGTACGACGTGGAGGGGATCGACCCAGCGGACTTCCAGAGCGCCCGGTCCACCATCTTCTCGGAGCCTCCGGTGGATTTTTGCTATGACCAGCTGCCGCCCTTGGAGGAGGGGGAGCGGATGTTCGCGGTGGAGTACCTGCCCGGCCAGTTTGACCAGCGGGCCGACTCCTGCGCCCAGTGCATCTCCCTGGCCACCGGCCGGGAGCGGCCGTTGGTGCGCACCGCCCGGGTCTATCGGATCCAGGGGGAGATCACCGATGGGCAGCTGGCCCAGATTCAACACTACCTGGTGAACCCGGTGGAAAGCCGGCTGGCCAGCCTGGAAAAGCCCGACTCGCTGGAGCAGAACTACCCCATCCCCACCACGGTGGAGACCCTGGAGGGCTTCACCCAGCTGGATGAGGCGGGCCTGGCGGCGTTTGTCCGGGATTATGGTCTGGCGATGGATGAGGCGGACATCGCCTTCTGCCAGCAGTATTTCCGGGATGTGGAGCATCGGGACCCCACCATCACCGAAATCCGCATGATCGACACCTACTGGTCCGACCACTGCCGCCACACCACCTTCCTCACCCAGATCCGCAACGTGCGCATCGAGACCCCCTATATCCGGGAGAGCTTCGGCAAATACCTGGCCCTCCGGGAGCAGCTCTATGAGGGCAAACAGAAGCCCATGACCCTCATGGATCTGGCGGTGATCGGCGCCAAGGCCCTGAAGGCCCAGGGCAAGCTCCGAGAGCTGGATGAGAGCGAAGAGATCAACGCCTGCTCGGTGAAGGTCAAGGTGGAGGTGGATGGCCAGGATCAGGATTGGCTGCTGATGTTTAAAAACGAGACCCACAACCATCCCACCGAGATCGAGCCCTTCGGCGGCGCGGCCACCTGTCTGGGCGGCGCCATCCGCGACCCCCTCTCCGGCCGCAGCTATGTCTACCAGGCCATGCGGGTCACCGGCGCAGCCGATCCCACCGTTCCCCTCTCCCAGACGATG
>CAJFPF010000073.1 GCA_904398655.1 uncultured Anaerotruncus sp. | reverse complement strand
CATGGGGCGTTCCGCCATCTGCGGATGGCGGCCAAGGGCGCCGCCCTTGGAACCCGCCGCCTTTTGAAACCCGCGGGCGAAAACTTTACTTTGAAAAAGGCGGGCGAAAACTTTGAAATCACCGCTGGCGCCGCGGGCGGCGGCGTTGCCGCAAACTTTAAATAAACATAAAGTTTTAATATAAATTATTTATCCCAAACGTAATGTTTCAAATCAATCAACCGCTGATTGGAACTTCCCCGGAACTGCAAACTCAAATCCCGCTGTTCTGCAATGTACGGCCCATCCACCAACAGATCTGACATCTTCAAAAGATCTAAAATCGCTGGATCCGATCCGCCCATTTGCAATAATTCCTCAAAAGTATACCCAGAGTAAAGAACGATGTTCTTTCCCAGCGCCCTGATCCGTTTTCCCAAATCCGCCAAAGCGGCCGCTTGGCAGAACGGCTCCCCTCCAGAGAAGGTCACGCCACTGAGCAGCGGGTCCTCCCCCACCTGCCGGACGATCTCCTCCACATCCGCCAAATATCCTCCCTCAAAGGGGTGGGTCTCCGGATTGTGGCAGCCGGGGCAGTGATGGGGGCAGCCCTGGACAAAGACGGTATACCGCAGGCCGGGGCCGTCCACAATCGAGTCGGAGACGCAGCCGGCAATCCGCAGGGGCGGGACCTCCCGCCCGTTCACAGCCGCGCTTCCCGGTGTACCGAGTGTTTCACCCGCTCGGCCACCTCCGCCCGTTTGGCGTCATTGAACCGGTCCAGGGTGCCCACCAAATAGCCGGTGATCCGGCGGATCCGCTCGAAGCCGACCCCTTCCCCCACCATCTCTGGCTGATTGCTGCGTTTCTCTTCCATAACAAAGACCTCCTTGCTTTCTCTCAAAAGGACAATGGGTTGGCCTGGCGGTCCCCCTCCTCATAGGGGTCGCCGCAGTAGCCACAGTTGCCCGCATGTTCATTCCAACAGCCCAGGGCTTTGAGCTTCTCCACGCTCACCGCCTCCCCCTCCCGGCGGCCGCATCTGGGACAGACCTCGTCGATGATGCCGGTATATCCGCAGACCGGGTCCCGGTCCACCGGGTGGTTGATGGAGCCATAGCCCACCCCGCACTGTTTCATATACCGCACCACCTGTTCAAAGGCGTCCAGATTTTTCAGCGGGTCCCCATCCAATTCAATGTAGGTGATGTGTCCCGCGTTGGTCAGGGCGTGGTAGGGGGCCTCCAACCGGATCTTCTCGCTGGCGGAGATGGGGAAATAGACCGGGATATGGAAGGAGTTGGTATAGTATTCGTGGTCGGTGATCCCCTCCATCACCCCATAGAGCTTCCGGTCCATCCGCACAAACCGGCCGGACAGCCCCTCCGCCGGGGTGGCCAGCAGGGTATAGTTGAAGCCGGTGCGGCGGGTGGCCTCATCCATCCGCTTGCGCATATGGCCGATGATCTCCAGCCCCAGGTTCTGGGCGTATTCGCTCTCCCCATGGTGCTGGCCCACCAGCGCCTTCAGTGTCTCCGCCAGGCCGATGAATCCCACCGACAGGGTCCCATGCTTGAGCACCTCACCAATCTCGTCGTCCGG
This sequence comes from uncultured Anaerotruncus sp., assembly GCA_904398655.1. Classification (GTDB taxonomy): domain Bacteria; phylum Bacillota; class Clostridia; order Oscillospirales; family Ruminococcaceae; genus Anaerotruncus. Next base: position 6,146 of record CAJFPF010000073.1, on the reverse strand, counting down.
TCCCAGCTTGTCCGAGTCCAGCCAGATCCCCTGTCCCATCAAAAACGGGAAGTTGCGCACCTTCTTCCGGGCCTGGATCTGATACCGCTCCATCAGCTGGTCGATCACCAGGTCGATCTTCCGGTCCAGCTCCTCAAAGAACCAATCCACATCCCCCTTGGCCCGGATGCCGATCCGGGGCAGGTTGATGGAGGTGAAGCTCAGGTTTCCCCGCCCATTGACAATCTCCCGGGTGGGGTCGTAGTGGTTGCCGATCACCCGGGTACGGCAGCCCATATAGGCGATCTCCGTCTCCGGGCGGCCGGGGCGGTAGTATTGCAGGTTGAAGGGGGCGTCGATGAACGAGAAGTTGGGGAACAGGCGCTTGGCGCTCACCCGGCAGGCCAATTTGAACAGGTCGTAGTTGGGTTCCCCCTCGTTAAAGTTGATCCCCTCCTTCACCTTGAAGATGTGGATGGGGAAGATGGCGGTCTCCCCATTGCCCAGGCCGGCCTCCGTGGCCAGCAGCACGCTCTCGGTGACCAGCCGCCCCTCGGGGGAGGTGTCGGTGCCGTAGTTGATGGAGGAGAAGGGGATCTGGGCACCCGCCCGGGAGTGCATGGTATTCAGATTGTGAACCAGGGCCTCCATGGCCTGATAGGTGGCCCGGCGGGTCTCGGCCACCGCCTGGCGGCGGGCAAAGGCTTGGAGCCTCTCCACCTGGTCCTCCGGGACATATTGGGTCAATCGCGTGGCCTCCGCCGCCTCATACCCATGGTCCTCCAGGGAGGGGGTGAGGCCCTGCTCCTTTTCCACTTGGTCGCAGAGGGCTTTTACCGTCTCCTTGGCCTCCTCCAGGTTGTCCTCCAGTTCCAGCGCCTTGGCCAGATTGTCCAGATACCGTTTCCGGTAGGTCTTGGCCACCCCGCGGGCCATGCCGTAGTCGAAGTTGGGGATACTCTGGCCGCCGTGCTGGTCGTTCTGGTTGGACTGGATGGCGATACAGGCCAGGGCAGCATAGCTGGAGATATCGTTGGGCTCCCGCAAAAAGCCGTGGCCGGTGCAGAACCCGCCCCGGAACAGCTTTTCAATGTCGATCTGGCAGCAGGTGGTGGTGAGGGTCAGAAAGTCCAGGTCATGGATGTGGATGTCTCCGTCCAAATGGGCCTTGGAGTGGGCTGGATTGAGCACAAACATGTGGTAGAACTGTTTGGCCGCCTCGGAGCCGTATTTGAGCATGGTGCCCATGGCGGTATCCCCGTCGATGTTGGCGTTCTCCCGCTTGATGTCGTTCTCCCCGGCGGATTTATAGGTCAGATCCTGAAGGGTTTTCATCAGCCGGGTGTTCATATCCCGCACCCGGGTGCGCTGGGCCCGGTAGAGGATGAACTCCTTGGCGGTACGGGCGTGGCCGGTCTCCACCAGGATCTTCTCCACCGCGTCCTGGATCTGCTCCACCGTGGGGGTGGGGTTCTGTTGGTCCCGCTCCAGATAGTCGGCCACCTGGGCGGCCAGCTTTTGGGCGGTTTCGTAATCCTCGCCCCCCAGTGCCTGGGCGGCGGCAAAGATGGCGTTGGCGATCTTCTCCAGGTCAAAGAGGACGCAGCGGCCATCCCGCTTGATGATAGTTTGGATCATAGGGCAGCCTCCATTTCAGTACTCTGGGCAGATACTGAGAAGGGCAGCCAATAGGTGTTCCCCTCAAAGTCGTCGCTCCAAAGGTCGTAATAGTAGATCCGGAAATCCTCCGCATCGGCGGGCACCACATAGATCAGGTTGCCGGTTTGGCTCTCCCCCTGCTGGATCTCATAGGTGGCGGGCAGCTGGTCGGTGGCGAACTCGCTCTCCGGGAAGATGGTCGCCGTCTCATCCGCGCCGTCATAGCCCAGCTCAAAATCCGCGTCCGACATGGGGATCGCTTCGCCAAAGGTGTTGGTCACGGTGATGTTCACCACCAAAAAACGGTCGCTCTCAAGATTGGGGATGTATCCGTCCAACGCGGGGAGCATGGTGGCGGCGTTGACGGTCATATCGAAAAACGCGGTGGACATGGTGTCCCCCTCCTCCAGCTCCAACGTCTGGCCGTACACCCGTCCCTCAGCCTTGGCGGCGTTAACAATCCCCTCCACAACGTCGGAACAGCCTGTGCAGAACAGGGCGGCCGCCAAAAGGGCCGCTAAAAACAGTGGTTTTTTCATAGAGGGGGACCTCCTTCTTCCAATGTCAGCGGGCGCCAGCCCCCATGTTTGGAAACCCGCTGGGAATTTCTTCTCCAAAATGCGCAATCCCTATTTTAACCTCTAAGTGGTGCTCTGTCAATGGGCAATACCACATTTTTTGGGATTATTTTTTGACATTTCCACAAGATGTTGTGGAATCCTCAGGTTGCCTCCACAGGCCGCGCCCCCAAGCCCAAAGCCGATGCACCCTTGCGGCCGGGGGGAAAGTCTGTTAAACTAAGGGGTAACCTACTTTATAAATGGAAAGGCTTTTCCCGATGAAAAAATGCTTCTCTCTCCTCTTGGCGCTGTGGATGGCCTTGGGGCTTGCCGCCTGCAGTTCCAGCAGCGCCATCCGATATGATATCCCCTCCCCCATCTCCAACCTGGACCCCCAGTTCGCCACCGATGACGCCGCCCGGATGGTGATCTCCCAGGTCTTTGAGGGGTTGTTCCGCCAGCTTCCCTCCGGGGAGGTGGAGCCCGCCCTGGCCGAAAGCTACATCCTCTCGGAGGATGGGCTCACCTATACCTTCCGCCTGCGCCAGGATGCCCAGTGGTCGGGCAACGGGGTGCGGGTTTCCTCCGGCGGCTGGGAGGAGGGCACACCCGTCACTGCCCATGACTTTGTATTTGCCCTGCGCCGGATGTTCGACCCCGCCGCCCGCAGCCCCTTTGCCGCTGAATTTTCCCGGATCCAGAACGCCCAACGGATCCTGGACGGGGAGTTGGACTACCAGTCCCTGGGGGTCCAGGCCCTGGATGACTACACCCTCCAGATCCGCCTGGACCGGCCGGACAACCTGCTCCCCCAGCGGTTGGCCGCCAGCTACGCCATGCCCTGCAACGAGGCGTTTTTCCGCTCCACCACCGCCCGTTACGGTCTGGCCCTGGAAAACCTGATCTTCAACGGCCCCTTCTACCTGCGCTCCTGGACCGAAAGCCAGCTCTCCCTGCGCCAGAACAGCGTCTATGCCTCCCCCGATCCAGCGGAGGGGTTTGGGGTGAACTTCTATGTGGCCCAGGGGGACCCGGAACAGCGGTTTCTGTCGGGAGACACCGACGCCGCCCAGGTGAGCTTCTCGGGCGCCAACACCGCCCAAAGCCAGGGGGCCGCCATCTCCTCCTTCGAGGACACCGTCTGGGTGCTGCTGCTCAACAACCAGTGGAACTTGGGGACCGAGGAGGAGCCGCTCTATCCCTTTGGAGAGGGGGACATCCGCCGGGCGATCTCCCATACGGTGGACCGCAGCCTGTTCTCGGGACAGCTGGCCGCCAACCTGCGTCCCGCCTCCACCCTGGTGCCCTCCGCCATCTTTTTCCTAGGCTGGCCCTACCGCACTTTGGCGGGGGAGGAGTCCCCCATTGTCACCAGCTCGGAACTGGCCAAGCGCTACCAGGTCACCGGCCTGGAAAACCTGGGCCTGGAACGGCTGCCCACCCTCACCCTGTTGGTGCCGGACACCGGCAACCTCCCCCAGGTGGCGGGCTATCTGCAACAGGGGATCACCCAGTCCCTGTCGGTCTACTGCGGGCTGGAGGTGGTCCCCCAGGAGGAGCTGGACAGCCGGGTGGCCTCCGGCCGGTTCCAGCTGGCGGTCTATCCCCTCACCGCCGACTACGCCTCCCCGGAGGCGTTCTTGGGGGCCTTCACCTCCGGGTCCGGCGCCAACTTCCAGGGCTATGCCGATCCCACCTTTGACGCGCTGTTGGAGGAGGCCTCCGGCCTCTCCGGCCGGGAGCTGCTGGCCACCTACCAGCAGGCGGAGGAGCGGCTGCTCTCGGAGGGCGGGGCCATCCCTCTCTTCTTTGAAACCTCCTACTATGCCGCCGCCCAGGGGGTCTCGGGCCTTCAGTTCTCCCCCTTCCTCTCCGGCTTCAGCTTCCGGGACGCGGTGAAAAACTGAGCCCTTGACAGCGCCGCCGCCCTGTGCTACAATACCCTCAGTTTTTATGCAAAGTGAGGTTGATTGCGGACATGCGGAACTGACAGCTCTCATCAAAACCCATGTACAACCTGCCGCCGGTGGAACCGGCGGGGTGGGGTTTTGTTCCGGCTGTATCCGCATGCCCGTTTTTTGCGCCCAATTGGGCCCTCAAGGGGTCTCTGGGCGCCTCCCTGCGCATGCCTGCCCCCGGACGGATCCCCGCCGCCCGGGGGCTTTTTGTTGCCCGGGCCGTTGAAAGGAGGTCTTTCCCATGGCTTTATTAGAGGCAACCCGGCTCAAAAAGGGATACGGGGACCGGGTATTGTTGGAAATCGACCGGTTGGAGATCCAGCCGGGGGATCGGATTGGACTGGTGGGGGCCAATGGGGCGGGCAAATCCACCCTGCTCCATCTGCTCTATGGGGATCTTCCCCCGGACAGCGGCAGCATCGTCCGCCGTTGCCCCATCGCCCTGGTGGAGCAGTTCCCAACTCCTGGGCAGCCGCTCCCTCCGGCGGATGCCCGGCTGTTGCGAATGGTGGGGTTGGGACGGGAGGCGCCGGCCAGCGGCGGGGAACAGACCCGGCTGGCCCTGGCCGCCGCCTTTTCCCAGGATGCCCCGCTTCTTTTGGCGGATGAGCCCACCACCAGCCTGGATTTGGAGGGGATCTCCCTCTTCCGGCAGCTCCTTCGCCACTATCGGGGGGCGGTGGTGCTGATCTCCCACGACCAGGCCCTTTTGGAGGACTGTTGTTCCACCATCTGGGAGCTGGCGGAGGGACAATTGCGGGTATTTCCCGGGCATTATACCCAGTGGCTGGCCCAGCGGGAGCAGGAGCGGGCCTCCCAACAGGCCGCCTATGACCAATACCGGGGGGAAAAAGCCCGCCTGGAGAGGGAGGCGCGCCGGTTGGCCCAACAGGCCCAGAGGCTGCGCAAGGCCCCGAAGCGGATGGGCAACAGTGAGGCCCGGCTCCACAAGGGGGACGCGGCCGTTCCCCAGGGAAGGATGGCCCGGCAGGCGGCTGTCCTGGGCGGACGGGCCCAGCGGTTGGAGGAGGTGCATCGGCCCTCCGGCCTGCCACAGGTACGGATGGCCCTGGGGGCCTTCCGCCCCCTTGTCTCCGCCACCGCGCTGCGGGTGGAGGGCCTGGACGCCTCCTATGGCGGGCGTGCGGTCCTCCAAGGGCTCTCCTTCACCCTGGCCGCCGGCAGCCGCACGGTGCTTTTGGGCAAAAACGGGGCGGGTAAATCCACCCTGGCCAGATGCATCTGGGAACAGGCGCCGGGGGTGCGCTGGGCGCCCGGCCTGCAGGTGGGCTATTTCGCCCAGGGCCACGAGCAGCTGGACCCCGCCCGCACCGTCCTGGAGAACGCCCGTGCCAACTCCTCCCTGCCCGAAAGCCAGGTACGCACCATCCTGGCCAATCTGGGGCTGGCCGGCAACGCGGCCCTAAAGCCGGTGAGGCTCCTCTCCGGCGGGGAGCGGGCCAAGGCGTCCTTCGCCCAACTGCTGGCCGGCGACTACAACTTTTTGCTGTTGGACGAACCCACCAACCACCTGGACCTCTACACCGTCCAGGCGCTGGAGGGGCTGTTGAGCCAGTGGGCGGGGACCCTGCTGGTGATCACCCATGACCGGCAGCTGGCCCGGTCGGTGGGCGGGCGGGCGCTCTGGCTGGAGGACAGCGTCCTGCGGGAGGCCCCGGAGGCGCTGGAATAAGCCATCTATAGAGAAAGGCGGCCCCTCCCGGATGGGAGGGGCCGCCTTGGTGTTTTGATCAGATGGGATCAGACCAGTTCAATGATGGCCATCTCCGCAGCGTCGCCGCGGCGAGGTCCGACCTTGACGATTCTGGTGTAGCCGCCCTTGGTATCCTGATACTTGGGGGCGATCTCGTCAAAGAGCTTCTTCGCCACATCCTCCTTCGTTACGAAGGCGAACACCTGACGCTTGGAGTGGAGATCGTTTGTCTTGGCCGTGGTGATCATCTTCTCGGTCATGGAACGCACTTCCTTG
>CAJFPF010000072.1 GCA_904398655.1 uncultured Anaerotruncus sp. | reverse complement strand
GGTGAGCATCAGTGCTGAAAGTACACTTTCCCAATCCCCGGCAGCCCCCGCAAAAAAGATGCTCAAAATTGCAATCAACGCCGGGAACCCGCCATAGGGATCCTGCAAATTTGATCCAACCAATGGATGCCTCTTTTTATGGGCAATCATCGACTTTTGTGTTACACTGGGAACGAGGAGGAGCAATTGCCCCCATTTTGTGAGGTGAATGGTGATGAAGTTTGAAATCGGCACAGAATTTCCCCGCTATTTCCAACCTGCCTACCCAGAGGAGTTCCAGCTATTTTCCCATTTGGAGACTACCTGCGCCATCCCCCAGGTTCTATTTGCAATCACCACCTATAAAGCAAATGGGAAACCCAATGTCTGTCTCCATGCGTGGAGCTGTTTCCACGGTGACCGAACTGCCTTTTTTGCGGTGATGGGGTGCCTCTATCAACATACCCATACCTACGCCAACATCCTCCGAGAGGGATGTTTTTGCCTCAATTTCCTATCCCTTTCCTATTACGACCGACTCGTTGCCACCATCCATCAAAACGAAGTGGAGACGGATGAATTCCAAGTTGGGGAATTTTCAGCCGGCCCCTGCCGGAAGATCCATGCCCCAGCCATCCGGGAGGCGTTTCTAAATATGGAATGCTCCCTCCACAGTGTCCAGGATCTCAGCGGCGCTGGAATCACCGCCATGGTGACCGGAAAGGTGGAAAATGTCTGGGTGGAAGAGGGGATGGCCCAGGGATACCGGCGGCATGGGGAGCAAGGATTCCCGCTGCTCTTCCCCGGTCCCCAGGATTTGGTGACTGGAGCCCCCAATCCCACCGGCATTGCCACCCTTCAGCTTCAAAAGCTGGACTGATCGCCTCTGATAAGAATGTTTTTAGAGGAAGAATCCATTACAGGGCGACTCTGTCATATAGAGGCCCGCCGGAATTGCAGCATAGCTGCAGTGTCTCGCCGTCCCACCAAATCCGCTGGATCAACAGCCGCGCCAAAATCTGTTTCTCCTGCAGGGTGAGTACATCCAGCAACTTTTCCGGGCGTAACAGCTCCTGGGCGATCTCCTTCGGATCAGAAAAAAGCGGTTGCTTCATCTGCAACTGTTCTTGATCCTTGATGATCGCCTGTCGATTCCGTTCCAAATCCTCTGCACGCTGATTCAATCGCTGAAACAGAGGTGGAGCGAGTTCCTTCCGGGATAGGAGTTCCGCTAAATGGTTCAGCTCTCCTTCCACTGTGTCTAACGCCTCTTGAAGGGCGGCCGACCTTGGGGAGTAGGATTTCTCTTTTAGCTGGCGGGCCAAGGGCTGCAATCGTTCCGCTATCCCCGCATGCAGGTGCAGATGCTCCTGGAGGAAGTGGATGATTTGGCCATCCGTTTCCGAGCCATTGAGGTTTTGGCAGGAACAGGCATGGACCCCCCTTTCCAGTTTGCCGGCACAGATATAGTCGAATTGACCCCCGCAGGTGCGCGGTTTTGCAAGCATCCTTTCCCCACATCTCCGGCAATATAGCAATCCGGACAACAGTGCGCGATGATTCCCACCTTTTGGGGCAGTGATCCCAGGTTTGTGCTCCAAGGCCCTCTGAAGCTCCACCCAATCTCGTCCACTGATGATGCCGCGATGTTTCCCCTTTGCAACAATCCAGCTGGATTTTCCTGATTCCAAACTTTTAGAGGAGTGTTGTCCCCGTTTGTTATATACCAAAAGCCCATTTTCATCAGAGCACTCCTGTTCTGAAAAACAAATCTGCGCTCCTTGAGATAAAAAATAGTCCCTTGCATACCGATCTGCGACGCAATAGACCGGATTGGTGAGCACCGAGCGGATCCCTTGGGCGGAGAACGGACGGCCGTTCCGGGAGGAAATCCCTTTTTCCTCCAAAGCGGCTTTTACAGCTGATAGAGAATGTATCTTCTGGAACTGGGTGTAGATTTGCTGGGCAATTGGCATCTCTTGAGGGTTCCATTGCAACCGGCAAAGGCTTTTCCGCTTTCCGTCCGAAGTCTGGGACATCTCCCGTTTTGTGGAAAAACCAGTGGGCGGTTCCCCGCCCAACCAGCGGCCGGTGCGGGCCAGCAGCAACATGTTATCCCGCACCCGTTCGGCAATTGTCTCCCGCTCCAGTTGGGCGAATACGCTGGCGATATACATCATCGCTTTGCCCATGGGAGTGGAGGTGTCAAACTGCTCTTTGATGCTCACAAATCCAATGCCCCGCCGGATTAAATCCTCCACCAAAGGGGCGAAGTCCCCTACACTGCGGCTGATCCGATCCAAACGATAGCAAAGGATATAATCGGGGGGCCGGCGTCTGGAGTCCTCCAGCATCCGCTGGAACTGGGGACGGCAGAGATCTTTCCCCGAAAAGCCTTCATCCTCATAGATAACCACCTCTGCCCCTGCCCCCTCTTCCAGATGCTCGGCGGCGTATCGGCGGCAGAGCTCCACTTGGTTTTCCACCGAGTCTCCTTTTCCGCTAAAAACAGACTTCCTGCTATAGATGAAAATACGCATGGAATCCCCCCAGTAGATTCTATGGAACCGGCATACCCACCAGACCGAGGGACAAGCGCATATTTTATTTGTAAAAAAATTGCGAAAAGGGTTGACATAGAGTGGACTCAAGGGGGTATTCTAGGAATGAACCATTCTGACGTTCAATGTGTTTGAAAGTGAGGCAATTTCATGACTATCGCTGAAGTCAGCAAAAAACTGGATCTCTCTATTGACACACTGCGGTACTATGAGAGAATTGGGTTGATTCCCAAAGTTCCTCGCAACAAAAGCGGTATCCGCAACTATGGCGAAACGGATCTGAATTGGGTAAAATTCATCAAATGTATGCGGAGCGCAGGAATCCCTGTAGAAGCGCTCATCGAATATGTGGCCCTCTTTCAGCAGGGAGACAGCACCATTGAAGCCCGTAAACAAATCCTGATGGAGCAGCGGGATCAATTATTGGAACGGATGGAGGAGATGCAGCAGACCTTGGATCGGCTAAATCTGAAAATTGATCGCTATGAGCGGATCATCCTGCCCGTGGAAAAAGATCTGGTCCAAGAGGGAACATGAACCATTCTCGCTTTGCCGTATAGTAGGGGATTCTCCGGCATATACCTCCTTAGGAGGGAAGCCTATGAAAAAGAATCTGGCACGCCGGATACAGATACAATGGATTCCTTTTTCAGATCCAGGAGAAATCCAAAGGCAGGTGAATTCCCTTTTAACGGAGGGGGTAGAGCGTCAACTTTTGTCACTTCCCCTCTCCCCCGCTCAAGAAGCGACCGTCTTGGAACACATAATGGAATTATTGAGAAATCCAAATCACTGGTATTAAAGCCGAAGAAGGTGCAGAACGACTCAGGTCATTCTGCACCTTCTTCTCATATGAAAAAAGTTGCCATTGTACCAATGGCGGCAAACGGCCGTTACAGGGAACAAAACTATTTGTCAAGATGGCAATCAGCCGTTCCCGCGGGGAGTCAATAATACGGCATCCCACCACG
>CAJFPF010000071.1 GCA_904398655.1 uncultured Anaerotruncus sp. | reverse complement strand
TAACCTCCAGCATGGAGGAACGGGTCATACGGGTGATACTGGCCGAGCACTGCAGGCCCAGGGTGCCGATGGGCAGGATCCAGTATTTAAATCCGTAGCTTCCGGTGGCGGGCAACCATCCCAAGTTCAGGGAGAATATTAAAACGAACAGCATTGCCAGCCAGAAGGAGGGCGCCGACGCGCCGAACAGGGAGATGGCAGTGAGTACGCGGTCGAAGATCGAGTACTGTTTGACCGCGGAAACCACACCTGCAATAATACCCAAAATACTGCCGATGATGACCGCAAAGACGGTGATCTTCAAGGTGACCGGGAACCGGGCCATCAGCTCATCAAACACCGGCTGGCCGGTCTTATAAGATTCCCCCAGGTCGCCCCGAAGCAGGCCCAGGATGTAGTCGCCCAAACGCACCAGATAGGGGTCGTCCAGCCCCAGCTGCTCATGGACCTGTGCGATCGTCTCCTCGGTGGCGGTGGGTCCCAGAATGGCCTGGGCGGGGTCGCCGGGGACAAACTCCATGAGTGTAAAGATCAGGACGATGGTGGCCAGCAACGTAAGGACCAAATAAATGAGTCGTCTAATAACGTATGATGCCATAGCAATACCCAAAAAACCTTTTCGGTTTAGTCCTTTCCCCGATTATGGGATAAACTGTTAAATATTTCCAATTTTCCCGCCTTGGCTGGGGAAAGCCGGGGGTGGGGCGGGCGAAGTGCTGCCCGCTCTCCCCCGGTAACTTGGCCAACCGTTCCACACGGAAATTGGAAAATAGGGGTTTTTGCGCTTACAAGGGCTGTATGCTTATTTGTTGACGGTGGTCCACTGATAGAAATGCTCCTCGAAGGCAGGAGACATCTCAAAGCCTTCCACATAGTCCATCTGGGCGCTGATAAGCTCCTTGTGCCACAGCGGGATCATGCAGTTGGATTCCGCCAGATACTCCAGGGTGTCCTTCCAGGCCTGTTCACGCTCAGCCTCGTCCAGGATGGTGCCGCTCTCCTCGATCATGCTGATGAAGGTGGGGTCGTCAAAGTTGGTCATCTTGATGTTGGAGGAGCCGGGCAGGATCTGATTCAGGAAGGAGTCCGCCTCATAGTCGGAGCAGGTCAGACCGCTGAGCACCAGCTGGTGCTGGTCGCCCTGGTTGGTCCGGTCATAGAGCACCACGGAGTCCAGCTCGGTGATGGTCAGATTGATGCCCGCCGGGGCCATCTGGGCCTGGAACGCCTCTACAATGTCATGGCGGGTGGAGTCGCCGGTTTCCACCAGAACCTCCAGTTCAATGCCATCGGGATAGCCCGCGTCAGCCAGCATCTGTTTGGCAGTCTCCGGGTCATAGCCATGGCCGAAGTGCTCGTTGAACATGTTCTCGTCATAGCCCAGAACGCCGGGGGCCACCATGCCGCTGGCCGGGGTGCCCAGGTTGCCATAGGCCAGTTCGATGGTCTGGGGGATGTTGATGGCGTAGGTAATCGCCTCACGCACCGCCGGATCGTCCAACGGGGCAACCTTGGTGTTCATCATCAAGTAGACGGTGTTTGTGGCAGGGGCTTTGATAACCTCCACGCCCTCCACAGCTGCGATGGATTCCTCCTCACGGGGGTTCACATTGATGATGATATCCGCGCCCTTGGCCTTGGCCTCGGTGGAACGGCTGGTCATATCGCTCACGAAGCGGAGCCGCAGATTGGGGGTCGCGGGCTCGCCTTCACGCCAGTAGTTCTCGTTGGCGATCATGTCCAGACGGTCACCCGCTACATACTCTTTCACCGCATAGGGGCCGGTGCCGATGGCAGCGCCGTTCATCCAGTCGCCGCCGGCGGCGTCATAGGCCGCCTTGCTGGCGACGCCCAGGCCGGGATAGGCCAGGCGCTTGATCAGGGTGCCCGCCGGACGGACAGTGGCCAAAATCAGGGTGTTGTCGTCCACCACTTCGCAGTTGGCGATGTCCAGATCCATGATCTGGGAGATGGGCGGCAAGCTGTTTTCTACAATGCGCTGGAAGCTCCAAAGCACGTCGTTCGCGGTGAGGGGAGTACCATCGCTGAACTTCACGCCCTCACGCAGGTGGATCACCAGGTGGGTATCGTCCTGATATTCATAGCTCTCACACAGCCAGTTCTGCAGCTGGCCATCGGTGTCCAGGATGAACAAGGGCTCATAGATGTGATGGATCACATCATAGAACGCCTGCTCGTTAATACGCGCGGGCTCCAGCGTGCCGGGGTCCATGGGGACTACTACCGTCAGAGTGTCGCTGCTCGTTGTGGAGGCCTCACCCTCCGCGCCGCCGGAAGCGGCTCCTCCGGAGGCAGTGCTCTCGCTTCCGCCGCCGCAGGCGGCCAGGCTCAACACCATTGCCCCGCAAAGCAGCATTGTCAATAGTCTTTTCATTCTTCGCTCTCCTTTCAAGAAATTGCTTCCCGGCTTCCGCCAGGGGCAGGGAGCCCCTCCTGCCCAGGCCCTGCGCACTTCAACAGAGGCCCGGGCGGAAAGCGCTGCTCCTTCGCTACAGAAATTAAGGGTCTGCAGCCAACCCTAAACCCCCATCGGGGGGGATAGGCTAAACAATTTCTCCCCAGGAGAGCTCAGAATGAGAAGCCCTTATGGGGACTCAGCGGATCACTTGTTGACGGTGGTCCACTGATAGAAGTGCTCCTCGAATGCTGGAGACATCTCGAAGCCCTCCACATAATCCATCTGGGCACTGATGAGCTCCTTGTGCCACAGCGGGATCATACAATACGCATCGGCCAGATACTCCAAGGTATCCTTCCAGGCCTGCTCACGCTCGGCCTCGTCCAGGATGGTGCCGCCCTCGGTGATCATGTTGATGAAGGTCTCGTCATCAAAATTGGTCATCTTGATGTTGGAGGAGCCGGGCAGGATCTGGTTCAGCATGGCGTCCGCCTCATAGTCGGAGCAGGTCAGGCCGTAAATTACCAGCTGGTGCTGGTCGCCCTGGTTGGTCCGGTCATAGAGCACCACCGAGTCCAGCTCGGTCACGGTCAGGTTGATGCCCGCGGAGGCCATCTGGGCCTGGAATGCCTCGCAGATGTCATGCCGGGTGGCGTCACCTGTCTCGGTCAGAATCTCCAGGTCGATGCCGTCGGGATAGCCCGCGTCGGCCAGCATCTGTTTGGCCTTCTCAGGGTCATAGCCATGGCCGAAGTGTTCATTGAACATATTCTCGTCATAGCCCAGAACGCCGGGGGCCACCATGCCGCTGGCAGGAGTCCCCAGGTTGCCATAGGCCAGCTCAACGGTCTGGGGGATGTTGATGGCGTAGGTGATCGCCTCACGCACCTTGGGGTCGTTCAGAGGCTCCACAGCGGTGTTCATCATCAGGTAGAGGGTGTTGGTGGCAGGGGTTTTGATAACCTCCACGCCCTCAACGGCCGCAATCGCCTCTTCCTCACGGGAGTTCACGTTGATGATGATATCCGCGCCCTTAGCCTTGGCCTCGGTGGAACGAGTGGTGGAGTCGCTGACAAACCGTAGCCGCAGGTTGGGGGTCGCGGGCTCGCCCTCGCGCCAGTAGTTCTCGTTGGCAACCATATCCAGACGGTCGCCTGCCACATACTCCTTCACCGCGTAGGGGCCGGTGCCGATGGCGGCGCCGTTCATCCAGTCCCCTTCCGCAGCGTCATAGGCCGCCTTGCTGGCAATGCCCAGGCCGGGATAGGCCAGGCGTTTGAGCAGGGTGCCCGCCGGGGCGGTGGTCACCAAACGCAGGGTGTTGTCATCCACAACCTCGCAGCTCGCCATATCCAGGTCAATGATCTGGGAGATGGGCGGCAGGCTGTTGTCAATAATCCGCTGGAAGCTCCAGAGCACATCGTTGGCGGTCAGCGGAGTGCCGTCGCTGAACTTCACGCCCTCGCGCAGATGGATCAACAGATGGGTGTCATCCTCATACTCATAGCTCTCGCACAGCCAGTTTTGCAGCTGGCCATCGGTGTCCAGAATAAACAGAGGCTCATAGATCTGATGAACCACTGCATAGAACGCCTGCTCGTTCACGCGCCCAGGCTCCAGAGTGCCGGGGTCCATGGGAACCGCTACCGTCAGGGTATCGCTGGAGGTCGCGGAAGCCTCCCCGCCTGCTGTGGACCCACCGGAGGCAGCACCCTCATCTCCGCCTCCGCAGGCAGCCAGGCTCAACACCATGGCGCCGCACAGCAACATTGTCAGCAGTTTCTTCATTCTTTTTGGATCTCCTTTCGAGAATAAAAAATTTTTTCCCAGCATCCAATGCTGGCTGGGCGATCCCAGATCGCCCGTCCCTGTCGGCCTGCGCACTGCTTTTACGCCGGCCCGGGACTTCCCCCCGCTGCGGATAAAAAAGGACCCCGCAGCTGGCCCCTAACCCCCGAATGGGGGGGGATAGGCAATGGTAAAGCCATGGGGAGGGCACAGCCAAAGCCGGGGGAAACCCTCGTCCTGCCCGGTCCCTCCTTCCATGGGGCGCCGCCATAAGCCCGCGAGTCGGGTCAGGCGCGCCTGCGCTCACAGCTGTGAGCGGGAATGGATGTTCTGCAAAACTTCTTGTCTCAGATTTGCGGTTGCTCCCGGCAACCCGGGACCCACTCCACGGCAAGGCAGGCGTCCTTGCCGTGGAGCGGTTGCTGATAAATTGCACAATCTTACGGGATGCGTCCAAACCGGCCGCAAACTTGGGATTGCTTTGGCTACCCGGAACGGGGTCGCCTCAGTTCACCTTCGCGAACTGGTAATAGTGTTCCTCAAAGGCGGGGGAAAGCTCGAAGCCCTCCACATTGTCCGCCACAGCGGCGTTCAGGTCCTTGTGCCACACAGGGATCATCACATTGGCTTCCATCAGGTAGTCCAAAGTGGCCTGCCAGGCCTTCTCCCGCTCCGCCTCATCCATGACAGTGGCGCCCTGTTCAATCATTTCGATGAAGGTGGGGTCGTCAAAGTTGGTCATCTTGATGTTGTTGGAACCGGGCAGCAGCTGATTGAGGAAATTGTCCGCCTCATAGTCGGAACAGGTCAGGCCGCTGAGCACCAGGTCGTGCTGGTTTTGGGCGTTGACCCGGTCATAGAGGACCACCGGGTCCAGCTGGGTGATGTTCAAAGTGATGCCCGCGGGGGCCAGCTGGGCCTGGAAGGCCTGGGCCATCTCGTTGCGGGCGGTGTCTCCGGTCTCTACCAGGATTTCCAGCTCGATGCCGTCGGGATAGCCCGCATCCGCCAGCATCTGCTTTGCGGTCTCCGGGTCATAGCCGTGGGCCCAATACTCTGCGAAGCTGTCAGGGTTGTTGCCAAAGACAATGGGGGCAATCATGCCGCTGGGGGCCGACCCGAAATCTCCGTACACCAATTCGGCCGTCTGCTGCAGGTTGATGCCATAGGTGAACGCTTCGCGCACCGCCGGATCGTCCAAAGGCGCCTTCTTGGAGTTAAGCATCAGGTAGACGCTGTTGGTGGAGGGAACAGTGACCACGTGCATCCCATCCACCGCATCCACGGCTTCCAGCTCCCGGTGGTTCAAAGTGATCACAATATCCGCGCCCTTGGCCTTGGCCTCGGTGGAGCGGGAGGTGTCGTCTTTGATGAACCGCAGTTGAAGGTTGGGGGTCGCGGGCTCGCCCTCCCGCCAATAATTTTCGTTGGCGGTGAGCTCCAGCCGGTCGCCAGCCATGTAGTCCTTCAGCTTGTAGGGGCCGGTACCCACTACTGCGTCGCCCAGCCAGTTCTGGGTGCCGTTCTCATAGGCCGCCTTGCTGGCAATGCCCAACCCGGGGAAGGCCAGCCGTTTGAGCAGGGTGGCCGCCGGGCGAACGGTAACCAGGCGCACGGTGTTTTCATCCACCACTTCCGACTGCTCAAAGTCGATGTCGATGATGTAGGCAATGGGAGGAAGGCTTTGGTCCACGATCCGTTTCAGGCTCCAAAGCACGTCCTCCGCGGTGAGGGGGGTTCCATCGCTGAATGTCACACCCTCACGCAGGTGAATCAAAAGATGGGTATCGTCTTCGTACTCGTAGCTCTCGCACAGCCAGTTTTCCAAGGTGCCGTCCGGCATAAAGGTGAACAAGGGCTCATAGATCTGGCGAACCACCTGGAAATAGGTCTGGGTGTTGATCTTTCCAGGCTCCAAAGTGCCCGGGTCCTGGCTAATCACAACACGCAGGGTATCGCTGGCGGTTGAGGCTTCACTGCCCCCGGAGGCAGCTGTGTTGGAGGAAGTTCCGCCGCCGCAGGCAGCCAGGCTCAGAACCATCGCTCCGCATAGGATAACAGACCAGAGTTTTTTCACGCATTTTCTCCCTTTCTGCTTCCTTGGATATTCGCCGGTTCCCGCCGCGCGCGGCCGTTCCCCAAAGGGCTTCGGCCGCGCGACAGATCGAAAACCGGTCAAAGCCCTCTTTTATGCTACTTCTTCCAGCCCCGGCCGAAGCGGCACAAAGAGGGCCAGAAGCCTTAGTTCAACGTCACTGTCTGGAGGTAGTGCTCCTCATAGTCGCGGCAGAGCTCAAAGCCCTCCACATTGTCGCCCACGGCGGCAACCAGCGCTTTGTGCCAGACGGGGATCATCACGTTTGCCTCTGCCAGGTAGTCGAGGGCGTTCTTCCAGGCCTGCTCCCGCTCGGTGCGGTCCATGGTGGAGGCGCCGATGTTGATCAGATTCACGAACTCAGGGTCGTCAAATCCGGTCATCTTGGAGTTGGAGGAGCCGGGCAGGATCTGGTTCAGCAGGCCGTCCGCCTCAAAGTTGGAGCAGGTCAGGCCGTAGAGCACCATGTGGTGCTGGTCGCCCTGGGCCACCCGGTTATAGAGAACCACGTTCTCCAGCATGGTGATGTTCAGGGTGATGCCC
The DNA here is from genome assembly GCA_904398655.1 of uncultured Anaerotruncus sp. Taxonomy (GTDB): domain Bacteria; phylum Bacillota; class Clostridia; order Oscillospirales; family Ruminococcaceae; genus Anaerotruncus. The sequence continues at coordinate 9,247 of CAJFPF010000071.1, read as the reverse complement.
GCGGAGGCCATCTGGGCCTGGAACGCCTCAGCGATGTCGTTACGGGTGGAGTCGCCGATATCGGTGAGCATGGTCAGCTCAATACCGTCGGGATAGCCGGCGTCGGCCAGCAGCTGTTTCGCTTTCTCGGGGTCATAGCCGTGGCCATAGTGCTCCTGGAAGGAGTTCTCGTCGTAACCCAAAACGCCAGGGGCCACCATGCCGCTGCCGGCGGAGCCGAAGTCGCCATAGATCAAATCCACCGTCTGCTGGACGTTGATGGCGTAGGTGACCGCCTCACGGACCGCGGGGTCATCCAGGGGGGCCATCTTGGAGTTGAGCATCAGGTAGGTGGTGTTGGTACCCAGCTCCTCGATGGTGTGGATGCCGTCCACAGCGTCCACAGCGTCGATCTCACGGCTGTTGATGTTGTAGATGATATCCGCGCCCATCGCCCGCGCTTCGGTGGAACGGGTGGTGTCGTCGGTGATGTGGCGCATCTGCAGGTTGGGGATTGCAGGCTCGCCCTCCCGCCAGTAGTTCTCATTGGCCACATACTCGGTGCGGTCTCCGGCAATGTACTCCTTCAAGGCATAGGGGCCGGTGCCGATGGCCGCGCCGTTCAGCCAGTCGCCGCTGGCGGCGTCATAGGCCGCCTTGCTGGCAACGCCGGTGCCGGGATAGGCCAGACGGGAGATCAGGGTCGCCTGGGGGCCGTCGGTGGCGATCACCAGGGTCTTGTCATCCACCACCTGGCTCTCTTCAAAGTTGATGCCCTGGATGGCGGAGATGGCGGGCAGGGTCTCGTCCCGGATCCGCTGCAAGCTCCAAAGCACATCCTCGGCGGTCAGCGGGTCTCCGTTGCTGAACTGCACGTCCCGCAGGGTGATCCGCAGATGGGTGTCGTCGTCATAGCTGTATTCTTCACACAGCCAGTTTTCCACGGTGCCGTCGTTGTTGAGTTTAAACAGGGGCTCATAGATCTGGCGGACCACCTGGAAATAGGACTGGTCGTCCACGCCCGCCGGGTCAAAGGTGCCTGGGTCCTGCTGGTTGATTACCCGCAGGGTGTCACTGGAAGCGCCGCTGGAGGCGGACCCGCCGGAAGCGGCTTCGGAAGTGCTGCCCCCGCTGCCGCCACAGGCGGCCAGGCTGAGCAGCATTGCTCCACACAATACGGTTGCCAATAATTTTTTCACTTGGACACTCTCCCTTCATTTTTACGCTCCACCAGTTTCTTTCCGGCTATATGGGAACCGTCCGCCGCGCCAATACCTCCTTCAAGACAAAGAACATGCGCAAAAATACGCCGCGGGTTCGTCCCAACCCCTTTCGGGGGAGCTACAGGGGAAAATTGCCAAGTGCCTTTCGGTCTGCCTCCGCTTTTTGAGAAGGGCACAACAGGCACTTGTTAGACGCTCAGATCTCCCGCCGAAATGGCGGGAGATCTGAGAAAAGACGTCTTTTCTCGTTCAAAGTTTGTGCCTATTGTACCACTTTCTGACCGATTAGTCAAAACTTTTTTAGCAAACTAGCTATCAGAATTTTTGATAACACGAATCAATGAAACTCAATCAAACACCTTCAGCGCCTGCTCAAAGTCGGCGATCAGGTCCTCCACATTCTCCAAACCTACCGACACACGGATCAATCCAAAGGTGATGCCGATGTCATCCAGGACCTCCTGGGGCAGGCCGTGGTGGGAGGAGGTGCAGGGGTGGGCGATGGTGGTACGGATGCCGCCCAGGGTCATGGCGTAGTTGACCACCTTGAGGCTGCGCATGAAGGCGTTGATCTTCTCCCGGTCGGAGGGGACCTCGATGCCCATCATGGCGGTGGTGATCCCGTTGGTGTACAGCCGCTGGGCCAGCTCGTGCTGGGGGTGGCTGGGCAGGCTGGGGTGGAGCACCTTCTTCACATGGGGGTGCTTGGAGAGGGCGGCGGCCAGCTGTTCGGCGTTGCGGGCCTGCTGGCGCACCCGCAGGCTCATGGTGCGCATCCCCCGCTGGCACAGCCAGGCGGACATGGGGTCGGCCACGCCGCCATGGAGCACCGCGAAGCTGCGGGCCTGCTGGATCAGATCCATCCGGCCGGTGGCGGAGCCGCAGAGCACGTCGCTGTGGCCGTTGGCGAATTTGGTCAGGCTGTTGATGACCACGTCGGCCCCCAGCTTCAGGGGCTTGATGGCCACAGGGCCGGTGAAGGTGTTGTCCACCACCAGGTTGCAGCCGTGCTCATGGGCCAGCTGGGCAATGGCGGGGATATCCACCACGGTGATCATGGGGTTGGAGATGGTCTCGGTGTAGAACACCTTGGTCTCCGGGCGGACAGCGGCCTTCACCTTTTCCAGGTCGGTGAAATCGGCGTAGCTCACCGAGATCCCAAATTTGCCCATCAGGTCGAACAGGGTCACCGTCTCGCCATAGAGGGTCTTATCCGCCAGGATGTGGTCCCCCTGGGAGAGCATGGACAGCATCACGATGGAGATGGCGGACATGCCGCAGTTGGTGGCGATGGAAAACTCGCCCTCCTCCAGGCTGGTCATCAGGTCGGCCAGGGCCACCCGGTTGGGGTTGTCGCTGCGGTTATAGCAGAAGCCCTTCACCGCGTACCGGGCTTCCAGGGCGTCCAGGTCATCCACATGGAAGGCGGTGGTCATATAGACCGGCACCGTCTCCGGGTCGGTGGCCAGGCGTTCCACCCGGGCACCCTCATGAAGCAGCTTTGTCTCAAATCCGTATTCTGCCATTGTCTTCATCCTTTCCAGCTTTGTACAAAAAACCGTCTTTCGTCTGTTCAAAAGCAATCGAAAACCGCACACGCTCCAGCGTTCAAGCGCCTATGTATCGAACCCCCCTAAACTACGCGTGAAACCGCCGGCACCCTCCATGTCCGCAGAGACATCCATCATCCCGGGATGGCCCCAGCGCCGGGCGCTCCTCACAGGGAAGCCGGAGCGGGGCGCCCGCACAAGGACGGTGAACCGTTAGATCTGTGGAAAGATGAAAGTGGACAGAGATCGGTCGTCTATCCGGCCGCCCCCTTCCAGGATCAGTGCCTCCCCCTCTGGTCTCTCCCGGTCCATTTTGTGTTCCGGTGCGTCTCTCTTCCAAAAGATGCGCTAATATAAAGAGCAAGTTCCGGGCCAAACCGTGCCAATTTTTCTATTTTTGTTGCACTTTGTGATTTCTTTAGCGATATACGACAAAGCCATCCGGGAACACTTTGTTAACTCTTTCTAAACTTTTTTAAAATACATAGAAAATGATCCCCTTGATTTTTCTACCAAAATCGTCTAAAATATTACCAGCAACAAACAACAAAGACCAACAAGCTTTAGAAAGGTGCAGTTATGCGTCCAAAAATCGGAATCTTTTCCTTCTCTCCCCCCTGGGGGCCCTATATGAGCGGTATCCTCCACCGGATTTTCGGCGATGAGGTTGAGACCGAGATCTACGGGGGCGTGGGGGAGCCCATCCGCGGCCCGGTGAGCGCGGACCTGATCCTGGTGAGCCAGTCGATCGTCTACTATGCCGCCCGCCAGTTCATCGACCCCAACACCCCCGTGGTCAACCTGGCCACCACCATCACCAAGGAGCAGTTTGACCGCATCCGCGCCATCCCCGCCGGCACCCGGGTGCTGGTGGTGAACGACAACGACACCTCCACCATCGAAACCATCGTCAACTTCCAGACGGTGGGCCTCACCCACCTGGACTACCACCCCTATACCCGCGCCTCCATCACGGTGGAACCCCAGCCGGCCCTGGCCATCACCCCCGGGGAGACCCGCTCTGTGCCCGACTATATCCAGACGGTGGTGGACATCGGCCAACGGGTGATCGACCCCCAGACCCTCACCGAGATCGCCGTCTATCTGGGGTTGGAGCACACATTGAAACGGCGGGCGTTTCTGGACTACTTGGAGGAGGTCTGCTCCTTCCGCAACAGTCTGGCCTATCTGTTGGACCGGACCACCGCCACCAGCAGCGTCTTCCTCTCCCTGATGGACAAGTTGGACGAGGGGGTGATCGTCCTGGACCGGACCGGCCTGCTCCAGAGCTGCAACCGCAAAGCGGAGCAGATTTTGGGCCGCCATCCAGGCCAGCACATCAGCCAGCTGCTCCCCTGCCAGCTTACCCAGGAGTTCTCCTCCATCCAGGAGGACTCCAGCGTGCAGATTGTGAACCTGGACGGCAACCTGGTCTCCTTCCGGATCCTCCCCATCCAGACCGGGGGCGACCTGCCAGGCGGGGCGCTGGTGGAGCTCAACGCCTTTGAAGAAAAGGAGCGCCAGCAGCGCCTGCTGCGCCGGCGGATCCGCCAGCAGGGCCACACCGCGAAGCGCACCTTTGACGACATCGTGGCCATCAGCCCGGTGATGCAGGAGTTGAAAAAGACTGCGGACAAGCATGCCCGCTCCTCCGCCACCATCCTGATCACCGGGGAGAGCGGCACCGGCAAGGAGATCCTCGCCCAGGCCATCCACAACGCCTCCGACCGCCGGGAGGGGTCTTTTGTGGCCCTCAACTGCGCCGCCCTGCCCCGGGAGCTGTTGGAGAGCGAACTGTTCGGCTACGAGGAGGGGGCGTTCACCGGCGCCCGCAAGGGGGGCAAAAGCGGCATGTTCGAGCTGGCCCACAACGGCACTATCTTTTTGGACGAGATCGGGGATATGGATTTGAGCCTCCAGGCCCGGATTCTACGGGTGCTGGAGGAGCGGGAGGTCCAGCGGATCGGCGGGGACACCACCTTCCCGGTGGACATCCGCGTAATTGCCGCCACCAACCAGGACCTGTGGAAGCTGATGGAGGAGGGACGGTTCCGCCGGGACCTCTACTACCGCCTCAGTGTGGTCCCGTTGGAGATCCCTCCCCTGCGCCAGCGCCCGGAGGACGTGCTCCCCCTCTTCACCTATTTCTCCCGCCAAAAGGGCCGCGTCTTCGCCCTCACCCCCCAGGCCCAGCAGTACCTGATCAACTACCCCTGGTACGGCAATGTACGGGAACTGCGCAACTGGGTGGAATACCTGTCGGTTTTGGACGGGAGCCACCTGGATATGAAGGACCTCCAGGCCCTCTCCCACAGCTGGAAGCACCCCAACAACAGCATGCCCACCGTTCCAGCGCCTTCGGCCGGGGCCTCCCCCGCGCCCAGCCAGCCCCAGCCGGAAGACACCGGCAACCCCCATCTGGACCAACAGCTTTCGGGCTTTTTGGCCCAGGCCACCGGGGAGGAGGGCAGCTACTTTTTGGTGCTGCGGGCGCTGGCCTCCGTCCCCAGCCGGGGGATGGGGCGCCATGCCATCGCCGCCTGGCTGCGTGAGCGGGACCATCCCCTGAGCGATCTGGAGATCCGCCGGGTGGTGGCAGGGCTCAGTGGCCACGGGCTGGTCCTCCAGGGGGCGGGGCGGATGGGCGCCCGGATCACGCCCCTGGGTCTGGCGGCGCTGGATCGGCTGCGCCAGGACCCCTGCCTGGGAAAAGTCCTTCAGCGGCTTGACAATTGAAGTTTTCGTCTTTATAATAGGTACTGTCTTTTCAAAGCAATCCTGAATCCGTTGGCAAGGCCCCCTTCTGTGGAGGGCCCTGTTTGGTGCACACCTTCGCATGTCGAAGGTGTGTTTTTCTTTTTTCGCCCTTCAAAAGGGCCGGGCGGGCGTCCCCGGCAGGGGGAACTTCTGCGTTGTTTTTGTATGTTGAAAGGAGTTTGGGAAATACATGGCATATCTATTTGTCATGCTCTCCGGGTGTCTCTGGGGATGCATGGGGACGATCTTCAAATTTTTGCAGCCCTATGGGATCACCTCCCCTCAGACTGCCACCTACCGGATGCTCATCGCCTCCATTCTGGCGGGGCTGATCCTGCTGGTGAAAAACCGCCAGGCGTTCCGGGTCACCGGCAGGCAGCTGCTGTTCCTGTTCCTGTCCGGCGGCGTGGGCTCGGGCATCTACAACCTCACCTATTTTATGGCGGTGGAGGAGACGGCGGTGTCGTTTGCCGCCGCCATGTCCTATACCGCCCCGGCCTTTGTCACCATCTTTTCCATCTTCCTGTTCCGGGAGCGGCTCACCCGCCAAAAGCTCTGTGCCCTGGCCATGACCCTGGCGGGCTGCGTGCTGGTCACCGGCGTGCTCCAGAGCGGGGGCGCCTCCTACGGCCTGCGGGGGATCCTGTTGGGGCTGGCGGCGGGCTTCTTCTATGCCATGTACAGCCTATTTTTGAAAAAATCCATCCTGGCCGGCTGTTCCGGGGATTCGGCCACCTTCTATTGCGTGCTCTTCCCGTTTGTGGTGGTCCTCCCGTTCAGCCACCTCCCCCAGTCGTTCCCCGCCCTGGCCGAGCCCCGGTGCCTGTTGCTCCTGTTGGCCCTGGGGTGCCTGTGTGCTGCTGTCCCCAGCGCCCTCTACAGCTGGGGGATGGCCCGGGTGGAGAGCGGCAAGGCCGCTATGATCGCCACCATCGACCTGGTGGTCTCCACCGTCCTGGGGGTGGTGATCTTCCGCGACCCCCTCTCCCTGTTGCAGATTGTGGGCATCCTCCTGATTTTGGGTGCGGTGGCCACCCTCTCCTATCAAAAACCAGTCAAAAACGCGGAAAACCCCTGACATCCATTCTATGAAAAAGGAGCGAGAACATTGGTTTATAACTTTGACCAAATCATCGACCGCACCGGCACCATGGCGGAAAAATACGACTTCATCCAAAAGCGGGGCTACCCCGACGATGTGACCCCCATGTGGATCGCGGACATGGAGTTCGCCACCGCCCAGCCGGTGATCCAGGCCATGCGCGACCGTCTGGACCACGGCATCTTCGGCTATACCGAGACGGGGGAGCCCTATGTCCAGGCGGTGAAAAAGTGGTGGAGGGAACACTACCAGTTCACGTTTGAGAGCGACTGGCTGGTCAAAACCCCCACCATCGTCTACTCCCTGGCCACAGCGGTGCGGGCGTTTACCCAGCCGGGGGACCCGGTTTTGATCCAGCAGCCGGTCTACCACCCCTTCAAAAATGTCATTGTCAACAACGGCCGGGTGCCGGTCTCCAACGACCTGGTGCTGGAAAACGGCAGCTACCGCATGGACTTCGATGACCTGGAGGCCCAGGTCCAGAAACACCACATCAAGCTGATGCTCTTCTGCAACCCCCACAACCCGGTGGGCCGCTCCTGGACGCCGGAGGAGCTGGCGCAGCTGGGCCAGATCTGCCACCGCCACGGGGTGATCGTGGTCAGCGATGAGATCCACTGCGACTTCACCTGGGGGGAGAACCGGCACACGGTGCTGCTCAACGCCGCCCCCTGCCTGCGGGACCAGTTCATCCTGTGCATCTCCCCTTCCAAGACCTTCAACCTGGCGGGGCTGCAGGTGGCCAACAACATCATCCCCAACCCCGCGCTGCGGGAGCAGTTCACCCAGGCCAAGGAGCGCCCGGCCTACGATGAGTGCAACGTCATGGGGATTGTGGCCTGCATGGCTGCCTATAACGAGGGGGAGGAGTGGTACCAGCAGCTGAAGACCTACTTGGAGGGAAACATCCGCCTGGCCAGCGACTTTGTGGCCCAGAGGATGCCCGGCGTCACCCTGATCCAGCCGGAGGCCACCTACCTGCTGTGGCTGGACTTCCGGGGGCTGGGCCTGCCGGAGGAGGAGATCAACCGCCGGATGCTTCAGGAGGCCAAGCTCTGGCTCAACCCCGGCTCCATGTTCGGGCCCGCCGGAGCGGGCTTCCAGCGGCTGAACATCGCCTGCCCCCGCTCCACCCTCCAGGACGCCCTGGAGCGGATGCGCCAGACCTTCTGCAAATAACCTCCCAGAAAACATAAAAAGGAGGCCGCATTGCTGCGGCCTCCTTTTTATGCCCCAGGCGAAAGGGCGGGCGGAAAACATCAAAGCCAGCGGCGAAGGTCGGCCACCAGGGCGTCCACGTCCTCCTCCCTGGTATACCAGCTGGTGGTGAACCGGGCCAAGTGCAGGCCGGAGGGCTGGGGGCCGAAGTCGTAGAGCTGGTAGCTCTCCTCCACCCGGCGGATGGTCTCCACCGGCCAGAGGACAAACTGCTGGTTGGTCCGGTTGTCATAGGGCAGCTGGCAGCCCTTCTCCTCCAGCACCCCCCGGATGCGCATGGCCAGGCCGTTGGCATACTGGGCCAGGCGGAAGTAGAGCCCATCCTCGAACAGGGTCAAAAACTGGATCCCCAGCAGCCGCCCTTTGGCCAGGACGCCCCCCTTGTGGCGCATCATATTGGAGAAGCCCTGGCGGTAGGCGGGGTTGCAGATCACCATGGCCTCCCCGAATAGGGCTCCCTGCTTGGTACCGCCAATATAGAACATGTCGCACAGGCGCCCCAGGTCGGCCAGGGTCACGTCCCCGCCGGGGGCCGCCAGCCCATAGCCCAGCCGGGCCCCATCCACATAGAGGGGCAGGCCGTATTTTTGGCAGACCTGGTGCAGCCCCTCCAGCTCGGCCTTGCTGTAGACGGTGCCGTTCTCGGTGGACTGGGAGATATAGACCATCCCCGGCTCCACCAGCTGCTGCCAGGCGTGGTCGCTGCGGTAGGTCATCACCGCCTGCTCCACCTGTTTCGGAGTGAGCTTGCCGTCCTCGGAGGGGATGGTCATCACCTTGTGGCCCCCCTCCTCAATGGCCCCTGCCTCATGGGCGTTGATGTGGGCGGAGGCGGCGCAGAGCACCCCCTGGTAGGGGCGCAGCAGGTAGCTGGTCGCGGTGGCGTTGGCAATGGTGCCCCCCACAAAGTAAAAGACCTCCCCCTCCGGCAGCTGGGCCTGTTCCAAAATCAGCCGGGAGGCCCTTTTGCAGTAGTCGTCCTTGCTGTAGCTGGTGGTCTGCTCCAGGTTGGTGGCCGCCAGGCGCTCCATAATTTGGGGTGCGCAGCCGGCGGCATAGTCGTTTTCAAAGATGATCATTCAAACTCCTCCTTCTTGAACCAGCTTCCAAGCCTGCGACGCCCGGGCAGCAGCGGGCCTTCCGAACGGGTCCCCTTGCATGGTTCCTCAAATTCGCTCAATCCTTCAATAGCGCACCGCTTTTTGATGTTATCATAGCGCATATCCATAAAATCGTCAATTATTTTTTCAATATTTCACTCATTATTTATAAATTCGCTCTAAAACATGTCACTTTCGGGATCTCCACGCTTTGGTTTCCCATCCCAAGGCCAATCATAACCACCCGTAAAACGGGTGGTATGAAAAACGGCCCCGTAGGGGCCATGATACCAGCGGCGCCTGAGGGCGCATAATGAG
>CAJFPF010000070.1 GCA_904398655.1 uncultured Anaerotruncus sp. | reverse complement strand
CATCGGCCACAGCTACTGCACCGTGGCGGCTGACGTCATGGCGCGGTTTAAACGAATGCAGGGCTACGATGTGATGTTCCTCACCGGAACCGATGAGCACGGCCAAAAGATTGAGGAGAAGGCCAAGGACGCTGGCGTCACCCCCCAAGAATATGTGGACCATGTGGTGGCGGGGATCAAGGACCTGTGGAAACTGCTCAACATCTCCAATGACCGGTTCATCCGCACCACCGACGACTACCATGTGGAGTCGGTCCAGCACATCTTCAAGGCCCTCTATGACAAGGGCTATATCTATAAGGGCACCTACAAGGGCAAATATTGCACCCCCTGTGAATCGTTCTGGACCGAGAGCCAGCTGAAGGACGGCAAATGCCCCGACTGCGGCCGGGAGGTCACCGATGCGGAGGAGGAGGCCTACTTCTTCCGGCTCTCCCAGTTCGCCGAGCCGCTGATGAAGTACTATGAGGAGCATCCCGACTTTATGGAGCCCCAGAGCCGGCTCAACGAGATGGTCAACAACTTCATCCGGCCTGGCCTGGAGGACCTGTGCGTCTCCCGCACCTCCTTCAGCTGGGGCATCCCTGTGACCTTTGATCCTGGGCACATTGTCTATGTGTGGGTGGACGCCCTGTCCAACTACATCACCGCCCTGGGATATGGCAACAACAAATACCACGACTTCGACAAATACTGGCCGGTGGACGTGCACTTTGTGGGCAAGGAGATCATGCGGTTCCATTCGATCATCTGGCCCGCCATGCTCATGGCCCTGGACCTGCCGCTGCCCAAAAAGGTCTACGGCCATGGCTGGTTGCTCTTGGAGGGGGGCAAGATGTCCAAATCCAAGGGCAATGTGGTGGACCCTGTGGTGCTGGTGGATCGGTATGGCGTGGACGCCATCCGGTTCTTCCTGCTGCGGGAGTTCCCCTTCGGCTCGGACGGCCTGTTCTCCAATGAAGGGCTGATCGCCCGTATCAACGCCGACCTGGCCAATGACCTGGGCAACCTGGTCTCCCGTTCGGTGGCCATGGCCGAGAAGTATTTCCCCGAGGGCCTTCCCGCCCAGCGCCAGCCGGAGCCCATCGACGAGGAGGTGCTCTCCATCGCCCGGGCGCTCCTGTCCAACTATGAGGCCCAGATGGAGAACTATGCCTTCCAGAATGCCCTCATGGAGATCTTCAAACTGATCTCCCGCACCAATAAATATATCGACGAGACCGCCCCCTGGGTACTGGCCAAGGACGAGGCCAACCGGGCCCGCCTGGCCACCGTCCTGTACAACCTGCTGGAGTGTGTACGGATCTGCGGCATCCTGCTGACCCCCTTCATGCCCTCCACTTCTCCCAAGATCTTCCAGCAGATCGGCGCCCCCGCGGAGGCCACCACCTATGCCTCCGCCGGCCAGTGGGGCCTGCTGCCCGCCCAGGTGCAGGTCCACAAGGGCGAGGTGCTCTTCCCCCGCATTGACCTGGCCAAGGAGCTGGAGGAGCTGGAAAAGGCTCGGGAGAAAGCTGCTAAGGCTGCGGCGGCCGAAGCGCCCAAGGCTGCCGCTCCCAAGGCCCCCGAAGGGGTCGCCACCATGATCACCATTGAGGACTTTGCCAAGGTGGAGTTCCGGGTGGCCCAGATCAAGGCCTGTGAGCCGGTGAAACGGGCGAAAAAGCTGCTGCGGCTGGAGCTGGACGACGGCTCCGGCACCCCCCGTCAGGTGGTCTCCGGCATCCACACCTGGTATGAGCCGGAGGATTTGATCGGCAAGAAGCTGGTCCTGGTGGCCAACCTGAAGCCCGCGGTCCTCTGCGGGGTGGAGTCCAACGGCATGATCCTGGCGGCCGACGCCGGCGAAAACGATGTGAAGGTCCTGTTTGTGGATGACAGCATCCCCTGCGGGGCCAAGGTCCGGTAACAGTTCAATCAACCAGAAAGAGGGAGCGCGGCTCCCTCTTTCTCTGTCCCATGGGAGGAAACACGATGTATCAGAATATCTTCGACACCCATGCCCACTATGACGACGGCCGGTTTGACGCCGACCGGGATCAACTCCTCCCCTCCCTGCCCCAGAAGGGGGTGGTGGCGGTGGTGAATGCTGCCAGCGACCTGGCCACCTGCCAAAGCGGCCTGGAGCTGACCCAAAAGTATCCCTTTTTCTTCTGTGCCGTGGGGGTGCACCCCCATCAGGCAGAACAGTTCCAATCCGGGGACTTGGAGACACTGGCCCGGTTGGCGAAGGAACCAAAGGTGGTGGCCATTGGGGAGATCGGCTTGGACTACCACTACGATTTTTCCCCCCGGGAGGTGCAAAAGCGGGTGTTTGAGGCCCAGCTGCGTCTGGCCCGGGACCTGCAGATGCCGGTGATCATCCACGACCGGGAGGCCCATGAGGACACTTTGACACTGTTGCGCCGCTATCGCCCCCAGGGAATCCTCCACTGCTTTTCCGGCAGCGCGGAGATGGCCCGGGAGATCGTGGATCTGGGGATGTATGTGGCGTTTGGCGGGGCTGTGACCTTCAAGAACGCCCGCAAACCGCTGGAAGCGGCAGCGGCCGTCCCCATGGATCGGCTGCTGGTGGAGACCGACTGCCCCTATATGGCCCCGGAGCCCCTGCGGGGCCGCCGGTGCGACTCCTCCATGATCGAATTTGTGGCCAACCGGTTGGCCCAGGTGAAGGGCATCGAGCCCCAGGCACTGTTGGATCAGACCTGCGAAAACGCAAAAAAAGTATACAAAATTGAATCTTTTTGACAGAATATTACGGAGAGTGATTGTTTTGGAGCAGTTTTCCCCCAGTTGGGCGTCCTTTTTGCAGCAGATCGATGTGGACTACGCCTATCGCCTGGCCAAACGGATGGAACAGTTCCGCACCAACCCCGCCCTGGGATACCGGACTGCCGGTTCCCAGGCGGAATTTGAAACGGGCGAAATGCTGTTGGAGGAGATGCGGGCCATCGGCCTGCAAAACCTCCGGAAGGACCCCTTTTCCCTGGACGCCTGGGAGTTCCACCACGCCCGCCTGAAGTTCACTGGCGCGGATGGCAACAGCCATCTTTTGGAACTGGGCGGTTACCAGACCCAGATGGACACCCAGGGGTGGAAGCCATTCACCCTGGTGGACGCGGGCAGGGGCACCGCCGCCGAATTGGACCGGCTGGATGTGGTTGGGAAATTGGTATTGGTGGATATCAATCAGCGGGACGACTGGTGGATCTCCTATCCCGTCTACCAGGCGCACCTGCGGGGGGCGGCTGCGGTGATCGCTGTCCAGCAAAACGGCTATGGGGAAGTGGACTCTGCCGCCCTCAACGCCCAGAACATCTGCGGTCCGGCGGATGCCCCCGCCTTCTCCCTCTCCCAGCGGGACGCGGCCCTGCTGCGCAGCCAGATGCACCAGGGCCAGCTGGATCTGATGTTTGACGCAAAATCCCAGGTTCGGCTGGACCAGACCTCCTACAACATTGTAGGGGAGCTGCCCGGCCAGGACCCGGACTCTCTGATCCTGTTTACCGCCCACTACGACAGCTATTTTTCCGGGTTCCAGGACGACAACACCGCGGTGGCCATGCTGTTGGGGATCGCCCGGGCGCTGGTGCGCAGCGGCTACCAGCCCCGGCACACCCTG